>JADFIH010000083.1 GCA_022566715.1 Pseudomonadota bacterium | reverse complement strand
ACGGCGTTGCGGCCACGGCGGGGCCGGGATTGATCGGCGGCGTCATGGTCGGGCTGATGACGGGCAAGGCCATCGCCGCCGCGCATGCCCTGCCGCTTGCCGCGGTGAACCACCTCGAGGGGCACGCCCTGTCGGCGCGGCTCAGCGACGGTCTCGATTTCCCCTACCTGCTTTTGTTGATCTCCGGCGGTCATTGCCAGTTGCTGATCGTCGAAGGCGTGGGCGCCTATACGCGCCTGGGCACCACCATCGACGACGCGGTGGGCGAGGCCTTCGACAAAACGGCGAAGATGCTGGGCCTCGGCTATCCCGGCGGGCCCGCGGTGGAACGCGCGGCGCGCGAGGGCGATGCGCGGCGTTTCGAGTTGCCCCGCCCCCTCAAGGGCCGTGAGGGTTGCCACTTCTCCTTCTCCGGATTGAAGACCGCGGTGTGGTACACGGTGAAGAAGCTTGGCGGGGACAAGCAACGGCTTTCGCGCCAAATGACCGCGGACCTCGCCGCGTCGTTCCAGGCCGCCGTGGCGGATGTTCTGTGCGACCGCACCGGGAACGCCTTTGCCTCGATGCGGGCGCGGCACCCGGACGCCAACGATTTTGTCGTGGCGGGCGGCGTGGCCGCGAACGACCTGCTGCGCGCGCGGCTCGGTGATCTGGCCGGCGAGAACGGTTTTACCATGACCGCGCCGCCGCCCGCGCTTTGCACCGACAATGGGGCCATGATCGCCTGGGCCGGGATCGAGCGCCTGTCGCGCGGGATGAGAGACCCGCTGGATGCGCCGGCCCGCGCGCGCTGGCCGCTCGATCCACACGCCGCCAAGGCGCCGGGCGCCGGCGCCAAAGAGTAGAAGGCGGCGAGACAACGGCTTTCATTTTGAATCAAACAAAAACACCCCCCTCCCTAACCCTCCCCCACAAGGGTGGAGGGGACTAGACTTGAAGCGCCGCGCCGGTCCCCCTCCCCCTGGATGGGGGAGGGCCGGGGAGGGGGTGCGTTGTAAGTTGTTAAATTAGCACAGGGAGTAGCAGACGATGATGGTCGTGCTGTTTGAGTTCGAAGTCCGCGATGGCCAAGCAGACGCCTACTTCGGCCTGGCCGAGAACCTGCGCGCCGAACTGGACCAAATCGACGGGTTCATTTCCGTCGAACGCTTCGAGAGCCGGACCACGGAGGGAAAGTTCCTGTCCATGTCCCTGTGGCGCGACGAGGCGGCGGTGCGCGCCTGGCGCGAGGCGGCCGGTCACCGCAAGGGCCAAATCTTGGGCCGCAACGATATTCTCTCGGGCTTTCACATCCGCGTCGCCGAAGTGGTGCGCGACTACAGCTTCGGCGGGATGACCTCCGCCACCTAGGGGCCGGGAGCCATGACAATGGGACCATTGGCGCATAACGGCGCAA
Source organism: Pseudomonadota bacterium (assembly GCA_022566715.1). Classification (GTDB taxonomy): domain Bacteria; phylum Pseudomonadota; class Alphaproteobacteria; order SHVP01; family SHVP01; genus JADFIH01. The sequence continues at coordinate 11,194 of JADFIH010000083.1, read as the reverse complement.
AGGGAGGGGCAATGCCCGAGCACGAAGAACAAACGCCCGAAGGGATCCCCGAACGGATCGAAGAGCGGATTGAAGTGCGCAACACCTTCCCGACCCCCGTCGTGATGAAGATGATGCCGGACCACGAGAAGCTCAACGCGCGCCTCAAGAAGACGATCCTGGCGCGCGAGAAGAAGGAGCCGGCCACCGATCATTACGATTCCAACATCGGCGGCTGGCACTCCCAGCGCGATTTTCCAAAGTGGGGCGGCAAGGCGGGCGAACGGATCGTTGAGACGGCGCTCGGCATCGCCGACCACATGACCGCAAGCCGCTCGGGCCGGCCCATCGAGGTCGACTGGCAGGTCAACGCCTGGGCCAACGTCAACCGGGCCGGCGACAGCAACGAATTCCACGTCCACCCCGGCGCCTTCTGGTCGGGCACGTACTATGTGGACGACGGCGGCTGCGCCGAGGACCCAAAACTAGGCGGCGAGTTCGTGATCATGGACCCGCGCGGGCCGGGCCCGTCCATGTACGCGCCGAATCTTTGCTTTCGCGGGCCCGGCGGACAATCGGTCGGCTCCACCGAGTTGGTGCGGCCGCGCGCGGGAATCATGATCATGTTTCCGGCCTGGCTGTCCCACGGCGTGCGGCCCTATCACGGCAAGGGAACGCGCATTTCGATCGCCTTCAATCTGGCGGTGGCGGCGCAGTAGCTTTTTTTATCGCTCACGGCTGCGGACCGGCCCATCTCGGATGAATTAAGGATGGCCGCGCCCGCGCGGGCGCGCGGGATAACCGGCGGGCCGCCTCGCGGCCTAGCGGTCCGAGGACGCGGCGTCTTCGGCTGCTGGCTCGGAGGCAGGTTGTTCCGGCCGCGCCTCGGCCGAATCGCGCGCCGCCGCGGCCGCGCGCTCCCTGGCGTACCGATGGGTCAGCGGCTTGCCGTGCTTTTCCTCCCAATCGGCTTTGTAGCTCGCCAGGGTCGCTTCGATCGCCTCGTCGAGCGGCGTCCGGGCGAAACCCGGCAAGACTTCGCCGAAGCGATGTCCGCCGAGGATAACGGAATTTTCAAAGAGATAGCGCATCTTCACGACCTCGCGCAGGATCGGATCGATCTTCGAGAGCAGCCTGAGCACCCACCAGGGGAAGGGCCTGAGACCGAGGCCCTTGTAATCGGCCGCCTCGGCGATCCGTGCGGCGAAGGCGCGCTGTTCGGGCACCACGTAACCCGCATCGTGGACGATTTCGAAGGGCGCGAGGCCGGCGCGCTTGTCGAGCAGATCGATGGCGGCGCGGGCCAGATCGGGCGCATAGGCCCACTGGCGCGGAATGCGAACCCGGCCCAGGGTGCGCATGGTCCGGCCCACGAGCGCCCGGCCGAACAGCGGGTCGGCCAGGCCGTTGCGCACCGTCGGCCCGAAGAAATCGCCGGCCCGCAAGATGATGACCTGCACGCCCTCCCCGGAGGCCGCGCGCAGGGAGTCCTCGAGCCGGACGCGAAGCTCGCCCCGCTCGGTGTTGGGTTTGTTCTCCACCGTCTCGTCAAGGGGTGCATCCGTCTGCAAGCCGAGGCCGTAGATGTTGCCGGGGAACAGTATGGCGGCGCCGGACGTCTTGGCCGCCGCGATGACGTTCGCGGTGGCGTCCTCCAACTTGGGACGCCATTGATCGTAGCGCGGGTTGACGGCGTGCACGATGGCGCTGCATCCCGCCGCGGCCTTGGTCAAGGCCTCGCTATCCTCGGCGTCGCCCGCAACGAGTTCGAGACCCGCCGCGCCGCCGAAGCGCTTGCCGGCCTTTTCGAGGCCGCGCACGAGCGCGCGCACGCGCCGCCCCCGCGCCAGGAGTTCAAAGACGACGGCGCCACCGAACCCGCCGGTGGCCCCCAGAACAAGCACGGGTGCGTCCGCCATCCCGGCAACCTAGAGCGATTCCGACTTGGCCGGAACCACTCTAACTTTTTTCGCTCACGGCAGCGGACCGGACGGTCCGCGCCTGCGCGGCCGGGGCGCCGGGGCCGAAACATTCCCCCGGAAACATTCCTAGTGTCGGGAGAGCACAATCGCCCGTATGATCGCCGCGCTCCGTCATTCGTTGATCGGGGGTGATCGGGGGCCGACCGGGGAGTGCATTGCCCGCGCTGACAATTCAACGAATCGGCATCATCGGCGCAGGCGCCTGGGGAACGGCGCTCGCGAATGCCGCCGCCGACAGCGGCCGCGACGTGGTGCTGTGGGCGCGCGAGCCCGAGGTCGTCGCCGCGATCAACGGCGGACACTGCAACGACATATTCCTGCCGGGCATTCCGGTGCACGAGTCGGTGCGCGCGACAGACGTTCAAGCCGAGGCTTGCGATGCGGACGCGATCCTCTTGGTCACGCCGGCCCAGCACCTGCGCGAGGCGGGCCGGGATCTGGCGCCGCACGTGAGGCCCGGCACGCCGTGCGTCATTTGCGCCAAGGGGATCGAGCAGGGCAGCAACGCGCTCCTCAGTACGGTTCTTGGTGAAGTGCTGCCGGAAGCCACGGCCGCCGTCCTATCGGGACCGACGTTCGCCAAGGAAGTGGCGCGCGGCCTGCCGACGGCGGTGACGCTCGCCTGCCGCGACGAGGCCGTGGGCGCGGCGCTGATCCAAGCCCTGGGCAGCCGCACCTTCCGGCCCTATTTCAGCAGCGACCTGATCGGCGCGCAGATCGGCGGCGCGGTCAAGAACGTGCTCGCCATCGCCTGCGGCATCGTCACGGGCCGCGACCTGGGTGAAAACGCGCGGGCCGCGCTGATCACCCGGGGCATGGCGGAAATCCTGCGCCTGGGCCGGGCCATGGGCGCCGAATCGGCGACCCTGATGGGGTTGTGCGGCCTGGGCGATCTGGTGCTCACCTGTTCCTCGGCAACCTCGCGCAACATGTCGCTCGGCGTGGCGCTGGCCGGGGGCGCGGTGGCGAAGGACTATCTGGCTGCGCAAAAGTCCGTCGCCGAGGGCGCCTTCAGCGTCAGCGCGGTCACTGCGTTGGCGAAGCAGCACGGCATCGAAATGCCCATCGCCGCGTCGGTCGACGCCATCATCAACCACGCCGCCTCGATCGACCGGGAGATCGAGACCCTGATGAGCCGGCCCTTTACTCGCGAGCTGGCCTGAGCCCGACGGCAGCGGCCCTGGCCCGGCGTTCCGCCGTCGGCTAGAGTTCGGCCATCGAGAGCCGATCCGGGGAGGACGCCATGCATTACTGGCTCATCAAGACCGAGCCCGAGCACGATTGGTCGTGGGACGACCAGGTGAAAAAGGGCGTCGAGGGCTGGGACGGCGTGCGGAACTATCAGGCGCGCGCCAACCTGAACGCCATGACGAAGGGCGATCAGTGCTTCTTCTATCACTCGGGCAAGGAGAAACAGGTCATGGGCGTCGTGCGCGTGCACAAGGAGGCCTACCCCGATGCCTCGGACGCCAGCGGCAAGTTCGTCATGGTCGACGTAAAGACCGACCGCGCCTTCGAAACGCCGGTCACGTTGAGCGAGATCAGGGGTGACCCCAAGCTCGCGGACCTGGTCCTGGTGAAGAACTCGCGCTTGTCGGTTCAGCCCGTCGATGCCGAATACTGGAAACACATCTGCCGCATGGGGGGTATCAAGCCATAGGCTTGCCGGCGGACTACCGCCAGATGCCGGGGGCGCCGGCCGCCGGAACCGAGCTCTGCCGGGTGGACGACATCGCCGAGGGCACGGCAAAGGTCTTTAGTTTCGGGGACGGGAAAGAGCTATTCGAAATGTTCGTCCTGCGCCGCCCCGAAGGGCTGTTTGCTTACGTCAACGATTGCCCGCACGCGCGCAGCCCGCTCGATTGGCGGCCCGGCGAATTTCTCACGCTCGATAAAACACTCCTCCTGTGCACCATGCACGGCGCGCGCTTTACCATCGAGGACGGCATCTGCGTGCTTGGGCCCTGCCTCGGAGACAGCCTGACCAAGGTGCCGGTCGAGGTAAACGATGGCGTGATAACGGTCGCCGGCTAGGGCGTTTCCGGTTCATCAGGAACCGCTCAAGGCTGCTGGAATCGCCCAAGACGGCGAGGCGGCCCGCCGGTTATCCGGCGCGCCCGCGCAGGCGCGGACCATAGGTCCGCAGCCGTGAGCGATAAAGAGCTAGAGTGGTTCCGGCTAAGTCGGAAACACTCTAGGCGGCGTTGCCGACGAACTTGTTGTAGTCCTCGACCACGTCCGCGACGCAGACCCCCAGGAGTTTCTCCCCATCTTCGGGATTGGCGAGGGTGGGGTCGGACCCCATGCGGCCGTCGGGGAATTTTTCCCGGTAGTCGGAAGCATCGGCGAATGCGCCGGGCGGAGGCGCCACGCCGTCGACCGGCACGTTCTTGATGGTATCGCGGTCGATGTACTGGGTCAGCGCCACCTCGGACGGCGTGGCGTGGGCGCCTTCCTTGGCGCCGTAGAGTTTCTTGCGCAATTCGCTGGTGCGTTTGCCCTGCCACCAATTGACCGACCGGCAGCGGATATGCGGCGCGCCGTCCGCCGACAGGCTGACGCCCGCGTAAAGCTCGTCGAAGGCTGCCGTCACGGTCGGCGTATTCCCGCCGTGGCCGTTGATGAAATAGAAATGCGTGAAGCCGTGATGCGAGAGCGACATCACCCAATCGTTGATCAACTGGATCAGGGTCGACGGCCGCACCGTCATGGAGCCGGCAAAGGCCATGTGGTGTTGCGCCATGCCCACCGGAATCGTCGGCGCCACCAGCACATCGAGTTCGTCGCCGGCCGCCGCCGCAATGGCCGCGGCGCAAATCGCGTCCGTTCCGATCAGGCCGTTGGGGCCGTGCTGTTCGGTCGATCCGATCGGCACCATGATCCCCTTGGAACTTTGCAGGCGTTCCTCGACTTCCTTCCAGGTGCAATGGTGCAGCAGCATGGCGTCTCCGGTGACCGTGGGCCCGGCGGCATGCCGGGCGAGGCCGACACCATAGCCGCTCGGCGGGGCAGCGGCCAGAATTGGGCGCGCTTGCCCGGCTTCGGCCCAGATTCGGGCGCGCTTGCCGGGCCCTGTCTATGATTCGATAATGCCCGCCAACGCGGAGACGCCGCAAAACACGTCGGGAGGACCTTCATGGCAACGGACGTCATTGATCGCAGCTCGAAGTCCTTGCATCCCGTTCCCAAGGCCTGGGCCAAAAAAGCCTGGTGCGACGACGCCAAGTACAAGGAGATGTACCGCCGCTCGATCGAGGACCCGGACGGATTCTGGGACGAAGCGGCGCGGCGCCTGGAATGGATCAAACCCTGGGACCGGGTAAAAAACTCAACCTTCGAGGGTGAGGTGTCGATCCGCTGGTTCGAGGGTGGCCAATTGAACGTGTCGGTCAATTGCCTCGACCGGCATTTGGCGGAGCGCGGCGATGAGACGGCGATCATCTGGGAGGGCGACGATCCGGCGGATTCGAAGACCATCACGTACCGCGAGGCCCACGAAGAGGTGTGCCGTTTCGCCAACGTCCTGAAGTCGCGCGGCGTCAAGAAAGGCGACCGCGTCACCATCTACATGCCGATGATCCCGGAGACGGCGTACGCCATGCTGGCCTGCACCCGCATCGGCGCGATTCATTCGGTGGTGTTCGGCGGCTTCTCGCCCGAGTCCCTGTCGGGACGCATCCTCGATTGCGAGTCCACCTGCGTGATTACGGCGGATGAGGGCCTGCGCGGCGGACGGACCGTGCCGTTGAAGGCCAACACGGACACGGCCCTGGAGAAATGTCCCGGCGTGACGACGGTGATCGTGGTGCGCCGCACCGGCGCCGACGTGAATTACGTGGAAGGGCGCGACGTGCGCTACGACGAAGCGCGCGCGGCGGCGTCGCCTGAGTGCCCCGCCGAACCCATGGACGCCGAGGACCCGATGTTCATTCTCTACACCTCGGGCTCGACGGGAAAACCGAAAGGCGTTCTGCACACCACCGGCGGCTACCTCGTCTACGCCTCGATGACGCACCAGTACGTGTTCGATTACCACGAGGGCGACATCTATTGGTGCACCGCGGACGTGGGCTGGATCACCGGGCACAGCTACATCGTCTATGGGCCGCTGGCCAACGGCGCCACGACGCTCATTTTCGAGGGGGTGCCGAACTATCCCGATTCATCGCGCTTCTGGCAGGTCTGCGACAAGCATCAGGTCAACATCTTCTATACCGCGCCGACGGCGATCCGCGCCCTCATGCGCGAAGGCGATGGGCCGGTGAAGAAAACCAAGCGCGGTTCCCTTCGGCTTTTGGGCACGGTGGGGGAGCCGATCAACCCGGAAGCGTGGGATTGGTATTACAACGTGGTGGGCGAGGGGCGCTGCCCGATCGTCGATACCTGGTGGCAGACCGAGACGGGCGGCATCTGCATCGCGCCCCTGCCCGGCGCCGTGGCGCTAAAACCCGGTTCGGCCACCATGCCCTTCTTCGGCATCCAACCCGCGATCGTCGATCAGAGCGGCAACATCCTCGAGGGCGAGGCCACGGGCAACCTGTGCCTGCTGGATTCCTGGCCCGGCATGACGCGCGGCCTGTACGGCGATCATGCGCGCTTCGTCGAGACCTATTTCAGCCAGTACCCCGGCAAGTACTTCACCGGCGACGGCTGCCGCCGCGACGCGGACGGCTATTACTGGATCACGGGGCGGGTCGACGACGTAATCAACGTGTCGGGCCACCGCATGGGCACGGCCGAAGTCGAGAGCGCGCTGGTCTCCCATCCCCATGTGGCCGAGGCCGCGGTGGTCGGCTATCCCCACGACATCAAGGGCCAGGGCATCTATGCCTACGTCACCCTGACGGCGGACCAGGAACCTTCGGAGGCGCTGCGCGGCGAGCTCGTTAAATGGGTGCGCAAGGAGATCGGCCCCATCGCCCAGCCCGACCTGATCCAGTGGGCGCCGGGGTTGCCGAAAACGCGCTCCGGCAAGATCATGCGGCGCATCCTGCGCAAGATCGCCGCGAACGAGCACGGCGACCTGGGCGACACCTCGACGCTCGCCGACCCCGCCGTGGTCGACGATCTGGTCGAAAACCGCATGAATCGGTAGGTCGGTCCAGACTCAGCGGGATTTCGGGCCGAACTCTCGCGGGTTTCCGGGCGGCTCGTGGCGGCAGGCTGAAGTATGCGCTATAGCCCCTTGCAACGCCGAATATTGTTATCTTTCACTGTCCTATTTTTCGGCAAATTACCTGTCTCTCACCAATATTGCGCTTAAAGAAGGGTAAATAGGGGCCATTCGGCCCTAGTATTGTATGATTCCGGGACCGTCGCGGTTATGGCTGATTTTTCGTTGATTTCGAGACAGCTCGTTTGCCCTTGTTCACAAGAATGCCACGGGGCCTCCGGGCCGACTCGCGGCCTTGGGCGATTCCCGCAGCCTTGGGCGATTCCCGCAGCCTTGGGCGATTCCCGCAGCCTTGGGCGATTCTAATTGAACCAGAAACGCCTACGCCACCTTGCGCCGTTCCGTGAGCAGGCCGAGGATTTCGTTGGCCGCGTCCTGGATGTTCGTGCCGGGGCCGAAGATCGCCGCCACGCCCGCATCGCGCAGGAAGGCGTGGTCGTTGGGCGGGACGACGCCGCCGCAGATGACGAGCACGCCGCCGGCGCCCTGCCGGCGCAGGTCCGCGATCAACTCGGGGATAAGCGTCTTGTGGCCCGCCGCCTGCGACGAAATGCCGACGATGTGGACGTCGTTTTCCACCGCCTGGCGCGCCGCCTCGGCGGGGGTCTGGAACAGGGGCCCGATGTCCACGTCGAAGCCGAAATCGGCGAACGCGGTGGCGATCACCTTGGCGCCGCGGTCATGCCCGTCCTGGCCCAGCTTGGCGACCAGAATGCGCGGCCGCCGGCCTTCGCGCTCGCCGAAGGCGTCCACGCGTTGGCGCAGCGCGGCGAAACCTTCGTCATCGCCGAAGGCGCCGCCATAGACGCCTGAGACGGCCCGGATCTCCGCCGTGTGGCGCGTGAACACGTCCTCGAGGGCGGACGAGATTTCGCCCACGGTGGCGCGGGCGCGGACGGCGGGGATGGTGAGTTCTAGCAAGTTGCCATCGCCGCGCGCGCCCTCGGCAAGGGCCTCCAGCGCCGCCTCAACGTCCTTTTCGCTGCGACCGCCGCGCACCTTTTGCAGCTTGGCGATCTGCGCCTCGCGCACCGCCGTGTTGTCGACTTCCAGAAGCTCGACCGCCTCGACGTCCTCGGCGCCGTATTTGTTGACGCCGACGATCACGTCCTCGCCGCGGTCGATGCGGGCTTGGCGCCGCGCCGCCGACTCCTCGATGCGCAACTTGGGCATGCCGGAGGCGACGGCCTTGGTCATGCCGCCCATCGCCTCGACCTCCTCGATCAACGCCCAGGCGTGCTCGGCCACTGCATGGGTCAGGCTTTCGACGTAATAGCTGCCGCCCAGGGGATCGACGACGCGCGCGACACCCGTCTCCTCGGCGAGGATCAGTTGCGTGTTGCGGGCGACCCGCGCCGAGGTTTCGCTCGGCAGGGCCAAAGCCTCGTCAAAGGAATTGGTGTGCAGGCTTTGCGTGCCGCCCAGCACCGCGGCAAGCGCCTCGTAGGCCGTGCGGACCACATTGTTGAGCGGGTCCTGTTCCGTGAGCGACACGCCCGACGTCTGACAGTGCATGCGCAAGGCCGAGGAGCGCTGATCTTGCGGATTGAATTGCGCCATCAGGCGCGTCCACAGCAAACGCGCGGCGCGCAACTTGGCGATCTCCATGAAGAAGTTCATGCCGACATTGAAGAAGAAGCTGAGGCGCGGCGCGAAGGCATCGATCGCAAGGCCGGCCTTCATCGCGGCCCGCACGTACTCCAACCCGTCGGCGAGCGTGAAGGCGAGTTCCTGCACCACCGTCGCGCCCGCTTCCTGCATGTGATAGCCGGAGATCGAGACCGAATTGAACTTCGGCATGTGCGCCGCGGTGTGGGCGATGATGTCGGCGACGATGCGCATCGAGGGTTCGGGCGGGTAGATGTAGGTGTTGCGGACCATGAACTCCTTGAGGATGTCGTTCTGAATGGTGCCCGCGAGTTGGTCCGGCGCGACGCCTTGTTCCTCGGCGGCGACGATAAAGCCCGCCAGCACCGGCAACACGGCGCCGTTCATGGTCATCGACACGCTCATTTTGTCGAGCGGGATGCCGTCGAACAGGGTCTTCATGTCCTCGACCGTATCGATGGCGACGCCCGCCTTGCCGACATCGCCCGTGACGCGTTCGTGGTCGGAGTCATAGCCGCGGTGGGTGGCGAGATCGAAGGCGATCGACAGGCCGGTCTGGCCCCCCGCCAGCGCCTTGCGGTAGAATGCGTTGGAGTCCTCGGCCGTCGAGAACCCGCCGTATTGGCGGATGGTCCAGGGGCGGTTCGCGTACATGGTCGCGCGCGCGCCGCGCGTATAGGGCGCGACGCCGGGCAGGTTCCCCAGGATGCCGCCTCCGCCCTCATGGCCTGAGCCCTCGATCGCCTCGAGGTCCTCGGCCGTGTAGAGGGGCTTTACCCGGATGCCCTCGGGCGTCCGCCAGGCAAGGTCCTCGGGCGTCCGGCCCTTCAACTCCTTTTCGGCGAGCGAGCGCCACTCGGCAACGGATTTCTTTGAAAAATCAGTCATTTCGCGCTTTTGTCCCCGCAAAAAGTATGGGGAGCGGGCGTTGCCAAGTCAAACTCCGGCCGAACGAGCCCTTGATGTTATAACGTAAGTTATAATAATATGGTGGCCACCACCGAACGGAGACCCGCCATGTATTCCCTGAAAATCCGCAAGATCGGCAACTCGTTGGGCGTCACCCTGCCCAAGGAGGCCCTGGAGAAGATGTCGGTGAGCGAGGGCGACATTATATTTCTCACCGACTCGCCCGAGGGCTTCAAGGTCACGCCCTACGACGAAACCTTCGAAAAGGCCATGACGGCACTCGGAGAGGGCAGCAAGCAGTACCGCAACGCGCTCCGGGAGCTCGCGAAATGACCGAGCCGCTTTGGCTCGACAAGCGGATTGCCCTGGCGATGCACGAGACGCTCATCCGTGATTACGGGGGAAGCGCCGGTGTGCGGGACGAGGGCCTGCTGGAGTCGGCGCTGGCGCGGCCGCAAAACCAGCTGGCCTACGGCGACCCGACCCTGGCGGAAATGGCGGCGGCCTACGCATTTGGCATCGCCCGCAATCATCCCTTTGTCGATGGCAATAAACGAACGGCCCTGATGGCGGCCTATGCCTTTCTCCGCATGAACGGCCTTCGCCTCACTGCGCCCGAGGTCGAGGCCGCGACCGTCATCCGAGACCTCGCCGCCGGCGAGATTGGAGAGAGCGAGCTCGCGGCCTGGATCGCGGCGAATTTGGAGGAGGTGTAACGCCTTCACCCCGATGTCCGGCTTGCCCCTGACCAACTTCCCACCGCCCAGCTTGTTAAGTCCGGCGTCTTTGACGATGGTTGCCCGGCCATGGCGCTGACGCACGAATTTCCGCCGCCGGGCCGCATCACGGCGCTGCTGGGGCCCACGAACACGGGGAAAACCCATTTCGCGGTGGAACGCATGCTGGGCCATGCCAGCGGTATGATCGGCCTGCCGCTGCGCCTCTTGGCCCGCGAGGTCTATGACCGCGTCGTCTCTCTGCGCGGCCGCAACGCCGTCGCGCTGATCACCGGCGAGGAAAAAATCCTGCCGGCCTCGCCCGCCTACTTCGTCTGCACTGTCGAGTCCATGCCGGTGGGGCGCGAGGTCGCGTTTCTGGCGGTCGATGAAATCCAGATGGCGGCCGATCCCGAACGCGGGCACGTCTTCACCCACCGCTTGCTGCACGCGCGCGGGACCGAGGAAACCATGTTCATGGGTTCCGATACGATCCGTCCGCTGCTGCGCCGGCTCGTGCCGCGCGCCGAGGTGGTGACGCGGCCGCGCTTCTCGCGGCTGAGTTTCTCCGGGCCCAAGAAACTTTCCCGTCTGCCGCCGCGCTCCGCCGTGGTCGCGTTTACGGCCGACGAGGTCTACGCCATCGCCGAGTTCCTGCGCCGGCAGCGTGGCGGCGCCGCCGTGGTCATGGGCGCGCTGAGCCCGCGCACGCGCAACGCCCAAGTCGCCATGTTCGAAGCGGGCGAGGTCGACTACCTCGCCGCCACCGACGCCATCGGCATGGGACTCAATCTGAGCTTGAACCATGTGGCGTTCGCCTCGCTCTA
>JADFIH010000082.1 GCA_022566715.1 Pseudomonadota bacterium | reverse complement strand
CGGCGCTTGGTCGCGCGCCTCCCGCGTTCGTGTGCCGCGGCCGGCCGGGCGCGCCGCCGCCGCTTGGCCAATATGCCGGCGCAAGAAGTTCTGGGTAATCTCGGCGCGGTTGATCCATTCGCCACGTTCGGCGCCCGTGTCCCAGACGCGCGCGCCGAACCTCAGGCTGCCCGCCATGGCCACGGAAATCAGGCCAAGGAGTGCCATGGAGACGAGCAGTTCGACGAGCGTGAAGCCGCGTTGCCGGCCGCCCGCCGGGCGCCGCTTGAGAAGGCGTCCGATCATGTGGCGGGGCCCACCCTGATGGTCGTCAATTCCACCTGCCCGCCGCCGGGCCAGGTCACGGTGACATCGAGCTGGTAGGGGACGAGCGCCGCGTCGAGGACCGGATCTTCTTCCTGCGATTCGAAAAGGCGCACCGACACCGTCCACTCGAACTCGCCCGCGCCGCCGGTTTGCTCGCCGAACTCAAGGGGAATGAGAGACCCGACCTTTGCCAGCTGCGAACGCGCGTGCATCAACGCGAGCGCATGGGTCTCGGCCGCGCCAAGGCTGCGCAGCCCCGACGAAAAGCTTTGCAGGATCGCGCCAAGCGCCACCGCCAGGATCGACAACGCGACGAGAATCTCGAGCAGCGTAAAGCCGCGGAGGCCCACCCGCCTAGATTTAACCTTTTTCATCGCGCTTGATGATTTCGACATTGCCCGTCAGCCAATCGACCACGATAAATCGAACCCTGTTGGCCCCCGAAACCGTGATCCGGCCGCCGGTCGACGTGCCGTCGGGGAAAAAGCGGATGCCGCCGGCGCTGTCGGAGATTTGCTCGGAGGCCGCTGTCGTAAGGGCGAGGGTGATCCGCCCGCCGAGCCGCTGTTGGGCGCCGCCGGCGACCGCATAGGACAATGCCTCGACGTCGAAGACGACGCCTGTCTCTTGGTTCGTGCGAATGGCAATGCTGCGCGCTTCGCGCAACACGGCTGCGATCTCGCGGCTGGAGGATTCCAGTTCCGCCCCGGGGAGGGCGCGGCGGAAGGCCGGCGTCGCAATGGTCAAAAGAATGCCGATGACCGCCATCACGACGAGAAGCTCGATTAGGGTGAAGCCTCGCCGGCTCATCTCCGGTCTCAGTAGTTGATGTCGGCGTTTTCGCCGTCGCCGCCCTCCTGTCCGTCGGCGCCCAGGGTCGAGAGGCCGTAATCGCGGCCACCCTCGCCAGGGAACACGTAGACATAGGGCCGGCCCCAGGGATCGGAAATTTCACGTTCCTTCAGGTAGGGGCCGTTCCAGGCCTCGGCGTCGGGCGGGCGCTCGACCAGCGCTTCCAATCCTTCGGCGTCGCTGGGGTAGCGCCCCACTTCCAGCCGGTAAAGATCGAGCGTCGTGGCCAGGCGCTCGACCTGGATTCGAGCGGTGTCGGACTTCGCCGACCCGACGTACTTGATCACCTGTGGAACGGCGATCGCCGCAACCAGCCCCAAGATAACCAAAACAACCAATAGTTCGATCAGCGTAAAACCGCGGCTGCGCCGCATTCGTTTACCTTGTTCCTGTTTTTCCGCCACGGTGGACAGTCCCCCAAAACGTCAGAACGGCAGATCGTAAACACTCAGCATCGCCGACAACAGGGAGCCGATAATAAACGCCACCACGACCCCGAGCCCGATCGTAATAACGGGCACCAGCAGACCGAGAAGACGGCCGATGGTGCGCTCGGTTTCCTCCTCGTAGATGTCGGCGACGCGCAGCAGCATGGTTTCGAGTTGACCGCTCTCCTCGCCCACCTCGATCAGCTGCAGGGCGAGGCCCGGGAAGCGCCCGGTCTCCCGGAGCGGGCGCGTCAAGCCCTCGCCCTTTTGCAGGCGGCCGCGCACCTCGGCAACGGATTCGGCAAGGGCCCGGTTCTCCAATGTCTCCGTCGCCATGGACAGGGCGCCGAGGATGGTGACACCGTTACTCATCAGCGTTCCCAAGGTGCGGCAAAACCGGGCCACATTGATCTGCGTCACCAGGGAGCCGAACAAGGGTAACTTGAGGACCAGGCGATCGCGCCGCAGGCGGCCGGACACGGTCCGATTGTGGCGATGCAATGCGTACGTGAAGAAAGCCAACCCACCGGCCAGCGCCCACCAGTAAGCGCGGAAAAAATCGGAAATGCCGACGACGACGCGTGTCGCCATTGGCAGCGGCGTTCCGGTGTCGTCGAACAACGGACGGAACTCGGGGATCACGGCGGTCATCAGGACCACGACCGTCACGCCGGCGAGAAGAAGAACCAGGATCGGGTATTGCAAGGCCGATTTGACGTTCTCGCGAATGGCCCGGCTTTTTTGCAGGGTGTCGGCAAGGCGCGTGAGCACGGCTTCAAGATTGCCGCCCGCTTCCCCCGCCCGGACCATGCCGGAATAAAAGGTCGGGAAGATCTGATCGTAGGTTTCGAGGGCATCGGCCAAGGTCGATCCGCCCCGCACCGAATCCCGGATGCGGCCCATAAGGGTTCGCACCGCGCCGTTGTCGGAGATTTCCGCCAGCGTCGACAACGCTCGTTCGAGGGGAAGGCCCGCGTGCAGCAGGGTCGCCAATTCCCGCGTCAGCAGCGCAATCTCCTTTTGCGAGGGACCGCCGCGCAACCCCTTAATTTTCAGCGCCCCCGCGCCGCGTGCTTCGTCGGCCCGGATGGGGACATTTCCGCCGCTGCGCAGCCGTTCGATAACGGCTGAACGGTCGACGGCCTCCATCTCGCCCTCGACGACCTCACCCGTTGCGTCGACAGCCTTGTAGGTGAAGCGGGGCATCGCCCTAAACGTCCCGGGTGACGCGGAGCACTTCCTCGATCGTCGTGATGCCGGCCAGCGCCTTCTGGATACCGTCGTCGAACATCGTTTTCATGCCGGCTTCAACGGCGGCGCGTTGAAGCGCCATGGACTCGGTACGGCGCAGGATCAACTGCCGGATCGGATCGGTGATGACGAGCATCTCCGCAATACTCGTGCGGCCGAAGTAGCCGCTGCCATTACATTTCTCGCACCCCGTGGCGCGATGGAGCATAACGCGCCCGCCCGCGGCGTGGCGCTCGAGATCGAGTTGCTTCACGATCTCCGGGGGCGCCGGATGCTCCTCACGGCAATGACGACACAGGGTCCGGACCAGGCGCTGCGCCGCCACCCCCGACAAGGTGGAGGTGAGCAAATACTCCTCGATCCCCATGTCGCGAAGCCGGGTCACGGCGCTTGCCGCGTTGTTCGTATGCAAGGTGGACAGTACGAGATGTCCCGTGAGCGCGGCCTGAATCGCTATCTCCGCGGTTTCGACGTCCCGAATCTCGCCGATCAGAATGATGTCCGGATCGTGCCGAAGGATCGAGCGCAGCACATTCGCGAAATCGAGGCCGATCCCCGGCTTCACCTGAATCTGATTTATGCCGTCGAGCTGGTATTCGATGGGGTCCTCGACGGTGACGATCTTCTTTGACGAATCGTTGATCTGTAGAAGCGATGCATAGAGCGTCGTCGTCTTGCCGCTGCCGGTCGGGCCGGTCACCAGCACCACTCCATGCGGCCGCTGAAGCACCTCGAGATACCTTTCGAGGTTTTGGCCCCGGATGCCCAGCCCCTCGAAGTCGAGCGTTGCCGCCTGGTTGTCCAGTATCCGCAGCACGACCGACTCGCCGTGCATGGTCGGCATCGTCGAGATACGCAAATCGACCGGTGTACCGTGGACAATGAGCTTGGCGCGGCCGTCCTGCGGCAGACGGCGTTCGGCGATGTTCAGACGGGCAATAATCTTGATCCGGGAAACAATTGCGGCGACCAAGCGGAACGGCGGGGCCTCCGTTTCCTCTAGAATGCCGTCGATGCGGTAACGTATGCGGAGCCGGTTCTCGAAGGGCTCGATATGGACATCGGAGGCCCTCGCCTCCACGGCCTTGGTGATGAGTTGATTGACAATGCGTATGACGGGCGCCTCGCTGGCCAGGTCCTTCAGCCGCTCGACATCGTATTCGACGCTGTCCTCACCCCACTCCGATACCTCCTCGACGCCTTGGCCAAAGGGGGCGCCATCGCGCACGTAGAGGCGTTCGATCGCGCTTTCCAGTTCGGCTGGGATTGCCACGCGGGGATGAACCTCGCGCCCGGAGATCAAGCGCATCGCGTCCAGCGCATAGGCGTTCCGCGGGTTGGCCATGGCGACGACCAGCCCCTCTTCGTCGTCGGACAAAGGCAAAATGCCGGTCTCGCGCAGAAACCGGGGGCTCACCTTGTCCTCGAGGATTGGTTCGTCGGGAAAGGACCGCGCGGTGACCAACGGTAGCTGTAAATGCTCGGCGATGGCGTGGGCGACGTCGCGTTCGGTGGCGAGCCCGAGCTTGGGCAGCAGCCGGTCCAAGCCTTCGTTGCTGCTGTTGCGGATGCGCAGGGCGCGCTCGAGGGCCGAACGGTCGAGCTGACCGCGCTCGACCAGAAGCTGGCCGATGGCGGTTTCGAAGTCGTTTTGATCTTCGGGCTCGGACTGCATGTTTGCCGCAAGGTCGATCAGGTGAACGCGCGCATCGCCTGGATTCTACCCGATTTTGGCGGGGCGCCGCCCGAAAAGGTTGAATCGGCGGCGGGCGGCGCGTTCCCTGGGGCAAATCCGGCCCTACACCTCCGCGCCGGCCCTGTCGCCCTCCAGGATCGCGGAAATGCCTCCATCATCACACCGATATAATGGGCGCCGGTGGATTGCCGCGGCAATTCGGTCTGAGCCGGGCAGGGGCCTTCCGCCGCCCCGGGCGATGCGCCCGGCTATTCCGCCGCCAAAGACCCTTCCGCCTCGGCGAGCGCCTCGACAATGCGCGGTGGCGACATTGGATGGTTCCGTAGCCGCACGCCCACGGCGTCGTAGATCGCGTTGGAGATCGCGGCCAGGGGCGGAATGATCGGCACCTCGCCGACGCCACGGACGCCGTAGGGGTGACCGGGATGGGGGACCTCCACGATCTCCGCATCGATGAACGGCACATCCGAGGCGACCGGCATCCGGTAGTCCAGGAATCCGGCGTTTTGCAGGATCCCGTTCTTGTCGTAGATGTACTCTTCGTTGAGGGCCATGCCGATGCCCTGGACGGCCCCGCCTTGGAACTGGCCCTTGACGAACTCAGGGTATACGGCCTTCCCCGCGTCCTGGATCACCGTGTAGCGCAGGACCTTCGTGAATCCCGTCTCCCTGTCGATCTCCACATCGACGATGTGGGTGCCGAAGCCGGGACCACCCTGGGCGACGTTTATCTCGGCGTGCCCCGCAATGGTGCCGCCGAACCAGGGCGCGATTTTAGCGATGTCGGCGACCGATAGGGGCTCGAAGTCGCCCACGTTCGCACTTGCCGGCCTGGCGTGGCCGTCCTCCCATACGACCTGGTCGGGCTCGACCTCCCATTTTCTGGCGGCCACCCGGCACATCTTTTCGATGGCGTCCCGGCTCGCCTGGACCGCCGCCGTGCCGCCCGCCGCCGTGCCCCGGCTGCCGGCGGTCATGAAGTTGAAGCCGAGCGCACTGGTGTCCCCCGACATCGTCCTAACCTTTTCATGCGGAATCCCCAACTCCTCGGCAACCATCATGCCCAGCGCCGCGCGTGTCCCGCCCGTCACGTCGACGGTTCCGAAGATGAGCGTGGCCGTCCCGTCCGCGCTGACGTTCACCGTGGCCGAGGTCTCGGCGCCGAGCGTGAACCAAAACCCGCTGGCGACGCCACGGCCTTGATCGGGACCGAGCGGTTCCTTGTAGTGCGGGTGTTCCTTGACGCGCCGCAGGGTCTCGATAAATCCGATCGGCCCGAGCTTTGGACCGAAATGGGTTTGCGTGCCCTCCTTCGCGGCGTTCGTCAACCGGAAGTCGATCGGATCGATCTTCAGCGTTTCCGCCAGCTCGTCGATCACCGACTCGACGCCGTACGCGACCATGGGAGCGCCCGGCGCCCGATAGGCCGCCACCTTGGGCCGGTTGCTCGTCACGTCGTGGCCGACGACCAGAACGTTTTCAATGTCGTACCGCGTGAACACCGTAATCGCCGCCAGGGGAAGGGCTGAGCCGGCAAAGGCGCCGGCCTGGTAGTTCATCTCCGCTTGCGCGGCGGTAATCTTGCCGTCCTTGGCCGCGCCGATCTTGATTTTGACATTCGTGCCCGAGGTTGGCCCGGTGGCGCGGAATACCTCGTCGCGCGACATCACCATCTTGACGGGACGTCCGGACTTGCGGGACAGCACGACGGCCAAAGGCTCCAAATAGACGTTGTTTTTGCCGCCGAATCCGCCGCCCAATTCCGCCGGAACGACCTTGACCTTGGAGACGTGCATCTTCAGCAACTTGGCGATTTGCGCCTGGAACACGAAGTGGCCTTGCGTCGATGTCCAGATTTCCACGTTTCCGCCATCGGTATAGTTCGCGATGCTGGCCTGGGGCTCGATATACCCTTGATGTGTCGGCTTCGTGTTGTATTCCCGCTCGATGATGACATCGGCCCGCTTGAAGCCTTCCTCGATGTCACCGATTTTGCTTTCCAGGCGGAGCGCAATATTGGACGGTTTGCCGGAAGCCGGCTCGGCCCCCTTGGTGAACTGATCCTCGTGCAGGATCGGCGCGTCCGGTTGCATGGCCTCGACCACATCGATGACATGCGGCAAGACCTCGTACTCCACCTTGATGAGCTTCAGCGCCCGCCGGGCGATCGCGGCGCTGGTGGCGGCGACCGCCGCCACCGCGTGGCCGTCATAGAGCACCTTCTCCCGGGCCATCACGTTCCGCGTGACGTCACGGAAATTGACCATCAACTCGCCCGATGCGGCGTGCTCGACCTCCATGTCGGGGAAATCGTCGCGCGTCACGGCCGCCTTAACGCCCGGCAACCTCTCGGCTTCCGAGGTATCTATGGAGATGAGCCGGGCGTGCGCGTGCGGACTACGCAAGACCTGCCCGATGAGCTGCCCCGGCAGGTTGTAATCGGCGGCATACCGTGCCCGGCCCGTCACTTTGTCGACCGCATCGGGCCGCATGTTCGGATTCGAGCCGACGACGTTCAGCTTCTTGTCTTCATACTTGATCGAGGTAGCGTAGGGCGTCGGCGCGCGTCCCATGGATCGGATCCTCGTCGTTTGCTCAGGTGGGGGCTCAAGTGGGGGCGTACCCTACCACGATGCGCCTGGGGCGTGGGGACGGCGCACTAGGCAGCCTTGCCGGGTGAAACGGCTGCCCCGGCCGCTGTCCGCGCCATGATCGGCGCAAGGTGGTTCGCTTCAACGTCACCGCCCATGGGGCGGCGGCGGACCGGCAATACGGCCGTGGGCGGCCATTCCGCGTCCCCGGGACAACGCAAAAATGTATGCGCACCGGGGCGGCGGGCGCCCAAACATATATGTTTTTAGTTGTATTTTTGCATCCACCGAAACCTATAAAGAGAATATGTCCTCCAAAATTACAAGCTATGGATAATAGGCGTTAACCTTCACTCAACCATTATACGAGTAGGATTCCTGGATGCTTGGGGGTTTGCCAATTGAGGTGGTTTCCCCTGTCGCTGGAGGCCACGGTCGGCGGCCTTCGGAGGAGACAGGGACCACGGATGGCCGAAGTTCTGCAGCATCTGGGGCGGTATTCGTCCCTTCTCGACTCCTACGTCGAGGCTCCCAGCAAACATCTTCTCGTGACGCTCGCCGGTTTGGGCCGCGACCTGGTGCTTGAGGACGTTCGTCCCGAGGACATCGCCGAACTACACGAAAAAGCGTTAGGCGGCATCGCGCGCGGGTCAGACGGCCGTTCGGTGGCGGATGTGGGCCGTCCGGCGGGTCTTGGACTCATGGAAACGCTGATGGCCTATGGAATGGCGTTCCGCGACCGCACGTCCGCCCTGGAGGGGCGTCAAAAGGAGCTCGAGCAAAATGAAGCCCGCCTGCGGCACCTGCTGAATTCGAGCCCCGCGGTCATCTACACCGCGTCCCCGGAGGATTTCGGCGTCACGTTCATGAGCGGAAATGTCCGCAACATCCTGGGGTACGAGCCGGCGCAGTTCGAGAAAGAGCTGTCGTTCTGGCCCCGTCAGATCCACCCCGACGACCTGGACCGCGTTCTATACGAGCGATCCTCCATCCACGACAACGAAAACGTGAGCTGCACATACCGGATGCGCCGCCGCCGCGGCGACTACATTTGGGTGCGGGACGCCCTTACGAAGGCGGCCGGCGGGGGCGCCCGGTCTCCGGATTTGCCCGACTTGCCCGATTCGCCCGACCTGATCGGGTGCCTCCTCGACGTGACGGCCCAAGTGGAGTCCAAAAGGCGCGGACGCGAGATCATGGATCACATGACGGAGTCGATCATCACGTTCGACGAATGTGGGACGATCGACTACTGCAACCAAGCGACCTTTAAGGTGTTCGGTTACCAAGCGCACGAGCTCGTCGGCGAGGATGTCGGCCTGCTCGATCTTGAGCCCTCGGCCATGTCTCTCTGCCGGCCGCTTACCGGCGATAACTCCGCCCGAACGGAGTTGAAGGAAATCATCGCCCGCCACAAGGATGGCTCCCGCGTCTTCCTCGAGGCAACGTTAAGCCGGGTGGAGCTTGAGGATCGGCCCCTCATCATGGCCAATTTCCGCGACGTTGGGGAGAGGAAGCTGGCCGAGACGGAGCGCGAGAGCCTCAAGGAACAATTGCGCCATTCCAATCGAGTTCAGGCCATCGGCACCTTGGCCGGCGGCATCGCGCATGACTTCAACAATATTCTCGTGCCGATCCTTGGCCTGACCGAGGTCACGATGAACAGGCTGCCGGAAGACAGTCCCGAACGGAGCAACCTGCGCACGATCATCAGTGCGGCGGAGCAGGCGAAAGCGCTCGTTCACAGTCTCCTCGCGTACTCGCAACACGACGAAATCGAGCTCCAACCGCTGCAACTGCAACAGGTGGTTCCCGGTGCGCTCAGCCTCCTTCGAGCCGCCCTGCCGGCGATGATAAAGATCGAGCAGAGCATCGACGAGACCTGCGGCGCGATCGAGGGGACCGAGGCGCATATTCATCAGATCATCCTGAATCTCGGCATCAATGCGGCCAAGGCAATGGACTCCAACGGCACCCTCAAAGTCTCGCTCGAGGAGCGGGACGGGGTGGATGCCGGTCCGGGCGGGCGCACGAATGACGCGGCGGGCCGCTACGCCGTACTCACCGTGAGT
This sequence comes from Pseudomonadota bacterium, assembly GCA_022566715.1. Classification (GTDB taxonomy): domain Bacteria; phylum Pseudomonadota; class Alphaproteobacteria; order SHVP01; family SHVP01; genus JADFIH01. Next base: position 3,407 of record JADFIH010000082.1, on the reverse strand, counting down.
GACGACGGCTGCGGCATACGCCCCGCGCTTCTGGACCATATCTTCGAACCGTTCTTTTCGACACGCGCGCCCGGCGAAGGATCGGGCATCGGCCTGTCCGTCGTGTCCGACATCGTGAAGAGTTACGGCGGCCGGATTTCAGTCTCGAGCAAGTTGGGAGAAGGGACCGAATTCCGTCTCGCCTTCCCGCTCTCGGCCGAAAACAGGGTTTCTTAGTAGGTGGGGGGCTTGGCGTATTTCCGCGCGGTGAAACGGAGGGAAGGTTCCATGGCACGCATTCTAATTGTTGACGACGAAAAACTGGCCCGCATGACCGTTCGGCAAATGTTGGAGGGCGAAGGTCACGAGATCCATGACGCCGGCGACGGGCAAGCCGCGCTCGAGCAGCTTGCCGGAACCCATGTCGATGTCGTCGTTACCGATATCATCATGCCGGAAAAAGAAGGCATCCAGACGATTATTGAACTCCGCCGCGAATTTCCGGACGTCAAGATCATCGCCATGTCGGGCGGCGGACGCGTCGGTAACGTGGATTTCCTAAGTGTCGCGAAAGACATCGGCGCGGTGCATGTCTTGCGCAAACCCTTTCGGCAGGCAGAGCTGCTGGACGCGGTGAACGACTGCCTGGCCGGCGGCGAGGCCTGAGAAGGGCCTGCCCGTCCGCCGGGAAGCGGGCAATATCCCGATCCTCCAAGAAGTTGTCTGAACCTTATCGTGCCCCAGGGTAGCGCTTAGAGCGATTCCAGTTCGTCTGGAATCGATCAAGGCCGCAAGGCGGCCCGCCGGTTATCCGGCGCGCCCGCGCAGGCGCGGACCCGCGGCCGTGAGCGGCAAAAAGCTATAGCGGTTCCGATGAAGTCGGAAACGCTCAAGAAGCGCGTCAGCTTTTACCTTCGGCGCGAAGGGCGACGATGCGCGATAGGGCGCGAAGCTTCTTCTCCAAATGCCTGCTGGAATACGGTTTCGCGATATACGACGTCACGCCGACGTTCTTCGCGGCCATGATAGATTCCTTGTCGGCGTTTCCCGTGATCATGATGAAGGGGATGTCGGGGTCGACGGTTCGGACCTGTTGAAGGAGATCGAGGCCCGTCATGCGCGGCATTTTCCAGTCACACAAGACGATGTCGATCATGTCGTCCGCGGCGCCGAGAAAATCCAACGCCTCCTTGCCGTCCTTCGCCGTGAACACCTGGTTGACGCCGATGTCGGCGAGCATGGTGCGGAGCAAGGCGAGGGCGGTAAAGTTGTCCTCAACGGCCAGGACTCTGAGCTCGCTAAGCGAATTCGCCATGTTCACACCCTCCAGCGTTGAAGTTCATGGTTGAAAGCATTCATGCGTCGAGCGCCTCTCGGATTTCCTGCGCCAAGCGGTCGGCCGGCACCGGTTTCGCAAGCAGGGGCACGCCGTCGGGCAACGTCGCGGCGACCTCCTCCATATCCTTCAAATACCCGCTCATCAGGATGATCTTGATTCCGGGCCGCGACTCCCGCAGTACCTTTGCGACCTCGACGCCATTTACGCCCGGCATGACGACGTCGCTCAAAAGGAGGTCGATGGTTTCCTCGTATTCGTCCTCGACTTCGAGGGCGTGCAGGCCGTCATGGGCGACGAGGACGGCGTACCCCAGGTCTTCAACGATTTTCGACGTGAGTTCCCGTAGTGCGTCGTTGTCCTCGACGACGAGGACCATCTCGCCCCGTCCCCGGGGGGCGTCCTCCGATACCTCAGGGATTTCATCCGGTGTGCCGTCGGCGAGGGGAAAGTAAAGTGCGAAGATCGACCCCGCGTCCGGCTCGCTTTCCACCGTGATGTATCCGTTGGATTGTTGGACGAAACCGTAGATCATGGCCAGTCCAAGGCCTGTTCCCTTGCCGGGATCCTTGGTCGTAAAGAACGGTTCAAATATTTTCGACTTGGTTTCTTCATCCATTCCGACGCCGTCGTCGCTGGCGTACAGGACGGCGTAATTTCCCGGCGGTATGCCGCGCCGGTCGGCCGCGTCCGGACGAACCAGCTCATTGTGCGTTCCGATCGTCAGGTATCCCCCGCCCGGCATGGCGTCGCGGGAGTTGATGGCAAGGTTTACGATGGCCTGCGTCAACTGACCGGGGTCCGCTTCGATGATGGGGTTGCCTCCTCCGATGACGATCTCGAGACTGATCTGCTCGCCGAGCAGGGGCCGGAGCAGCGTCTCGATCTGGGGAAGCAGGTCGCGGACATCCAGCACCTTCGTTTCGAGTGTTTGTTTTCTGCTGAACGCGAGGAGTTGGCGGGTCAGCGACTCGGCGGTGTGGGTTGCCTTTAGAACTTCGCGAAGGCTCTCGCTGACACGCTTCTCGTCGCCGACGAAATCCGCCGCCCGCTTCGCATACCCGCCGATGATCATCAAAAGGTTGTTGAAATCATGGGCGATGCCTCCGGCCAGTTGACCAATCGCCTCAAGCTTCTGCGAGTCGCGCATGCGCTCCCGCATACGTTTATCTTCCGTTATATCGGCGTGAATGGCGACGACGCCGCCATCGGCGGTGCGGCTCCCCGAGATCAACCACCAGCGGCCGGCGATTTGTTTCTCTTCGGGTTTCTCCGTCGGGTTAAGGTGGTCGTGGACCCGTTGCCGAATCGTCTCCTCGGCGCGTTCCGGCGTTTCCGAGCCGCCGCTTCGCTCGAGTTCCGCCCTGAACAGGTCTTCCAGACGCGCGCCCGGTTGGATCAGATCGGCGATCAACGGATAGCAATCGCGAAAGTGATCGTTGCATTCGACGATGCATCCGTCGGCGTCGTAGAGGACGAAACCTTGGGAGAGCGACTTCATGGCTCCCATGAGCCGGTCTTGCGCTTCCCGGGCCTTGGTTTCGGCCACGACCTTTTCAGAGACGTCCAGCAGGTAGATCGCGAGGCCGTCGCCTGTCGGATAGCAGCGCATATCGAACCAGCGCTTGAACTCGGGATAGTAGGACCGGTCGGCGGCGGACTTCCCTTCCTTGAGCGAAGCCGCCAGGGACTCGAAGAAGAAACTCGCGAACTCGGGAAAGCTATCCCACAGGAGCGAGCCAATAAGGGCATCGCTTTTCTTGATCGCCATGCGCTCGGCGTGGGCGTTGACGAACGTAAGCCGCCACATACCGTCGACGGTGATGAAGGCATCGCTGATGCTGTTGAGAATCTCGTTGATCCGGTTGCCGCTAATGCGGAGTTCTTCCTCCTTGCGCGCTAGCAGCGCGTGATACTCTTCAGTCGTTTTGGATTTGGGCATGTTCTTCTAGGCCCCCGCCGAGACGCTGGCGACCGGAAGGTAAATCTCGAAGGTGGCCCCTTTGTTTGGCTGGCTGGCGGCGACGATGGCGCCGTCCAGTCTCTTGACCAGCTCGTGGACCTTGAACAGGCCAAGTCCGGTGCCCTCTCC
>JADFIH010000246.1 GCA_022566715.1 Pseudomonadota bacterium | reverse complement strand
CCTAGCGCCTCGGCCAGGGGGAAACCGGGCGCGATGTCGAGGTCGAGGCGGCTTCCGCCTGGCGCGATCAGGACCAAGGTGTTGCCCAGCAGCGCGCGGCGGGTCGCGGCGTCCGTGTGGCCACGCTCCTCCAGGAAATCCATCCAGAGCGGAAACGCCGACAGGAACAGATCGGCGGGCGCCCCGGCGGCGATCTGACGCGCGAGCGACGATGTGGCCGCCGTGACGATGGCGACGTTCCCGCCGCCCCGCCGCTCGTACAGCCGGGCCACGTCGTCTAAGGCCGCGCCCGTGCTGGCGGCGGCGAACACCGTGACGGGCTCGGCCGCGGCAGCGCTGAACGCCAGCAGCAGCCCCGCAAGGGCGCCGGCGAGGCCCCGCCGGAACCGGCGGGCCGGGGAAAGCAGACCGCTTCGAACCATGGACGTTCCCGAGAAGGGTTATGTTTCACCGTATATAACGGGATCGGAGTTCAGAAGCCAGGGATCAGAGATCAGAGGTCAGGGATCGGAAGGCACTAAAGGAGGAGCCCCCGGTTTTTAGCGCGGCCAAGCGGGCGCGGCGGGCCTCTTCCGGGGACCCGGCGAACGGCGCGGCGGCTTGCCGGCCGTGTCATGTGCGCCGAAAAGAGAGCCCAGCGCGCTCAAAAAGTGCTGATGTAGATGCCCAATAATCCGGCGAAGAGGACGGCGCCGCCGATGATCATCGCCACCAGTGCCACGTGTTTGTTCTGAAAGTCGTGTTCGCCGTGTTCCGCCATATCCATCCTCGTTGAGGTCCGGTGCCGCTTCGCCCTTAAGCCGATGTCGGTGCAGTTTAGCCGAAGTCAATCTTTTTCCCCATAAAGTTTCTTGGGGTCGGCCTCGGCCTCGGCGATGGTGACGAGTTCGCCGCCGCGCACGGCCCGGAAGAAGCAGTTGCGCCTGCCGGTGTGACAGGCGACGCCGGTCTGGTCCACGTGCAGCAGGATCGTGTCGCCGTCGCAGTCGAGGCGCAGCTCCTTCAGCGCCTGGACCTGGCCCGAGGTTTCCCCCTTGCGCCACAGGCTCTGGCGCGAGCGCGACCAATAGCAGACCCGGCCCGACCGAAGCGTCTCGGCGATCGATTCGGCGTTCATCCAGGCCATCATCAGCACCTCGCCGCTGTCGAACTGCTGGGCGATGGCCGGCACGAGGCCGTCCGCGTCGAATTTGATCTCGTCGAGGAGCGTGGGGTCCAAGGCGCCCATGTCACCCTGCCTTTCTTGTTTCCGGTCTAGCCTTTTGCCTTGTGAAAGCGTGCGAACGCGCGGTCGAGGTCCTCGATCAGGTCGCCCACATCCTCCAGGCCGATGTGCAGGCGCATCGTCTGCCCGCCCGGGGCCCATTGCGTGGCCGTGCGGTGGTTTTCCGGCGTGGTCGGGATGCACAGGCTTTCGAAACCGCCCCACGAGGCGCCCATGCCGAAGTGCGCGCAGCCCTCGACGAAGGCCGCGAGTTGCGCCCGCGAGCCGCTCTCCATGACGAAACCGAAGAGGCCGCTCGCGCCGCTAAAGTCGCGCCGCCAGATCGCGTGCCCGGGATCGTCGGGCAAGGCCGGATACATGACGCGCAAGACTTCGGGCCGGCGCTCCAGCCACCGCGCCACCTCGAGACCCGATTCGTGATGCCGGCGCAGGCGCACGCCCAGGGTGCGCAGGCCGCGCTGGCCCAGGTAGGCGTCGTCGGGCCCGGCGCAATATCCCAGCCCGCGGACGGAGTCGCGCAAGGGGCCAAGGCACTCGGCGGTCGCCGTCGCCGTGCCCAGCATGGCGTCGGAATGGCCCACGATGTACTTGGTCGCGGCTTGAATTGAAACATCAACACCATGCTCGAACGGCTTGAAAAACAAGGGAGAGGCCCAGGTGTTGTCCATTAAGACCTTGGCGCCGCGGGCGTGCGCGGCGGCGGCGATGGCGGGAATATCCTGCACCTCGAAGGTGAGCGAGCCCGGCGACTCCACATAGACAACGGCGGTGTTGTCCCGAAGCAGTTCGGCGATGCCGCCGCCGATCAAGGGGTCGTAATAGCTCGTCGTGACGCCGAAGCGCGCCAGCACCGTGTCGCAAAACCGCCGCGTCGGGCTGTAGACCGAATCGGTGACGAGAACGTGGTCGCCCGTCTCGACGAAGGCCAGGAGCGCGCCGGCGATGGCGGCCAGCCCCGAGGGCGAGCTAATGCAGCCGGCGCCACCCTCTACCTCGGCCACCGCCTCCTCCAACGCGAACGAGGTGGGCGTGCCGCGCCGGCCATAGGCCATCGTGCCCTCCGGCGTTTCGCGCAAGTTCTCGAACTCGTCGAGCGTGCGCACCAGCACCGTGGAGACGTGATAGACGGGCGGATTGACGGCCCCGAGTTGATCCTCGGGGTGGCGGCCCGCCTTGACGATCTTGGTGTCTTCTTTCATGGGCGCGGATAATGGCACCGCGCCGGATGTGGCGCTAGGGGGGGGGAAGGGGGGAAGGAGGGGAGGCTCGTAGGCGCGGCCTACGGTTCGCCAAAGCAAAAGCCCGTTGGAGGGCTACACAACAGGCTATTGCACTCTATAGTGGTGGATATGGCGTGAATCAGTGGGGAGGGTTCAATGAGGGGATTGCCAGCGGTTTTGAAGTCGGGCGAGGAGGCACGGCTTATTCCGGTCGGTGCGGATACGAGCAAAGAGAATAGGGCGGCGTCGAGTCGTTTGGCAAGTGTGGGGGGGGTCGACGAATTCG
>JADFIH010000081.1 GCA_022566715.1 Pseudomonadota bacterium | reverse complement strand
CTTGTGGCCCTGCTCTTCAAGGCGGCCCTGGTAGAGTTGCGCGTGCAGCGCCGCCTCGGTGGCAAGGAGCGCAACCGGCCGGTTTGGCGCAACCGCCCCGGCCTCGCCCAGCACGGCGTCGATGATGCTGAGAATGGGAACCGCCGATGCGGCCTCCATGCCGGGGAGCCAGTGGTGCGCGGTATTGCAGGGGATGGCGACCGCCAAGGCGCCGGCGCGCGATAGGATGCCAAGTCCCTCCCGCAATTTAGGCAACGGCGATTCGCCTTCGCCCAAAATCGGCGCCACGCGGTCGGGGATTTGCGGACAGGACCACACGACGATGGGGACGTGGTCCCGTTCGCGCTCCGCCGGAGTCAGCTCGACCAGGCGGCGCAGAAACTGGGCCGTCGCCAGCGGCCCCATGCCGCCCAGAACGCCCAGGAGACGCGGACCATCCGGCGCGCCCGGTTCAGGCAAACTCGTCCTCGTAGGCGAACAACGCGGCGGAGCCGCCGGTGTGCACGAAGACGACGTTTTCGTCCGGCCCAAAGCGCCCGGCGCGGATCATCCCGATCAGGCCCGCCATGCCCTTGCCCGTGTAGACCGGGTCGAGCAGGATACCTTCGTGGCGCGCCGTCAGCGTGACGGCCTCGACCATTTCCGGCGTGGACCGGCCATACCCCGGACCGACATATCCGTCGTCGACCACGATGGACGCGCGGTCGATGACGCCCTTCAAGCCGAGCTTGTCCGCCACCGCCTCGGCGATGGCGAAAACGTTCGCCACTTGCGCGGCCTGTTCCGCCCGCACGCTGATGCCCGTGAGCGCGATGCCGCTGTTCATCATCTGCAGGCCCGCGGCAAGCCCGCCTTGCGTGCCGCCGCTGCCGGTCGCGTGTACGATGTGATCGATGCGCAGGTCCATGTCATGCGCCTGATACAGCAGCTCCTGGGCACAGGAGACGTACCCCAAGGCGCCGGTGGCGCTCGAGCCGCCGCCCGGAATGATGTAAGGGCGGCCGCCCGCCGCCCGAACCCGCCCCGCGGTCTCCTGGGCGGCGGCGTTCATGTCGTGGTCCGCCGGAAAGTAGGTCACTGTAGCGCCCAAAAGCCGGCCGAGGAAAACATTGCCGGTCGTCTCGTAGTTCTGCGCCATGTCCGGCACGCGCCGCTCGAGCAGAATCTCGCACTTCATCCCGGCCCGCGCCGCCGCCGCCGCCGTCTGGCGCGCGTGGTTCGACTGAACGGCGCCGTAGGTGATGACCGTGTCGCACGCTTGCGCCTCGGCCTCGGCGATCAGGAACTCGAGCTTCCGGGTCTTGTTGCCGCCCCCCGCGAGGCCCGTGCAATCGTCCCGCTTGACCCACAGGTTCGGGCCGCCGAGGAGCGCGCTCAGCCGGGTCATGGGCTCGAGCGGCGTCGGTCCGTGTACGAAGCGGATGCGGGGAAAGCGGGAAAGGTGCATGGCGTATTCCTGTTGAAAGAAGTGCGCGAGCGCAATGGTTACCGCCGCCGAAACTAGACGTCAATCGGGGGAGCGCGCCAACCGATTCGTGCCTAACGCAGGGCGGGCTCCAGGCGGTCCAGCGCCTCCGACAACGTATCGAGACCGGCCGCGAAACAAAGTCGCAGATAGCCCTCCCCTTCCGGCCCGAACGCGACGCCCGGGGCCAGGCCGACCCGCGCCTCGCGCACCAGACGCTTGGCGAACGCCAGGCTGTCGCCAACTCCATCGACCTTGAAGAAGGCGTAGAACGCCGCCTCGGGACGCGAGAGCTCGACGCGTGGCAACGCGCGAAGCCGCTGAAAGACGAGGTCGCGCGCGCGCCGGTAGCGCTCCACCGACGCGGCGATGAAGTCCTCGCCGTCGCGCAAGGCGGCGATGCCGGCGTGCTGCGCCATGCTGGGCGCATTGGCGACGTTGTATTCGTTCATCTTTTCCATCGTGCCGCCGAAGGCCTCGGGCGCCGTCACCCAACCGAGCCGCCAGCCCGTCATGCACCACGACTTGGAGAAACTGTTGACGCGGATCAACGGATCGTCCGGCCCGGCGAAATCGAGGAACGACGGCGCACGCGGCGCGCTGTAGGCGATGCGGTCATAGACCTCGTCGGCGATCAGCCAGATGCCGCGCGCTCGGCACCAGTCGAGGACCGCGCGCTGGTCTTCGCCGGACATGGTCCAGCCCGTCGGGTTGTTGGGCGAGTTGATGAAAATAGCGCGCGTGCGTTCGTCCGCGGCATCGAACAGGTGATCGAGGTCGAGCCGCCAGCCCGGCTCCTCCGTTTGCAACGCCACGAAGCGCGGCTCGCCGTCCATGATGCGCACGCAGGCCGCGATGTTGGGCCACAACGGCGCCACCAGAACCGCATTGTCGCCCGGATCGATCAGGCTTTGCATGATGACCGCGATCGCGTTCATGGCCGACGCCGTGACCGACACACGGTTCACGTCAATCGGCTGGCCGTGCAGGTCCGTCATGTATTCGGCCAGCGCCGAGCGCAGTTCGGGAATGCCGCGGTTGAGGGTGTAGAAGGTGTGCCCCGCCTCGAGCGCCGCCGTCGCCGCCCGGTTGATGAAATCGGGCGTGGGCCGGTCGGGTTCGCCGAACCAGAGCGGGATCACGCCGTCCATGCCCGTGCCGAGGTTCGCCACCTCGCGGATCTTGGACGAGGGAAGCTCGGCGATGGCGCGCCGGATCGGCGGGATGTCTTGGCGGTCCATGAATTTCCGCGGAACTTTCGTTTTGCCGGGCCTCGATTGAGCGGTCTTCATTTACGGGCAAGCCGCCCCCTCTGGCAACGGCTAAGCGCGCGTTTGAACCCGCGCGCTTGACCTGACCCCGCGCGCCGCAGAGAGTCGGGCGCCATGAAGGCAATCGTCCTCCAAGACCTGGGCGGGCCCGCGAGCCTGCGCCTTGTTGATCGGCCCGACCCGGCGCCGGGCCCGGGACAGGTACTGGTGCGCCTGCGCGCCGCCTCGCTCAATTACCGCGACACGCTCATTACAAAGGGCGGTTACGGATCGCGGCAAAAGATGGCCGGCCTCATCCCCCTGAGCGACGGCGCCGGCGAGGTCGCCGCCGTCGGTCCCGGCGTGCGCAACTTCAAGCCGGGCGACCGCGTGACCACCAGTTTCTTTCAAAGCTGGATCGCGGGCGAGCCCGACGAGGCCAAGCTCGACGACGACCTCGGCCGGGCCCACGACGGCGTCCTGTGCGAGTTGCGCGTGTTCAAGGAAACCGGCCTCGTGCATACGCCTGCGTCGCTCACCGACATCGAGGCGGCCGCCACGCCGTGCGCCGCATTGACGGCCTGGACGGCCATCGTGACCTTGGGCCATATCGGGCTCGGCGACGTGGTGCTCACGCTTGGGACGGGCGGCGTTTCGCTCTTTGCGATCCAGTTCGCCCGGCTCTGCGGCGCCGAGGTGATCGCGACCTCGTCCAGCGACGAGAAACTTGCGCGCGTCCGGGAGATGGGCGCGGCGCACCTGATCAACTACCTCGACGACCCGGAATGGGGCAAGACCGCGCTGGCGCTGACGGGCGGCCGTGGCGTCGACAACGTGATCGAGGTGGGGGGCGCCGGTACATTGAAGCAGTCGATCCGCGCCGTACGGCCCGGCGGCACGATCAGCCTGGTCGGCGTGTTGAGCGGCGCGCGGACGGATCTGCTGATCCCCCTGATCGGCTCGCGCAACATCCGGCTCCAGGGCGTCGCCGTGGGCGCCGCCGGGGGCCTCGTAGCCATGCTGCGGGCCATGGACTTTCACCGCATCAAGCCGGTGATCGACCGCGTCTTTCCCATGGCCGAAGCGCGGGCGGCGTACGAGCACATCCTGTCCGGCCGGCACTTCGGCAAGGTCTGCATCGAGATCTGACCGCAATGTCCCTGATCGAACTCCTGTTCAGTTGGTCGAATCCGTTTTCGGACTTCCGCTACATCGACGATCTCTACATCGTGAAAAGTGAAAGCCCGGCAGACGAAAAAGATATCTGGATTGTCGAACGCGACTTTAGAATCGAGTACGCGCGCGGGGGCGCCACGACGGAACTCGTGGTGCCAAAGGGAACACGCACCAACCTTGCCAGTGTCCCCTGGTTCGGCCGGATCGTCGTTCCGGTTTCCGGCAAGCACACGGAGGCGTCCGTCGTTCACGACTTCTGCTACGCCGGCAAGGCGCTTTCGCGATTCGAGTCCGACTGGCTGTTTCTGACCGGGATGAGAACCGCCGGCGTTCACCCCTGGCGGCGATGGATCGCGTATGTGGCTGTCCGGTTCGGCGGCGCGCGCGCCTACCGCAAGGCGAGCTTGGCGCTTCAAGCCGTGAACAGCGAATGACTCAATCGTTCGACGCTTGAATCGCGGCGATCACCGCGCCGGTCACCTCGCGTGTCGTGGCGCGGCCGCCCAAATCGGGCGGGAGGGTCTCCCCCGCCGCCGTGACGCGGCCCAACGCGGTCATCAGCCTGTCCGCCGCGCCGCCCTCCCCAAGATGTTCGAGCATCAGCGCCGCGGTCCAGAACGCGCCGATGGGATTGGCGATCCCCTTCCCCACAAGGTCGAAGGCCGAGCCGTGGATGGGCTCGAACATGGAGGGATGATCGCCCGGCGGGTTCAGGTTCGCCGTGGGCGCGAGCCCCATGCCGCCCGACAGGGCCGCGGCGAGATCGGACAGGATATCGGCGTGCAGGTTCGTCGCCACCACCGTGTCGATCGATTCGGGTTGCAGCACCATGCGCGCCGTCATGGCGTCGACCAGTATCTTGTCGGTCTTGATATCGGGATAATCGCCGGACACGTCCTCGAAAACCTCGTCCCACAGCACCATGCCGTGGCGTTGGGCGTTGGATTTCGTGACCAGCGTCAGGAGCTTCCGGGGCCGGGTGCGGGCGAGCTCGAAGGCGAAACGCTGTATGCGCGTAACGCCGGTGCGGGTGAACACGCTGACCTCGGCCGCGACCTCCTCCGGCAGCCCCCGGTGTACGCGGCCGCCGGCGCCGGAATATTCGCCTTCGGTGTTCTCGCGCACGATCACCCAGTCGAGGCGGTTGGGGCCGACGCCGGCCAGCGGACTTGCGATGCCGGGCAACAGGCGCGCCGGGCGTACGTTGGCGTATTGATCGAAGCCCTGGCAGATGGCGAGCCGCAGGCCCCAGAGCGTGATGTGGTCCGGCACCTCGGGGCTGCCGGCCGAACCGAAGTAGATCGCATCGAAGCGCTTGAGGGTGTCGAGCCCGTCCGTCGGCATCATGCGGCCGTGGGCGCGGTAGTAGCCGCTGCCCCAGGGCAGGGTCTCCACGTCCAGCGCGAAACCGCCGTCGCGCCCGGCCAGCGCGCTGAGCACCTCGAGCCCGGCGCCGATGACGTCGGGTCCGATGCCGTCGCCCGGCACGGCGGCGATGCGGTGGGTTTTCATGGCGCACGCCGCGCATGGCGGACGGCGCAATAATAATCGGATGTCAACCGGTTGCCTCCCGTTTCGCGTTGGGGCAGTTTGTCCCCAACACGCAACAACAAGCCCAGAGGGCCAGAGGGATTAAGACATGACCTTAAAGAAGCCAGCCGACGCGAACCATCCGATTCACGACCTCATCCGCAATCGCTGGAGTCCGCGCGCCTTCACCGGCAAGCCGGTCGCGAAGGCAACGCTGCTGACGGTACTCGAGGCCGCGCGCTGGTCCGCCTCGTCGAACAACGGCCAGCCCTGGGCGTTCATCCTTGCCACCAGGGAGGACGCGGCGGAGCACCAGCGGATCGTGGACTGCCTGATGCCGGGGAACCAGGGCTGGGCCAAGAACGCGCCGGTCCTCTTGCTCACCTTCGTCCGCGGCGAGTGGGAGACCGAAGCCCGGCCCAACCGGACGGCCCAGCACGATGTCGGCCTCGCCGCCGCGAACCTGTGCCTTCAGGCCGAGGCCGAGGGACTGGTCACCCATCAGATGGCGGGGATCGATACCGGCAAGATCAGGGAGACCTACGACGTGCCCGCGGTCTATGAGCCGATGAGCGCCATTGCGATCGGATACCAGGGCGAGACCGAGGATCTCGACGACGAGACCATGCGCGAACGCGAAGTGGCCCCGCGCGTGCGCAAAGCCCTGCCGGAATTCGTCTTCAGCGGAAAGTTCGGCGCGTCCAGTCCTCTAGTTAGCTGAACGGGGAGTTGGTTGAACGGCGGGTTACGCCGCCGCGCCATCGCGCCGCCGCAGTCCTAATATCTCCCGCGCCTCGGCGGGGGTCGCGATCCGGCCCCCCAGGTCGCGGACGATCCGGGCCGCGCGCTCGACCAGCGCCGCGTTGCCGGGGGCGAGCACGCCTTTCTCCAGGTAGATGTTGTCCTCCAGCCCGACGCGCACGTGGCCGCCGAGCAGGAACGATTGCGCAACCATGGGAAATTCCGTGCGGCCGATGCCGAACGCGGCCCACACGGCTTCGGGCGGCAGCAGCGACTTGAGGTACTGGACGCTTTCCGTGGTGGCGCCGGCCCCGTGCTTGATGCCCAGGCAGAGCTGAAACAATGAGTCGCGTTCAAGCACGCCGTCCTTGATCAGCGCCTGCGCCATGTGGATGTCGCCGCTGTCGAACACCTCGAGCTCGGGCTTGGTTCCGGCCTCGCGGATGGCCTTGGCCATGACCGCGACCGAGTGCGGCGTGTTCATCATCACGGCGCTGCCGAACCACATCACGTTGAGGTCGAGGCTGCAGATTTCGGGGCGGAGCGCCTGGATGTGTTTGACGCGTTCCTCGGGCGGCAGCAGCGTGCTGCCCTCGGCCATCACGCGCGGATCGTCGGGGCTTGGGATGTAGCGGCCCCCCGGCCCGGTCGTCAGGTTGATGACGGGATCGACGCCGCTGTCGCGGATGCGCTCCATCACCTCGCGGTAAAGCTCGACGTCCATGCTGGGCGCCGCCGTTTCGGGATCGCGCACATGAATGTGCACGACGCTGGCGCCGGCCCGCGCCGCCCCGGCCGCCGCATCGGCGATCTGAACGGGCGTGACGGGGACCGCGGGGTTCTGCGCCGGCATGGCCATGCTGCCGGTGACCGCGCAAGTGATGATCGTCGGAGACGCCATGTCTATTTCCTCTGCTCCGCCCGGCTCCCGACGCGAATCGGAGTTGGCCGGAACCGCGCCGGCCGGATTCGCGTAAAACGATCCACTAATCGGAATCCGCTCTATGGACTGGCGGCCATATTACCGGGCGGGCGGCGCAAAGCGGCGCCGAGGCTCCTATTTCGCCCTTATACCCGTGTATAGTACGCAGCGTAGAATAAATAGGGAGGACGCTATGAACAAATTCGTAGGACTCCTGGGGGGTGTGGCTGCTGCTGGTGCGGTGTTCGCCTTCTCCGGGACAGTAACTGCCGACGAACTGATCGTGGGCCACTCGAGTCTTCCGACCGGTTTGGGCAATCCGTTCCTCGATACGTCTCATTCCGCGGGGTTCGTTTTCGGAACCGTCTTTGACCGTCTTACGGTCAGCACCAAGACGGGCCCGGCCGCGGAAATGCTGACGTCGTGGAAGGTCAACGCGGACGACAAGACCAAATGGACTTTCAAGCTGCGGCCCGGCGTGAAATTCCACAACGGGAACATTTTCGACGCGGCGGACATCGCCGGGTTGCTAAATTGGCTCGCTTCGGATGAAGGCAAGGCAAAGGCCGCCAGCGTCGCGCGGAACACCCGCAACCTCGCCGGTGCGCGGGTTATGGATGCCCTGACCGTGGAGGTGTCGACCAAGACGCCCGACCCGTTGCTCCCCTCCACCTTGGGGATCATCAAGCTGGTCGACTGGCAGCACATGCAGGACGTGACCTTTGAAGGCCTCGGAAAGGACCCCATCGGAACCGGGCCCTATCAGGTGACGAAATGGGACAATGCGTCCGTCGTGGTCGAGCGTAATGCGGGCGGCTGGCGCGCGGGCAAGATCGACAAGATCACCTTCAAATTCCTGCCCGAACTGCCGGCCCGCGTGAACGCCTTCGAGTCCGATCAGATCGACCTTGCGTTCCAACTGGTCGCGGACAACAAGGCCAGGATCGAGGCCGCGAACGGCAAGCTTCAGGTCAGCCCCGGCACGGCCATCAGCATCCTTCATTTCTTCCAGAACAAGGAAGGGCCGGTTGCCGATGTTCGCGTGAGGCAGGCGCTCAACTACGGCGTCAACATGCAAGACTTCGTCGAACGGATCATGGGCGGGCTCACCCAGACCACGGGCCAGCCGGGCACGCCGTCGATCAACGGCTATCAAACCGACATCAAGCCCTACCCGTATGACCCCGACAAGGCCAGGTCGCTGCTCGCCGAAGCGGGCTACGGCGGCGGCCTGGAGATCATCGCCGAATCGGTGGTGGCCCAGGGCGACTGGCGCGACATCGTGCAGTTCGTGTCGAGCGAGCTGAAAAAGATCAACGTCACCTTCACGGTTCAGGCCATCACCCTGCCCGAACTGATCGCCCGGGTGCGCGACACCTCCAAGTTCGGGGATGCCAGCGTGTTCAGCTTCAATTACGGCTCGGAGCCGACGATGGACATCATGCGTTCCATCAACGGCTTGCATTCGTGCAGGTCGCCGATGAAGTGGACGTGTTTCCCGGACATCGAGGACACGATCACGGCCGCCAACACCGAGTTCGATCCGGCGAAGCGGGCCGCGCATCTGCGTGCGATCGCGCAGTACTATCACGACCAAGCGGCGTCGCTGTTCCTGTTCGACTCGGTCGACATGGACGCGGTGAAGAACTACGTGAAGAACTACCAGCCGGTGAACCGGCTCATCAACTGGCACGAAGTCTCGGTGGACAAGATTTAGCCACCGGGGTTAACGCCTAGATCACGGGCGTCGCGCCAACATAAAAGGCGCGGTGCCAAGAAATGGAAAACCCGCGGGCCAGCGCCTGCGGGTTTTTCTTGAGTGGGCGGGATTGCTTCCTCACTCTTACAGCCCATACAGTTCGGGTATCTGTCTCAAGAACCGCGTCTCGGTCTCCGTCGCTCGGTCTGCCGAGCTTCCGCGCCAGGTTCGTTGCCGTCACTACCGGGTGGGTCTCTTCGGCGCCGCTCTTTATGGATTGCTTGCGCGCCGACCGCCAATCGAGGTATCGATTCTGAAATTGGTCAGGCGGCGCTTGTCCGTCGCCGGCCTCGCGGAGGTATTGTCGCCGAATCCCAACACCGCACTCGCGAACGAGGTCCCGTGTTGCCGGAGCCCACCATGCGATACCGTGCCCACCAACTCTGGGTCGGTGCAGCGCAGGTTCGACTGATCCGTCGATGAGTGTCGTGTGAGTCCCGAATTGTCCTGTCGTTTGATTATGTCGACGGCGGAGCAAAAAGGGATCACGGCGGCGGAGCGAACGAAGAAGCGTCCGGCGCCCGAAGGTATCAGCCCAGGCTGTCGTAGTGCGCTTGCAGGATTTCTAGTACTTCGGGCCGGCTGAACTCCGGCGGAATCGGCTCGTGGTTGGCGAACATGGCCCTGAGACGGGTCCCTGAGATCGCCAGCCGATGGTCTTCGTCGTGCGGGCAGGTGCGATCGGTCGCGGTGCCGCCGCAAGAGTCGCAGTAGAAGGTGACGCCCAATTTCAAGGGCACGGTTTCGAGGCTCCCGGGCGCCAGCTCGTCGAAAATGTCGTGCGCATCGAAGGGGCCGTAGTAGTCGCCGACTCCGGCGTGGTCGCGGCCAATGACCAGGTGGGAACAGCCGAAATTCTGCCGGAGGAGAGCGTGTAGCAGCGCCTCGCGCGGGCCCGCGTAGCGCATCGCAGCAGGCAGCACCGCAAGCATCGTACGGTCCCCCACGTAGTACTTATCGATCAACGCCGTGTAGCAGTTCATTCGTACATCGGCTGGAATATCGCCGGCCTGGGTCTGGCCGATCAGCGGGTGGATCAGCAACCCGTCGCATATCTCCAGGGCTGATTTCGTGATGTACTCATGGGCCCGGTGAATGGGGTTGCGCGTCTGAAACCCGACGACCGTCTTCCAGCCTCGCTGCTCGAAGGCCGCCCGCGTCTGGGCCGGCGTCAGGCGAAATTCGCTAAACTCGGCGTCGTAGCGCGGACACACCACGTCGATCGGACCCGCCAGACACACGTCCGCCTCGGCCATCAGAACTTTAACGCCCGGATGGGCCGTCTCGGTGGTCTTGAAGACATTCTCCGCTTGTTGAACCTTGTCGTGCGGATAAATCTCCTCGATCGTCAGGAAGCCCAACAAACGCCGCTGGTCGTCGAGAAGAGCAATCCGATTGCCGATGCTCAAGCCGTCCGCGGTTGGCTGATCCACGCTGCAAGTGATCGGAAACGGCCAAGTCGTTCCGTCAGCCAGGCGCATTGTCTTGCAGATGCTCTCATAATCCTTGCGGCCGACAAAACCCGTCAGAGGGCTCATCCCTCCCACGGCGATCATCTCCAGGTCGCATTGGGCGCGCTCCGATAGAACGATCGCCGGGCCGCTTTCCTCGTAGCGTCCGGGCGCCGTGCCCTCGGTCACACGATTGATTAACACTCCTCCGTGGGGTGCGATAAGACCCATATCAGCCATACCCTTACTCCTTTCTGTCGCCCGTTGAATCGCGAAGTTCGCTGGCTTCTAAAAGGGCGATTGCCTCCACCATAGTAAGACCACAAGATGAACGCAACCGCGCTGGAAAGCAGAGAGGCGTTTGAGGACTCGTTCCGGTCAGTGCTTGAGCGGAGCGAGGATCATGGTGAGCCGACGACCGTCCATGCGTGCGGCGCGTTCGATGCGGACGGTGTCGCCGAACGAATCGATGATCTCGTTGAACGCTACGATGGCCCGGTCCCGGTGGGCGTGTTCGCGCCCCCGGAAGAGCATGGTGAACTGCACCTTGTGTCCGGAATCGAGGAAACTCTTCGCCCGATTCATCTTGATGAGCCGATCGTGGTCATCCGTCTTGGGCCGGAGTCGCACCTCCTTGAGTACGTGCTCGCGGCCGTGAGGTTTCTTTTTCCTCTTTCGCTGGATGTACTTGAACTTCCCGTAGTCCATGATCCGGCACACCGGAGGACTATCGTTGGGCGACACCTCGACGAGGTCCATCCCGACTTCACGAGCCAATCGGAGCGCCTCGGGCGTCGGAAGGAGGCCTCGTTGCTCACCGTCTTGGTCGATCAGACGGACCTGAGGGATCCGAATCTGCTCGTTGGAGCGATGTAACTTCGCGATGGCGGTTACCTACCTTTCTCCGGATGAAGGCGCGCCGGAACTCATCATTCCGCTTCAAAAAACGGGCGACGCGCCCTGGTCCTGACTTCTTCCAGGCATCCGTCCTGGAATTTCTGTAACAAGAAGCTACCCAGCATCTTGCCGTGAACATTGTTGACGTTGACCGTCCCGTCAGCCGCCTCCCGTTCGCCCACCACCAAAATGTACGGAATCTTCTTGGCCCGAAAGCGATGCTTCTTGGGGCCGACCTTCTCACCCGAATCGTCGAACTCTACACGCAACCCGGCGTCGGTCATCGCCCGGTGAACCCGTCGCCCGTAGCTGAGGCTCTTTTCGCTGATGGTGACCAGGCCCACCTGCACGGGTGCCAACCACAGCGGAAAGATGCCGGCATAGTGCTCGATCAGAAAAGCCACGAACCGCTCGTGCGTGCCCAGCGGGGCGCGATGCAGAATGACGGGACGGTGCTTGCGGTTGTCCGCTCCGACGTAGGTCAGGTCGAACCGTTTCGCCGAGACGAAGTCCACCTGGTTGGTCGCGTTCGATTCCTCCCGGCCCGCTACGTTTTTGAATTGAACGTCAATTTTCGGGCCGTAAAAAGCCGCCTCGCCCATCACCGTCTTGAACGGCAGGCCGGTCTCGGTCATCGCCTCCTGCACCATGCGCTCCGCCAACGTCCACATCTCCGGATCGCCGACGTATTTCTCGGTGTTGGCCGGATCGTGCAGCGAAAGCCGCAGGTAGTAATCGGTCAATCCCAGCAGATCGTAGTAATACTTGTGCAGGTCCATGACGCCCTTAAATTCCTCTTTGAGCTGATCCATGGTGCAGTAGATGTGGGCGTCGTTCATGGACATGCAGCGAACCCGCAGCAGGCCCGCCAGCTCGCCGTGCTGTTCGTACCGGTAGCACGTGCCGTACTCCGCCAGGCGCAACGGCAATTCACGATAGCTTCGCGGCCGGGCCCGAAAGATCATGTGGTGGTGCGGGCAGTTCATCGGCTTGAGGTAGTAGTCCTCGCCGTCCACGTTCATCGGGGGGAACATCGAATCCTTATAGTGGGCCAGATGCCCCGACATCTCGTACAGCTTGCCTTTGGTGATGTGCGGCGTGGACACCCGCTGATAGCCGGCCCGGTCCTCCGTTTCTTTGGCGAGTTTCTCGAGCTCTTCGCGGATGATCATCCCCTTGGGCAGCCAGAGCGGCAGGCCGATGCCTACGTTTTCATCGATGACGAACAGATCCATCTCGGCCCCGAGCTTGCGATGGTCCCGCTTCTTCGCCTCTTCGAGACGTTTGAGGTAGTCGGTCAGCGAACGCTTCTTGAAGAACGCCGTGCCGTAGACCCGCTGAAGGGATTGCAGCTTGGCGTCGCCCCGGTAGTAAGACCCGCTGACCCGCTGGAGCTTGAACGCCCCGATCACGCCGGTCGAGGCCACGTGCGGGCCGCGACAAAGGTCCTCGAAGTCCTCGCCCGGCCTCGTCCCGGTGACGTAGAAGCTCAGCGTGTCCCCCTCGGCGCGCTCCGCGTTATCGATCTTGTACGGGTTTCCCTCGTCGGCCAGCTTGGCCATC
>JADFIH010000080.1 GCA_022566715.1 Pseudomonadota bacterium | reverse complement strand
GAAGGCGATCTTGGCGGCATCGAGCGTCGGCATGACAAGCAGGTTGACCGGACCCTTGAGCTCGGAGTTGGGAAACAGCCGCTCCCGGATGGTTTCATTGAGCGCCGTGTCGGCATTCATTTCTCCCTCGACCTCGAGCTCCGGCGCGCGCGCCGTGATGAGCGAAAGGGCGTCGCGCATCTTGACCGCCGAGGGCCGGCCCGAGGAACCGAAGTTCGAATGGGACAGCAGGGCCACCTTCGGCGTGAGGCCGAACTTGGCCACCAGTTCGGCGCCGAGGATCGCGGCCTCCGCGATATCCTCGGCCGAGGGATCGTAGTTGACGTTGGTATCGGTGATGAAAACGGTGCCGGTGGGCAGGATCAAGAGTTCCACCGCATAGACATTCCGCACGCCCGGGCGCAGGCCTAATACGTCCTGCACATGCCGGAGGACGCGGTCGTAACGCCCGAGGACGCCGCAGATCATGGCGTCGGCTTCCTTGCGCCGCACCATCAGCGCCCCGATGACGCTGGTCCGCGTGCGCACGATGGTCCGCGCGACATCGGGAGACACACCCTTGCGTTGCATGATGGCGTGGTATTCGGTCCAATACTCGCGGTAGCGGGGATCGTTCTCCGGATCGGTCAGCTCGACGTCCTCGTCGAGGTCGAAGCGCAGGCCCAGGCGTTCGAGGCGCATTTCGATGACATAGCGCCGGCCAATGAGGATCGGCTTCGCCAACCCATCGTCGAGGACGATCTGCACCGCGCGCAGGACGTTTTCCTCCTCGCCGTCGGCGTAGCAGAGCCGCAGCGGATTCTCGCGGGCCCGGTCGAACACGGGCTTCATGGCCATGCCCGAGCGGTAGACGTATTGAGAGAGCTTGGCCTCGTAGGCCGCGAAATCCTTGATCGGGCGGGTGGCGACCCCGGAGTCCATGGCCGCCTTGGCCACCGCCGGCGCGAGTTTGACGATCAAGCGTGGATCGAAGGGCTTGGGGATCAGGTACTCGGGGCCGAAAGACAGGGTCTGGTCGCCGTAGGCCCGGGCGACAACATCCGACGCCTCTGCCTTCGCCAGATCGGCGATGGCGTAAACGCAGGCGAGTTTCATTTCCTCGTTGATCGTGGTCGCGCCCACGTCGAGCGCACCGCGGAAGATGAAGGGAAAACAAAGGACGTTGTTGACCTGGTTGGGATAGTCGGAACGGCCCGTGGCGATGACGGCGTCGGGACGGGCCTCCTTGGCGACCTCGGGCAGAATCTCGGGGTCCGGATTGGCGAGCGCTAGGATCAGCGGTTTTTCGGCCATGCTCTTGACCATCTCGGCGTCCACCACATCGGGCGCCGACAGGCCGAGGAACACGTCGCTTCCCTCCATGGCCTCGCGCATGGTGCGGACGTTGGTCTTGCGGGCATAGCGCGCCTTGTAGGGGTCCATGTCGCCTTCGCGGCCCTCGTACACGATCCCGGCCCGGTCGGCGATCAGGATGTTGGTCTTGGGCAACCCCATGCGCACGAGCAGATCGAGGCAAGCGAGCGCGGCGGCGCCCGCCCCCGAACACACCAGTCGAATTTGCTTTATGTCCTTGCCGACGACATGCAGGCCGTTGTACACGGCCGCCGCCACACAGATGGACGTTCCGTGCTGGTCGTCGTGGAAAACCGGGATATTCATGCGCTCGCGCAACGCTTTCTCGATCACGAAGCACTCGGGCGCCTTGATGTCCTCCAGGTTGATGCCGCCGAAGGTCGGCTCGAGGCTGGCGACGATGTCGATGAACTTCTCGGGATCGGTTTCGGCGATTTCGAGGTCGAACACGTTGACGTCGGCGAACTTCTTGAACAAGACGCCCTTGCCCTCCATCACCGGCTTGGCGGCGAGCGGTCCGATGTTGCCCAGGCCCAGGACGGCGGTTCCATTGGTCACCACCGCGACCAGATTACTGCGCACCGTGAATTCCGCGGCAAGCGATGGGTCCTTGGCGATCAGGTTGCAGGCCGCGGCCACGCCCGGTGAATAGGCCAACGCCAAATCCCGCTGATTGGCGAGACTCTTCGTGGGTACGACGCTGATTTTCCCCGGTGTCGGCGACCGGTGGTATTCCAGCGACATTTCGTCCAGATTTTCCGGCATTACCTACCTCGTCGTTCGCCCGTCCCGGAGGCGAATTAGGACCGGGCCCGAGCGGCGTGAACCGGCGATCGCAAAGGCCCGAAGCGCGGAAACGCTACGGGCCCTCTTGGATTGGTGCGGTCGAGAAGACTCGAACTTCCACGGGATTATCTCCCACAGCGACCTCAACGCTGCGCGTCTACCAGTTCCGCCACGACCGCGTAATGGCAAGTGCGAATAGCAAATCCTGGGGAGCGCCGCAAGCCCGGGTGGAGCGGTTACTCCTCGAACGCCGCGACGGTATCGGTAATCGTGACGCCGATGTGGTCGTCCACCACCATGACGTCGCCTCGTGCGATGAGCTGATTATTCGCGTAGATGGAGACCATGTCGTTCACCGTCGTATCGAGTTCGATCACGGCGCCGCGGCCCATCTTCAGAAGCTGGTGGATAGCCATCATCGAGTGGCCGAGAACGACCGAAATCTCCACGGTGACGGCGGTAATAGCGGGGTCGTCCATGAGGTCTCCTTCACGGGGACGCTAGTTATAACTCGTTAATAAATAATCAATAATAACGGTCCGGGGGGCCGGACGGGGCCAGCGGCCCGGCTGAATAATGGGGTCTAAACCTTGGAATATGCTAAACCTGCCGGCATGACACAGGTGGCGTGGAGGACCAGCGGCACGCCGGTTCCCTATGAGGAGGCCGTCGCCTCGATGGAGGCGCGCGTGGCGGCCATTCGCGAGGGGCGCGGGGACGAGGCGGTCTGGCTTCTCGAGCATCCCGCCCTCTACACCGCCGGCACCAGCGCCAAGCGCCAGGACCTGACCGACCCCGCGCTCTTTCCCGTCCACCCCTCGGGGCGCGGGGGCCAATACACCTATCACGGGCCGGGGCAGCGCATTGCCTACGTCATGCTCGACCTGCGCCCACGGGGGCGGGATTTGCACGCCCATGTCGCCGGCCTCGAAACCTGGCTTATCGATACCCTGGCGGACTTCGGGCTCCGCGCGGGCACGCGCCATGGCCGCGTCGGCGTCTGGGTCGATTCGGGGCCGGACGGCGGCGAGGCCAAGATCGCCGCGATTGGCGTCCGCGTGCGCCACTGGATCACCTATCACGGCGTTTCGCTCAATGTCTCACCCGACCTCACCCACTACCGCGGCATCGTGCCCTGCGGCATCCGCGACGCGGGCGTGACGTCCCTGGCCAGCCTGGGGATCGGCGCGACGATGGCCGAGGTCGATGCGGCTCTGAAGCGTAATTTCGCGGGAGCCTTCGACTCGACACGGGATTTGCCCGCGCCCGAACTCGACGGCCCGCGGCGGGCCGCCGGTTAGTCCCTCCAAACGGCATGTTCGAGAAGATCCTAATCGCCAACCGGGGGGAGATTGCCTGCCGCGTGATTCGAACCGCGCGGGCGATGGGGATCGAGACCGTGGCCGTGTATTCGGAGGCGGACGAGACCGCCCTCCACGTCGAAATGGCGGACGAGGCCGTGGCGATCGGCCCGCCGCCCGCAGCCGAGAGCTACCTCGGCGGCGAGCGCATCATCAAGGCCGCGGCCGACACGGGGGCCCAGGCCATACATCCCGGCTACGGCTTTTTGTCGGAGAACCCGGTCTTTGCCGAAGCGGTGGAACGCGCGGGCCTCACCTTCATCGGCCCCGGCGCCAAGGCCATCGCCGCCATGGGCGACAAGATCGAATCAAAAAAGATCGCTCAAGGGGCCGGCGTGAGCACGATTCCCGGTTTCCTTGGAACCGTCCCGACGGCGGACGAGGCCGTCGAGATCGCCCGCGGCATCGGCTATCCCGTGATGATCAAGGCGGCGGCCGGCGGCGGCGGTAAGGGCATGCGCATCGCCCATGGCGGCGACGAGGTCCGCTCCGGGTTCGAGCGCGCCGTCAGCGAAGCGAAGTCGAGCTTCGGGGACGGCCGCGTCTTCATCGAGAAGTTCATCGAACGGCCGCGGCACATCGAGATTCAAGTGCTCGCCGACTCGCGGGGCAACGTCATCCACCTGGGTGAGCGCGAGTGTTCGATCCAACGGCGGCACCAAAAGGTGATCGAAGAGGCGCCGAGTCCCTTTCTCGATTCAGCGACGCGGACGGCCATGTGCGAGCAGGCCGTGGCGCTCGCCCGCGCCGTCGGCTACCGCTCGGCCGGCACCGTGGAGTTCATCGTCGATTCGGGACACAATTTTTTCTTTCTCGAAATGAACGCACGATTGCAAGTCGAGCACGCCGTTACCGAGATGATCACGGGCCTCGATCTGGTGGAGCAGATGATCCGCATCGCCGCCGGCGAGCCCCTGTCGCTTAAGCAGGAGGATGTGCGGTTCAACGGATGGGCGATCGAGTCCCGGCTCTATGCCGAAGATCCGGCGCGCGGTTTTCTGCCCTCCGCGGGCCGCCTCGTGCGATATCGTGAGCCCCCGCGGGACGATCATGTCCGGGTCGATTCAGGCGTGACCGAGGGCGACGAGATCGGTCTGTTCTACGACCCGCTGATGGCGAAACTCATCACCCACGGCGAAACCCGCGGCGAGGCCATCCGGCGCCACGGCGCGGCGCTCGATTCCTACTACATCAGGGGTTTCAGGCACAACGCCAACTTCCTCGCCCAAGTGATGGCGAATGAACGTTTCCGCGCAGGCGAGATCGATACGGATTTCATCGCCACGGAATGGCCGGACGGCGCCGCCCCCACGGCGCCCGGCGAGGACGCGCGTCCGCATTTCGTCGCCGTCGCCGGACTCATTCACAGCCGCCAAGGTCGGCACGGCCGGACGCAAGCGCGCGGCGGCGGCGCTTCAGGTCAGGGGGGCGCCGGCCCCGGTTCCAGCAAGGAAGGCGGGGCTGCCCAAGGTGAATTCGAATGGGTCGCCATGATCGGCGGCGAACAGGTCCCCTTCACGGCCGTGGACAATGACGGCGGTTTCGATGTGGTGCAGGGCGGCGCCACGGTTGCGGTGCGCGGCGCCTGGACGCCCGGCGGCCACCTCTTCGAAGGGACCATAAACGGCGAACCGAAAATCATGCAGGTGGACCGCCTGGCGGAAGGCTACCGGCTGACCATGGGCGGCCATCAGGCCGACGTGGTGGTGCGTCACCCGCGCGCCGCCGAGCTTGCGAAGCTCATGCCGGACAAGCCGGAACCCGATTCGTCGCGTTTTCTCCAATCGCCCATGCCGGGGCTGGTCCTCGCCATCAACGTGTGCGAGGGCGAGAGCGTCGAGGCGGGTCACACCCTTGCCGTGGTCGACGCCATGAAGATGGAGAACGTGCTCGCCGCCGAGCGCAAGGCCCGCATCGCGAAAATCCTGGTGGCGCCGGGCGACAGCCTCACCGTCGATCAGGTGATCATGGAATTCGAATGAGCGATGGCCGGCGCCCCCGCTCCCGCCCCCACCAAGGCCGTCCGCCTGTTCATTCGCGGCCGCGTTCAAGGGGTGTGGTATCGCGGTTGGGCGGTGGACACGGCGCGAGCCCTGGGCCTGCGCGGCTGGGTGCGCAACCGTGGTGACGGCCGCGTCGAGGCCTTGATCGCCGGGCCCGCGGAATCCGTGGAGCGCATGATCGACGCCTGCCGCGAGGGCCCGCCCGGCGCGCGCGTTACCAATGTCGAGGTCACGCCCGCCTCCGGGGAGGAGACCGCCACCCCCTTTGAACAACGGGGAACGGTATAGGGCGGCGCCCCGCTACCACGGGACCTCGGCGAAAGGGGTCCTTTGTTTTCCCCCTCCCCGCTTGGGGAGGGGGTAGGGGGAGGGGGAAAACAACAAAACACCCCCTCCCTGCCTCCCCCATCAAGGGGGAGGGGAAACTTTTCGTCGTGCCGGTCGCGAGACTTTCGCAGAGGTCTCCTACCATGAGGAGGGAATTGCAATGATTGTCCACAAGGGCGGTTGCCACTGCGGCAAGGTGCGCTTCGAGGTGACGGCGCCCGCCAAGATCACCGTCTCGCAATGCAATTGCTCGATCTGCCGGAATTCCGGTCACCTGGGTCTTATCGTGCCCGCCGACAAGTTCAAGCTGCTACGTGGCGAAGAGAGCTTGGTCACCTACCAGTTCAACACCGGCACGGCGAAGCACTTGTTCTGCTCCCATTGCGGCGTCAAGGCGTTCTACGTCCCGCGCTCCCACCCGGACGGTTTCAGCGTCCACGCCGGCTGCCTGGACCCCGGCACCGTCGAGGAGATGGAGATCGTCCCCTTCGATGGGCAGGAATGGGAAAAGCAGTATCCCGAGGGCCGCGCCGGCGCCTACCCGCAATAGGGCGTTTCCGGTTCAACTAGAATCGCTCAGGGCTGTTCGAATCGCCCAAGGCCGCGAGGCGGCCCGCCGGTTATCCGGCGCGCCCGCGCAGGCGCGGACCGTGGGTCCGCAGCCGTGAGCGATAAAGAGCTAGAGTCGTTCCGACTAAGCCGGAACGACTCTAAGCCTCCGGGCCCGGATGCGGCCCGCTTCCACGATAGGTCTACCTCGAAAGATCACCGCAAAGCGGGTAAGAAGTTATTCCCCTGGCCCGCCTTTGGTCCCTAATTTGCGAGTTCTTTTGAGTATTGGCCGGTGTTTAGGACGAGTTGGAGCGTACGGTGGTTGGTAAGACGGCGGGTTTCCTGGCGGCGATAGCGGTGCTTTGCCTGGGCCAGTTCGCGGGGGCCGCACAGGCCGGCGACACGAATTTCCTGAAGGCCGGCAGTCCGCTCGAGGCGGGCGCGCTGATCGAGGCGCGGCCGGGGGTTGGCGTGGAGCCGAACGGCGGAAGCGACGAGGAACGGCGGCGCCGCCGCCTTGCCGGACAGCCCCCCGGGAGCGTGTCCGGAGCGGCCACGCCACTCACGAGAACCGGTAATCTACCCGCCACCCGTGCGCCCTCCCGCGCGGCCGGCTTTCAGGCGTCTCCCGCCCTCGTCGGCGCCGTGCGCAATGAACTGAGCCGGATCGGTCTGAAATAGGTTCCTGCCCCTAAGAGACCTCCGCGAAAATCGCTCTTTGGAATCCCCCCTCCCCTGGTGGGAGGGGGTTAGGGGGAGGGGGCAAACCACAGAACACCCCCTCCCGGCCTCCCCCATCAAGGGGGAGGGGCTGCTTTTTCGATGCGCAGGTCGTGGGGCTGCCCCCTACAACGGGATGTTCCCGTGTTTCTTCCACGGGTTTTCGAGCTTCTTGTGGCGCAGCATGGCGAGCGAGCGGCAGATGCGCTGGCGCGTGTTGCTGGGCATGATGACATCGTCGACGAAGCCGCGGTGCCCGGCGACGAAGGGGTTGGCGAAGCGCGTGCGGTATTCCTCGGTGCGCGCCTCGATCTTCTTCTCATCGCCCAACTCGTCGCGGAAGATGATCTCAACCGCGCCCTTTGGGCCCATGACGGCGATTTCGGCCGACGGCCAGGCGTAGTTGATGTCGCCGCGCAGGTGCTTGGAGCTCATGACGTCGTAGGCGCCGCCATAGGCCTTGCGCGTAATCACCGTCACCTTGGGCACCGTCGCCTCGCCGTAGGCGTAGAGTAGCTTCGCGCCGTGCTTGATGATGCCGCCGTATTCCTGGGCCGTACCGGGTAGGAAGCCGGGCACGTCGACGAAGGTCACGATGGGAATGCCGAAGCAATCGCAGAAGCGCACGAAGCGCGCCGCCTTGCGGCTCGAATCGATGTCGAGGCAGCCCGCCAGCACCAAGGGCTGGTTGGCGACGAAGCCCACGGGGTGTCCTTCCATGCGGCCAAAACCGATGATGATGTTCTTGGCGAACTCCGGTTGAATCTCGAAGAAGTCGCCTTCGTCGGCGACCTTCTCGATCAACTCCTTGATGTCGTAGGGCTTGGCCGTGTCGCGCGGCACCAATTTGTCGAGCGACGGTTCCTTCCGGTCGAAAGGGTCCTCCGTCGGCCGCACCGGCGGCGCCTCCCGATTCGACAGAGGTAAAAAGTCGAACAGCCGCCGGGTCTGGATCAGCGTGTCGACGTCGTTGTCGAAGGCAAGATCGGCCACTGACGAGCGCGTCGTGTGCGTCACCGCGCCCCCCAGTTCCTCGAGGGTCACCACCTCGTGAGTCACCGTCTTCACCACGTCGGGGCCGGTGACGAACATGTAGGACGTGTCC
This sequence comes from Pseudomonadota bacterium, assembly GCA_022566715.1. Lineage (GTDB taxonomy): Bacteria > Pseudomonadota > Alphaproteobacteria > SHVP01 > SHVP01 > JADFIH01. Next base: position 4,586 of record JADFIH010000080.1, on the reverse strand, counting down.
TTGACCATGAAGATGAAGTCGGTCATGGCGGGCGCATAGACGGCCCCGCCGGCGCACGGACCCATGATGACCGAGAGCTGCGGCACCACCCCGGAGGCGAGAATCGTGCGCTGGAACACATCGGCATAGCCCGCCAGCGACGCGATCCCTTCCTGAATGCGCGCGCCGCCCGAATCGTTGAGCCCGATCACGGGCGCGCCCACCTTCATGGCCTGATCCATGATCTTGCAGATCTTTTCCGCGTGGGTCTCGGACAGGGAGCCGCCGAACACGGTGAAGTCCTGGCTGAACACGAAGACGATGCGTCCGTTGATGGCGCCGTAGCCCGTGACCACGCCGTCTCCCGGCACCTTCTTCTTGTCCATGCCGAAGTCCGTGTTGCGGTGCTCCACGAACATGTCGAATTCCTCGAAGGAGCCGGGATCGAGCAGCACCTCCAGGCGTTCGCGCGCGGTTAGCTTGCCTTTCTTATGCTGCGCCTTGATGCGCTTCTCGCCGCCGCCGGCGCGCGCCGCCTCCCGCTTTTCTTCCAGTTGCCGGATGATGTCTTGCATTGGCTTTTTCCCAGGATGCCCCAAGGTGAAACGGCGCACGGATCGGCCGCCGCGCTCGGATTTCGCGCCCCTTTTAGCGAAGCGGAGCGGATTGCGCTAGGTAGACGGGCAAAGTCGTCAGCCGCGCACAAATTCCATGAAACGGACCGCGGCGTCCAACTCGGTCCGCAGGCCCGCCGCCGCTTCCGCCGCCTCGACGTCCTCGCCCCACTTTTCCGCCTGGAAATCGTGGTCGATGCGGCTCGCCGCCCAGGCCCGTTCGGCGTCGATCTCGCCACGGGCGAGCGCCAGGCCCAGCACGAGGGAGCCCGTCACGGTTGTCGCCGCGTGGAGGGCCGTCAGCATCCAATGGTCGTATTCCGCCACCGCCGCCCGCAGCTGGATAAGCGCGGACTCACTTTGGGCCACGGGAACGACGCCTTCGGTAACCGCGAGGCTGGCCCCGAGCGCCCGCGCCGACCAATCGAGCAGGGGCCGCCACGTCTCGGCCTGGCGGCGCTGTAGCTGGACGGGGTGTTCCGCCCAATAGCAGAGAAGGTCGGACCGGCCATAACCCGCCGTCTCCTCGATCACCGCCGCGCGTTCGCCGGCGACCCTGTCGATCGCGGTACAGGCGAGCCGCATGAGCGGCATCGAACCGGGAACGACCTCCGGCCCCTGGTCGCGCCATTCGCCGGCCACGGCCTCGGCCAACGCCGGGCTCGGGACGGCCAGGGTGGCCTTGGCGGGTGTGCGCACCGGCTTGCCGTCGAGGGCCACGCCAAGGCCGCCGTTGACCGCCGCCACGGCGGCATCCTTGTAGAAGCGCTTCATTCCTCGCCGCCGAGGCGCTTGAGGACGCCGCCAATCCCCTTCAGGACGCCGCCCACGACACCCTCGACGCCACTGACGACGCCCTCCACGACCCCCTCCACGATTCCGGTGTCTTTTTCCGCGTTGGGATCGACGTCCGCCGCCGCCCTGGCCAGGGCCTCGACGCAGGGGTTCTTGTCGGCACGCACGCCCTCGATCACCGGGACCAGCAGGACCAGGGGGTTGACCAGCGCCCCCAGGGTGGTCGCCACCTTCTTGGTGACGCCGCCGGGCGTGGGCAGGAAGGTAGGCTCGGCGAAGGTGCCGCCCAGGTGAACGGGAATGGCGAGATCCAAAAGGCGGGTCTCCTTGGGGCGCGGCGAAAACGTGAGGTCGAGCGTGCCCGCGCCGAGGTCGATCTCGCCGCTGCCCAGGACACTCATGAACTCCGTATCCAAGAGCAAACCGTTCGCCGCCGCAACGCCGTTCTCCACCACGAAGTCCGCGACAAGGCAATTGAGGGTCGTCGCATCCCGGCGCTCTTCCCAAGGCGCGAGCTGGCGCAGGATTCCGGTCTCAAAGAAAAGGTATTTGGTTTCCTCGAAACGCCCCTCGCCCGCGATCACCTGCATCCGGCCGCTCAGCGAGGCGATCAGCTCGCCGCGCGTCGCGCCCTCCGCCTGTAGGTTGATGTCAACATCCATGGTTGTGGTGAGAGTCTCGGCGATGCGCGGGTCGGTGAGGACCGCACCCGGATCGATGCCGGTCCCGGCGAAGCCGAGCCGCAGCTTTACCGCATCGCCCCCGGCCGCATCGTCCTGGACCGCCAGCGATGCGCGGCCGGTAAGCGGCGCGCCGCCGACAAGCGCCGAAAACTCGGGAATGTCGAGTATGCCGTCCGCGAGCGTGGCCCGTACCGACAAGTCGCTAAAACGAATGGCGCGCAAGCGGACCTCGCCGAACCGGACGGTAAGGGCGCCTTCGTAGCCGCGCAGCAAGCCGAGCGGCAGCGGCCGTTCGTCCGCGTCCGCGGCGGCGGCGTCCATGCCGTCCTCCGTCCCCGCGCCGGCGGCTACGAGGTCATCGAGGTCGAAGTTGGCCGACGTGAGGTGTAAATCGAACTCCGTCTTCTCCACGCCGCGGGCGAGCGTGCCTTCGGCGGAAAGGTCGGTCTGCCCGGACGCAAACGTGAGGCTCCTCAACTCGTAGCGCTCGGGACCGGCGCGAAGCACGCCCTTGAGCGAATAGGGGCCGGCCCCCGCCAGGGATAGACCGGCGAAGCGGGCAAGGTCGCGCAGCAGCGGTCCGCCACTGTCGAGCTTGAGTTCCGTGACATCGCCGCCCAGGATCTCCGCCTCCAACGTAAGAAAACCCTCGCCGGCGCGCGCCTCGAAGGACGCCTTCGCGCCTGCGCCGCGGCGCAGGGCATCGATGGAGGGCAGCGAGGCGGACAGCGTCAGCGCCTCGCCGCCCAGCGTGCCCTCCCCGTTCATAGTGATGGCGCTGTCCGCGCCGCGTAGCGACAGGCGAAGGTCCAGCGCAACGTCGCCTCCCACTGCATCTGAGCGCGGCCGCAGGCTCAAGCCCGCGACGCGCACCTCGCCCTGTAAGGACTCGGCCAGGGCCCTCGGGGAGTCGCCGCGCGCCGACAGCTCCACCTCGATCGATTCGGCGCCGGCCGAGGCGATCCGGACGCCGCGCTCCTCCAAGGCCGGGCCGAAATCGACTTGACCGCCGCTCAATGTCAGATGGAACTCCGGCGTATCGGCGCCGGTGGAAAGGGAAAGCGTACCGCTCAACGGGACGCCCGACGGCGCGGCTTCCAGCTCGTCGAACTTGAGATCGCCGTCCTCCAACGCGAGAGCGAAGGACACGCGGCCCAGCGCGACGCCATTGGCGGTCACGTCATCGCCGCGGTAGCGCACCACGGCGTCGAACCGGCGCAGCACATCGAAGGGCAGCGGCTCTTCGCTCAAGGTGGCGTCCCGGTCCGGTCCGCCGTCCGCGGACTCCTCATTGGACGCCGGCGCCAGATCGCCGGTGTCGAGACGGCGCGACGCGAGGTCGGCCAAAATCCTGGGACGTGGCCCGTCCGTTTCGATGGTCACCTCACCGCGGAGGTCGCTGCCGCCGATCGCCGCCTCGAGGCCGGTGAGAATGATCCGTGATCCCGCGCCCTCGACCCGGCCCGCCGCGCGGGCGCCGCGGGAAGGCGCGGTGGCCCCGAAGGCCCGTGCAAGAACGCCAAGGTCTCCACTCTCGAATTCGAAGGCGGCGCTGATCCGGGCCTCGCCAAACAGGTCGCGGACCAATCCCTTGAACGCAAACCGCGCGTCCGGCATGTCCAGCGTGATATCGAACGTCACCGGCGTCGAGGTGCCCAGCGCATCCAGCGGTCCGAAACGCGCGGTCAGGGAGAGGTCTTGACCGCCGACATCGCCGCTCGCCTCGATGGTCGTGGGGGTCCTGGCCTCCGCTGTATGGCGGATCGCACCCTTGACCGAGACGCCCACGCCGGGTCCGCCGGCCCGGGCGAACTCGAAGGAGCCCGCCAGGGTCCCCAGGAGTTCGAACGGTCCGTCGCCCCGCGCCGCGAGGCTGACTTTGCCGGTGACGCCGCCGCCGCTCAGGTCGAGGTCGAGCGCCACCCGCACCGGCGAGACGCCCGCATCGAGGCTCGCGTCGACCGCATGATCGAAGCGGGTTGGATCGACGAGTGCCGCACCCTGCGAAGCGACCCGCGCGGACTGTCCCAGGAAGCGAGCCAGGCCATAGGCTATCGCCAGATCCTCGAGTGGTTGGAGCGGGAGGAGCCGGAACCCGTCGGCGAGCTGGTCACGGGAATCAAGACCGCCACCCGACGGTTCGCGCGCAAGCAGCTCACCTGGATCCGACGGCTCAAGGACGCGCAAACGCTCCACCGGTCGGTAGGACCGGACCCCGCCGAGTGCGTGGAGCGTGTTCTGGAGGCGTTGGCGGGGTAGCTGCTACTCGGACGGGTTCGGGTCGAGCCCGAAGATAACCTTGTCGATGTCCTGGTGCAGTTGGACGATCGAGTCGATGACCTTGCGGACGTGGCGACGGTTATGGGCCCAGCTGAGGCTGAAGCAGCCGCTAACAGTCAACGTCATGATCAAGGCGACCGCGTAAACGGTGGTCTTCATGGTTCTTCTTTCCCCCCAACAAGGCTGAGCCGAATCGCGCGAGCCGGTCCAACGGGAGAGATAGTAAGCACCCGCC
>JADFIH010000245.1 GCA_022566715.1 Pseudomonadota bacterium | reverse complement strand
GAACGTGCCGGAGAAGGTCGGGGGACTTTGTCGGAAGGCGGCCCGCCAGCCTGGTACGGGAGGCTGATCGGGGCTTCGGGTCGGGGGTTTGGAGGAGGGGAGGTCAGGCGTCAAAGACGCCGATTACTTGCATCGGGTGTTACCTAGGCGTTACCTAAAGACTTAAGAAAAGGCGGAACCCAAAGGATTCCGCCAAGTTCAAACAGGGAGACTTACGTCTGGGAGACGTAACGCGAGCCATGGCCGAAAAAGGGGGGAATCGGTGATCATGGCCCGCCGATTAGGACGTTTGTCCCAACCGATCGACCGGCGCCGCATCGGCGGCGTATCGGTCTTGATGGATATGTAGGCGTGGTCCCGTGCCAATTCTACCCCCGTTCGCACAGTCCAGCCATGCGTAAAACGCATAGCTCGACCGCCAAGCCCTGCGTTCAGAAGCGCCAACCCGCCACCTTCGATAGAAGAAAATCGCGGAAAACAGCTATTCTCTTCGATGCGCGTAGTTCCTCCGGATAGACGAAGAAGACGTCATACGCGTTGCCCTCGACCTCCGGCAGGACGCGGACGACACGGGGGTTTGATTGGATCATGTAATCGGGCAGGGCGGCGACGCCGAGCCCGCCTTCCACGGCCAGGAGGAGCCCGTAGATGTTGTTCACCTTGAGCACGGGCTGGAGTTCGAACCCAGCGTCACGGGCGCGTGTGAGAATCCAGTTGATGTCACGCACCGGCGGCGGCAGGTCCTCGCCATAGGCGATGACGCGGTGGCGGCCGAGGTCCTGAAGGTGTTGCGGGGTTCCGTTCGCGGCCAGGTATTCGGGCGAGGCATACATATGGTTATGAACGGTGAGGAGGCGCCGCTGAATGAGATCGGGTTGCGTGGGCGGCTGCATGCGGATGGCGATGTCGGCCTCGCGCATGCTCAGGTCCAGGGTCCGGTCGTCGAGGATCAGATTGACCGTCATGTCGGGGTGGAGGCCGAGGAATTCGCCGATGCGCGGCGTCAGCCAGGTCGAGCCGAAACCCACCGTGGTGGTCACCTTGAGCTCGCCGCGGGCTTGGTCGCGCGTGTCGCTCAGCACCGCTTCGGCCATCGCCAGCTTGGACGAGACCTCGTGCGCCGTGCGGAACAGGGTTTCCCCCTGCTCGGTCAATTCGAGGCCGCGCGCGTGGCGGTGAAACAACGCGATGCCAAGCTCGGACTCAAGATGGCTGATCTGGCGGCTCACCGCCGATTGACTGAGCTTGAGCGCCTCGCCCGCGCGGGTGAAACTTCCCGCCTCGGCCGCGGCATGAAAGATGCGTAGTTTGTCCCAGTCCATTCCGGCGGCGGACCCTTGGCGCGCTTACTCGGCGGCGGCGGCGGCCGCGGCGTCGGCGCCCGCGTGCTCGGCAAGAAACTTCTCGGCCTCGAGCGCCGCCATGCACCCCGTGCCGGCCGCGGTGACGGCCTGGCGGAAGATCTTGTCCTGCACGTCTCCGGCGGCGAACACGCCGGGGATGTTGGTGCGTGTCGAGTCCGCTTGGGTGACGAGATAGCCCTCGTCATCCATGTCGAGGTGGCCCTTGAAGACCACGGTGTTGGGGGTATGGCCGATGGCGATGAAAACCCCATCGACTTTCGCGTCATGCGCCTTGCCGGTTTTAAGGTTCCGCAGCCGCGCGCCCGTGACGCCGAGGGGGTTCGCGTCGCCCAGGACCTCGTCGAGAACCGTGTCCCACTGGACCTCGATCTTGGGGTGGGACAGCAGACGCTGCTGTAGAATTTTCTCGGCGCGTAAGGCGTCGCGGCGATGGACCAGGGTTACCTTGCTGGCGTGGTTCGTCAGGTACAGGGCCTCTTCGACGGCCGTGTTGCCGCCGCCCACGACGATCACGTCCTTGCCGCGGAAGAAAAAACCATCGCAGGTGGCGCAGGCCGACACGCCGAAGCCTTGAAATTTCTGCTCGCTTTCCAGACCCAGCCAACGGGCCTGCGCGCCCGTCGTGATGATCAGGGACTCGAAGGAAAAGCCGTCGCCGGAATCGCCGGTGGCGTGGAAGGGGCGCCGCGACAGATCGACCGAAACGATCTCGTCGGCGACGAACTTGGTCCCGACGGCTTCCGCCTGGGCCTGCATCTGCTCCATCAGCCAGGGGCCCTGAACGACGTCGGCAAAACCCGGATAGTTCTCGACATCGGTGGTGATGGTCATCTGCCCGCCCGGCTGGATACCGTGGACGAGCAGGGGTTCGAGGCTGGCGCGCGCCGCATAGATCGCGGCGGTCAGGCCCGCCGGACCCGATCCCAAAATGAGTACCTTGCCGTGATGGCTCGTCATGCCTTAACTCCGAACTCCGGCGGGAGGTATTGAGAATGGCCCGGGGACACCTTCGCGCGATTCGCGGATGCCGGCTTAGGTGGGCGTTACCCCATTGTTTACAAGGGCGGCGGAAGTGGCGCAAGCCGTTGGCGTAGCCACCTTTTCTTGAGACCCGCCCAGGTTTTCTTGAGACCGGCCCCGGTATTTTCGAAGCCGGCCCGGCGCCCAGGGCGTTTCCGGTTCAACAGGAATCGCTCAAGGCTGCTGGAATCGCCCAAGGCTGCCGGAGTCGCCCAAGGCCGCGAGGCGGCCCGCCGGTTATCCGGCGCGCCCGCGCAGGCGCGGCCATCCTTAATTCATCCGAGATGGGCTGGTCCGCTGCCGTGAGCGAAAAAAAGTTAAAGCGCAAGACGCGCCCGGACTTCATCGGCGACGCGCCTCGTATCGTCCAGCGCCGTGTAGC
>JADFIH010000079.1 GCA_022566715.1 Pseudomonadota bacterium | reverse complement strand
ATTCTAGTTTACGTTTACGTCAACGTCAAGTTTCTCGAGATTCAACGATAATTCCGTTTCATTTCAACGAGTTAATGACTCGGCCCGCTCCGCCCTGACCTCGCCGCCCTGACCTCGCCGCCGCCACCGACGCCAGGGCTAAATAGAGCCACCTCCTACTACAATTTGACATTCCACGGCCCCTTACCCATAAATCTGGTATTGACGCTAACCTAGGCCGCTTGGAGTCCGCGTGGAACTTCCGCGCCTAGGCCCCCCGGAATGGCTTGGGCGGCCCATGAAGAGACGAATGCGCGCCATCGGGACGGCCGGGCTAGTTTTCGTCATCCTCATTGCCGCTCAACTGGTCCCTGCGCGCGCGCAGCAGATGGACGAGGACGGCTCCGAGCTCGCCGAAGCCTACGATAAGGCCTTCCAAGAGCTCTTCGAAGACCCCAGCGACCTCGACAAATCCTTCCGCTTCGCCGAACTCGCCGTGCGCCGGGGCAACTTCGAAGGCGCCATCAGCGCGCTGGAACGCATGCTGTTGCTCAACCCCGACCTGCCCCGCGTGCGGCTCGAGCTCGGGGTTCTCTATTTCCGCCTTGGCTCGTTTCAACTGGCGCGCAGCTACCTGACCCGCGTCCGCACCGCGGAGAACGTCCCGAACGAGGTTCTCGGCCGGGTCGAGGTGTTTCTCGCCCAGATCGAGAGCAACTTGAAGCGCAGCAAATTCTCCGGCTCGATATTTGTCGGGGTGCGCCGCCAGACCAACGCGAACGCCGGGCCCTCCACCACAAGCGTCCTCGCCAGCGGTCTGCAAGCCACCCTGGGGGATCAGTTCACCAAGAAGCTCGATTCAAACGGCTTCATCACGGCCAACATCCGCCACGCCTTCGATCTCTTGAACCAGGACGGCGACGTGTGGGAGAGCGGTGCGACCGTATTTGCGTCGGAGCAGCGCAAACAAAAGCAACTCGACCTCGTTTTCCTCGAGGTCAACACCGGGCCGCGCATCGCGATCTTCAATACCGCGTTGGACGGCGCGTCGATCCGGCCGTTCGTGACGGCCAGCATCGTCTACCTGCAGGACTCGCACTACATGGACGGCTATGGCGGCGGTTTCAACGTCGTGCTGCCGATCAACGAACGGGCCCGCATCACCCTCAATATCGACGGCAAGCGCAAGATCTTTCACAACGACTCGGACCACCCCACCGCGAGCGGACAGACGGGATGGGAAGGCAACGTCTCGCTGGGAACCGCGATTTCGACGTCGCCGGCCCACCAGATCGCGATCACCCTGCGCGGGACGGCGCAAACGTCGCGCGACAACTTCAACGCCTTTCGCCAATATCAAATCACGGTGGCCAGCACGCGGCTTATTCCCCTAGGTGTGCTGCCCGATCCCATGTCCGTGAACCTGAGCGTGACGCAGGCCTATAAGCCCTTCAACGCGCCCAACCCCGCGGTCGATCCGAACCGCAAGCGCGCGGACTCGAACACGCGCCTTTCGATCCTCACATCGATTCCGGTTTCGTCCGCCGTGACGATCGTGGGCAACGTTCAACGCGTCCTCAACGGCAGCAATTTGCCGAACTTCGAGTACCAAAACACCATCGTCTCGCTGGGCACGTCGGTACGGTTTTAGGGCGGGCGTTTTTATGCCCCGCGCTTTTAGAGCGTTTCCAGTTCATCTGGAATCGCTTGAGGCCGCAAGGCGGCCCGCCGGTTATCCGGCGCGCCCGCGCAGGCGCGGACCTTTCCGTCCGCAGCCGTGAGCGATAAAAGCCGGAGCGGCGAACCGGTCCGTGGGCTCCTCGGCTACGCCCTTTTGACCGCCAACAGGGCGACGGCTTTTACGCCCCACTTTTCGGCCGCGCCCATGGCGTTGTCCGAAATGAAGTCGTAGGGGCAGGGCTCCACACGGACCACCTCGAGGCCGGCCGCTTCGACGGTGGCGCGGTAATCATCCTCCTGCATCGCGCCGCCGATGCATGCGGCCCAAAGGTCCGCGTCGCACGAGACGCTTTCCGGCAGTTGGCTTTCGGTCACGATATCGGCGATGGCGAGCCGCCCGCCGGGGCGGAGAACGCGCACCACCTCGCGGAATACGGCGGCCTTATCCGGCGCGAGGTTGATGACGCCGTTGCTGATAACCACGTCGACGCTTCCATCGCCGCAGGAAACATCTTCGATGTACCCCTTCTGGTAGGTGACGTTGGTGAAACCGGCCTCATCGCGCAGGCGTTCCGCCTTGGCCCGTTGTTCGTCGGTCATGTCGATCCCGAGGACCTTGCCCGTGGGGCCCACCTTCAGGGCCGCGACGAACGTATCCGTCCCGGAACCGCTTCCCAGGTCGAGCACGCTTTCGCCGTCCTTCAACTCGGCAAGGTGGAAATAATGACCGACGCCGGCAAACGACTCGATCGCCCCCGCCGGAATGCGGTCCAGGTCCTCGGCCGGATAGCCGAGCCTCTCGGCCAAACCACGGCCCATCTCGAAGTGAAATTCGCCTTCGGGTTCAACCGCGACCTTGCGGTACATCTCCTTCACTTGGCTTTCCAGGGACGCTTCGTCCACTTGCTGTTTTCTTGGCGCAGCCTGCGTCGTCATGTTCCCTCCTGCCCGCTCCAGCGCGGTTTCATCGGATGCCTCATGGAGGGCTCGGCGTGTCCTGGATGCCCTCCAAAGTCCGCAACCATTATGCGCCTAAACTTCGCGCAGCCAAAAGACCTAAGCGGCGCGGACCGGAACGCCCGCCCCCCGCTCCTCGCGCCGATTCCGGCGGTTGGCGCCGGAACTGGTCTTCGTCACAGCTCATAGGTGAGTCGGAAAAATTTCCGAAACAGGTCCCTCGGTGCCGCCGCTGTACAACCTGCCCTCTATACCTTTTTCCTAAAGTATACCCGTGAAAAACCAGCCTGCTTCCGGCGGTCGAATTCCTGGAAACCGAGATACGGATAGAGACTAAGGTTCTCGGTCATCTTTTCGTTCGTATAAAGCTCGACCGCAGGGAGTTCGAGGCGCCGTGCCTCATGTTCCGCAAAGGCAAGCAATTTGCCGCCGATTCCTCGACCAATCTGCTCCGGAAAGACGGCGACGTTTTCGACATGAACATGGCCGTCATGTGGGTACAGCACGATGAAACCGAGAACTGAACCGTCGTCAACGATGACATGGACGGCATGTGCGTCGATCTGCACGGCGAAATCGGCGATCATCGGCGCCGGTTTCTTGCCCATGCGTGGCACATACTTCGCGTAGGCCTCTTCCGCGCACCGTTGGACGGCATCAAGGTCCGCTGAAATGGCCAGTCTAATCCGCATCGTTTGAACGTAGCTCAGATTGTCACAAATCTGAATCTGAACGTGTTGGGCCATGTCTTGGCCGGCATGTCCCGGATACCCTCCTAGGCTGAAACTATTTTGCGCCTGAAATCCCCGTTACCAAAAAACTAACCGGCGCAGGGCGTTGTTCGCCCGGTCATCGTTTATGAATACAGGCGCTCCTCATGCCGAGCCCACGCCGTGGTAGAGCCTCACGGTATGGGCCGCCTCGGCGAAGAAGAGCCGGCGCTCGACGGGGAGGCCGCCCGCGAGGCCGGCCACGGTTGCGGCGGCGAGCGGTGCCTGCGGCCCCCGGCTCTGGCCCAGCCCTCGCGAGCCGGATCAACCCCAGCCTCCCAGCCCCCGGCTCTGGCCCAGCCCCCGGCCCAGCCCCCAACCCATCCAATGCCGGACGCGGCCGCCACGAGGACGATGTTTCTCGCCCAAAGACGGCAGCCATCAACTTTTATTTCAGATTCGGCGAATATTAATGGCTGGGACTTTCAAAGGCGGGGGCGGGAGAGCATAATCCCGGCCCGCCTCACAACTCGACATGAACTTCGCTCGGGGCCGCGTACTCCCTAGATGCAAATCTACCTCCCCATCGCCGAGCAGTCGCTCAACATTTTCCTAATTCTCGGCATGGGAGGCGCAGTCGGGTTCCTGTCCGGCCTGTTCGGCGTCGGCGGCGGGTTTCTGATGACCCCCCTTCTGATCTTTATCGGTATCCCGCCGGCCGTGGCCGTTGCGACGGAGGCGAACCAGATCGTCGCGGCGTCGGTTTCCGGCGTCATCGCCCATTGGCGGCGCGGCAACGTCGATCTCAAGATGGGATTCATCCTGCTTGTCGGGGGTGGGGCGGGCTCGACGGCCGGGACGTTCATTTTTCGCGTCTTGCGGGAAATGGGGCAGATCGATCTCGCGATTTCCGTGTCGTTCGTCGTGTTCCTGGGCGTGATCGGCTCACTGATGCTGGTCGAGAGCGGCCGCAAACTCATCCCGGCAAAAAAATCGAGTGCCAAGCGGCGCAAGGCCCACAGCCATTATTGGGCGCACGGGCTTCCCCTGAAGATGCGCTTTCACAAGTCCAAGCTCTACATCAGCACCCTACCGCCCCTGGTGATCGGCTTCGTGGTGGGCTTGCTCGCGGCGATCATGGGGGTTGGCGGCGGCTTTATCATGATCCCCGCCATGATTTACCTCATTGGCATGCCGACCAACGTGGTGATCGGGACCTCCTTGTTCCAAATTATTTTCGTGACGGCGAACGTCACCTTCCTGCATTCGGTCACCAACCAGACCGTCGACATCATCCTCGCGCTGCTGCTCCTGTCGGGTGCGGTCGTGGGTGCGCAGTTCGGCGCCCGGGCCGGGGTCAAGCTGCGCGGCGAACAGCTTCGCGCCCTCCTCGCGCTCATGGTCCTGTCGGTGTGCGGTAAATTGCTGTTCGACCTCGTCGCGACGCCCAGCGACCTGTACTCGTTGTCCCCGGTGATAGGCGGATGAAGCGCCGGCCGATCATCGCGGCCCTGTGCCTGACCGCCGGCGTCATGGGCGTCCAGATGGGCGAGCCGCGGGACGCGCACGCGCAGAGCCTGGTGGCCGCCCTGTCCGACCCGTTGATCGAGATCAATCTCGGTTTCTCGGGCGCCAACCTGCTCCTGTTCGGCACCGCCGACGAGGGCGACGTCGTGGTCGTTGTCCGGGGACCTCTTGAAGATGTGGTGGTGCGCCGCAAGGGCCGCGTCGGCGGCATCTGGATCAATCGGAAGTTCGTCACCTTCCGGGGCGTGCCGGGCTACTACGCGGTCAGCGCGACGACCGCCCTGGCCGCGATCGCCTCGCCCGAGGTCTTGGCGGAGCACGCCATTGGGGCCGCGCATCTCGTCTTCGAGGCGGCCGAGGACTTGACCCCCGGCGAAATGACCGCCTTTCACGACGCCTTGGTCCGCAACATGGAAAGCGAGGGCCTGTACCGGGCCGAGAAGGGCACGATAGACGTCATCGGCGATACCCTTTTCAGAACCCGGATCGAATTTCCGGCCGAAGCGCCCGCCGGAGCGTACAGGGTGGACGTTCACTTGTTCCGTGACGGCGAACTGGTGGAATCCCAGATGACGCCCTTGTTCGTGGCGAAAAGCGGCATTGAGCGGGCCGTATTCGAACTGGCCAATGAGCAACCGGCCCTCTACGGCATTATCGCCATCATCATCGCCGTGGCCGGGGGCTGGTTCGCCGCCACCGTCTTCCGCCGGATCTAGGGCGTTTCCGATTCAACTGGAATCGCTCAAGGCTGCTGGAATCGCCCTAAATGCGCCGCCTCAGCCGCTCTTTTCGATCCGGAACGAGAAAACCCCGCCGGCCTCGCCCCACTCCAGCAGCGTGTCGCCGGTCGTCTCGCAGAAGGCTTGGAAATCCTGGACCGAGCTTGGGTCGGTGGCGAGAACTTCGAGCACATCGCCCGCGGCCAACGACCTGAGGAACTTCTTGGCCCTCAGCACAGGCAGCGGGCACTTCATCCCTTTGACGTCGAGGGTTCGGATTGCCACCACGCCACTCTGACTCATCGCTCCGGCACCATGAAAAAAATCGGCGGCTCAGCCAAAGAAAAACCCGGCCCGGCCGTGGTGGCCGCGCCGGGCAAAGGTACCCAAGCACCCAGGTCGCTGGTTAACTCGGCGAGGGCTCGTCGATATAGAACCGCATGAGATTCTTGGAGTCCACCTGGTCCCATTCCGCCGGGCCTTCCATGCGCCCGATCTCGAGACCGTCGCGGTCGTATAGGATCGTCGTCGGCATGACCTGCACGCCCACGCCGCGCGAAATCCGCCCGCGCGGGTCGAGATAGAGTTCGAGTGCGTCGAGTTTCAGGCGCTGCGCGAAGGGCTCGGCGACGCGCTTGCCTTGCTGGTCGATGTTGATCGCCACAACCTCGAATTGATCGCCGCCCAAATCCTCCTGAAGGGTGTTTATCGAGGGTAGCTCGCGAAGACACGGCGCGCACCAGGACGCCCAGAAGTTCACCAGGACGACCTTTCCGCGGAAATCGGCCAGGGTAATCGTCTTGCCGTCGCCGTCGCTCCAGGTCTGCGTCGGACCCGGAAGCCGGGTGCCGGCAATGAGGAAATTCTGCATCTGGCCGACGGTCGGGGGATCGCCCCGGCCGGCCACCGAATCGTCGTCCGGTCCCAACACAACGAACACGACCGCAACGACGGCGACCACCGCCGCCGCGCCCGCCACAATCCCGCCAGTTTTCTTATTCATCTAACAAATCTCCACAAGGGCTTCGGGCACGTGCAAATGAACTTAATATCCGCCGGCCGCCGCCAAAAGGTCTTGGCCGGAGGCACGGGTGAAGGTCTCCATCACCACGTTCGTCTTCAACAACTCGGGCAGCATCAGGCCATTCGGCGCCACCGGCCCGTAGATGGCGTTGAACGGGATGCCGAACCGCCTGAAGCTCGCGAGGTACGCTGCGATGGTCTCGTCGGGCTTGGTCCAGTCCGCCTCCATGGCCACGACGTTGCCGCTGTTCAGGAGTAGGGCGACCTCGCCGCGGTTGAGGACGAGTCTCTTGTTCACCTGACAGGTGATGCACCATTCCGCGGTGACATTGACGAACACCGTCTTACCTTCCGCGACGAGCAGCGGAATGGCGGCCTCATCGAAGGGCTGCCAGGCGATGACTTCCATTCCGCCGCTCTCGCCGCGGGCGTCGGCGAACTGCGGCGTCAGGTAAGCCAATCCCGCCAGGGCGACGATGCTCGCGGGCGCCACGTGGCGCAGGGCCTGGGACAGATACCTGCGGCCCCATAGCACCACCACGGTCGCGGTCATCAGGCCGGCCACGACGTAGGCGGACAGAAAACTCACCTGAACCGCCAGCACCGAAAGGAGCCACACCGCGGTCAGCGCCAGCAAGACGCCCATGACCTTCTTGACGGTGTCCATCCAGCGGCCGGGCTTGGGCAGCTTCGTCGCGAGCTTCGGAAGGGCCGACACGATCAGGAACGGAAAGGACATGCCGACGCCCAGCGCCGCGAAGATGACGTAGATGTCGACGGTGCCGCGCGACAGGGCGAAACCGATCGCCGTGCCGAGGAACGGCGCCGAGCACGGGGTCGCCAGAATGGTCGCGAACACGCCCGAGCCGAAGGAACTCCCGACCGAGTGCGGATTGCGGGGCGCGCCGCCATCGCCGCGCACGGTCAGGTTCGAGACCCACTGCGGCAAAGCGATTTCGAACATGCCCCACATGTTCGCGGCGAACAGGGTAATCACCAGGATCATGGTGACGACGAACAACGGCTGCTGGAACTGAATGCCCCAGCCCACCGAAGCGCCGGCCGACCTCAGGATCACCAGGAAGGTGCCCAGCGCCAGGAAGGCAAAGAGGATGCCGGCCGAGGTCGCCAGAAAACTTCGCCGCACCGCGCCCGCATCGCCGCCGCCGTGGCTGACCACGCCCAGCAGCTTGATCGAGAGCACCGGCAGCACGCAGGGCATGACGTTGAGGATCAGGCCGCCCAGGAAAGCGAGCAGGATGATCGTGAAGAACGGGAGGAAGCTGGTGGCCTCCGACTGGCCAAGCGAAGTGCGCAAGGTTTGCTCGAATGCACGGCCGCCGTCCACGACCGTCAGAGTCAATTCGTTGCCCAGCAGCGTCGGCGGCGTGCCGATCGCGCCGAAACTGGACAAGGCAATCGGAACCTGAAGGACGGCGCGCAGGCCGTCCGCGCTGATGCGCACGTCGGGCGGCGCGAATTGATATTCCTCCGGTCCCTCGACGAACAAGTCCAGGTTGGTGAACGGGATCCGCGACAGCGCCACGACCTGAAGAAGACCACTGTCCGAGCCATCGACCAGTTCCGAGCGCTCGATGCTCAGCCCGAAGCCGGCCTCGCGGGTCGGCACCAGCGCCTCATACCGATCGATCAGGGAGGCGTATTCCGAATGGCCGCCGCCGCCCGGCAGGTTCATCTCCAGGCTGATGTCGTGCGGAACGCAAGTCTCCTGGCAGGTCAGAAAGTTGATCTGGGCGCGGATTTGGGCGCCCTCGGCGGGACGCGCCACGCGCGCCGGGATCGGCAGCACCACTTTGTTCTTGTAGCCGAAGGTGTCGAGGCCGAAGATCTTGAAGCGTCCCGGCACCGGCCATTGGATGACCTGATCGGAGATGTTCCGCGAGCCGGTCCAGTCGATGGTGGTGGGAAAGCCCGCCTCGCCCGGCGTGCGCCAGTAGATCTCCCAGCCCGGCGCCATGTCGTATTGCAAGCCGAGGAGTAGGGCATCGCCCGTCGTGCCCGTGGTCGCCGAAACGAGCCGCACCCGGCCCTGGCCGTAGTCGACCCAATTACTAGCCGCCTGGGCGCTTGCGGCCTGCTGGGCACTTGCCGCCGTGCTCAAGAACGCCGCCGCGAACAGGACGGCAAGAAGCCCGGCGAGCCGCCGGGGGTTGAGGATGCTGATGGCGCTCATTAAATTTGCCGTTTCGCCCTGTTTAATTTTCCGCCCGTTCCGGGGCGGCTGCACCACATGTGGTTGCTCGGCCGCTGAATTATAGGCGTTCGCCCCTTCACGGATTGTAAAAGAATTGTGTACCGCGATGCCTGGAAAGCCGCACGAATCAAGGGCAAATGCCCCTAACTCCCGGACCTAGCGTCGATTGGACGCGGGCGGACGTCCGATGGTTTCCGAAGGGTTAAGGGCGCCCGACCCGGGCGGACTAAACCTTGATATCGACGCGCTGGCCCAGGCCGTGGCCCGGAGTCGGCGGGGAAACTCCACCCCTTGCGTTGGCGTCCGGCGGCGGCGCGGCGGCCAGGTCCTGGGAGGGGGCGGATAGGTCCTGGGAGGGGGTCGCCTTAGCCTCGCGCGCGGCGTCCCCCGTGATTTTGGTGGTGGCCTCCGGGCCCGAGCCCCGCGGGGCCGTCTTCGAAACCTGCGCCGCGCGTGGCGGCGAGCCAACACCTTCCATTGTTTACGCTTCCCTTACCCTGCCCTGGAGCCGCCCTTTCCGGCCACCCCGGGACCCTAGGACGCACGCGTTATCAATCGGTAAAGAGCTACTCCAGGCCCAGCGCGCCCGGATTCATCAGGCCCCGTGGATCGACGGCGGCCTTGATCGCCTGGAGCAGCTTGTAGGTCGCGGGCTCGCGCCCCTGGCGGTAGGGATAGGACTTGCCAATCTGGAAATGGGCCGCGCCCAGCTTCATAAAGACCTGAGCCAGGGCCGAGCGAAGCTCGATCACCGCCGCACGCGCGGCCAGGTTCTCGGGATAGCTCTTAAGCCCCTTGAGATACGAGTCCTCGAGATAGCGGTTGTGGTAGAGCTGGCGCGAATCCTTCCACAGGAACACCGGCTCCACCAGGAACGTCGAACGCCCCGAGGTGGCGAGCAGATAGCCCCACTCGATGCCGTGCGACTCGATGACATCGGCACGCTCGGAAAAGAAATCGTGGATCGCCTGGATGGTGGCGCCGATGCGGCTGTGCGGGACGAGCGCGTGGATCGGCACCCAACGTTCGCCGTCCGGCCCCAGCATGCTGTTGGGCGGAGGGAACGGCGTGCCGCGCATCACCTTGGGCAGGCTGTTGGAGATTTCCTCGCCTTGCGCGAGCGCGATCTCGCGGATCGCGGCCATGGCGCCGTCCACCGCCGCATCGTCGCGCCCCTCGGCGACGACGTGCATGGAATAGGTCACGCCCTCGAACAGCCGCCGACCCGCGACCATGACCTTGGCCGCCTCCTTGACGCCGCTCAGAAGGGTCTTGCCGGAACGCGCGACGCCCGCCAGCGACTTGATATCCTTGATCAAGCCTTCGCGTTCGAGGCGCCGGCCCTGCCAATAGGGATCGAAGCCGAAACATTCGGCGGCCAGGCCCTGGCGCGAAACCTCGGACATGGCGGCGCAAATCTGCTCCTTGGTGTCGAAACCGAATGAGGCGTACTGCGTCGATTCCGGATAGGGAATGAGCCGCAGGGTGGCCTGCACCTTGAACCCGAGCGCGCCGCAATCGGCCAGGAAAATACCGGCCAAGTCGGGGCCGTAACCGCGGAAGAAGGGGGACGGGTTGTAGGGCGTCGCCGCCGAGCCGAGCTTGAGGAGTTGACCGTCGGCCAGCACGACTTCGAGCCCGAGCACGCTGTCGACCGCGTTGCCGTGGAGCCCGGAGCCGAAGAACATGCTGTTCTGGCTCAGCGCCCCGCCGATGGTGGCATAGAGCCCCGACAACGGCCCGAAGTAGGGCGTGCGCACGCCTTTGTCCTTGAGCGCCTCGAACAACGCCTTCCAGGTGCATCCCGCCTCGACGGTGACGTACATGTCCTGCGTGTTGATCTCGAGGATGCGGTCGAGGCGGCGCATGTCGACGATCATCGAATGAGTGCGCTGGGGCAGGTAGCCGTCGGTGTAGGAGAGCCCGCCGCCGCGCGGGATCACCGCCAGGCCCGCCGCCGTCGCTGTCTTCACCGCCTGGGCGAGCTCTTCGACGGTGCCGGGCTGGAGGACGACCTCCGCCGGATCGGCCTCGCGCAGCACGTCGCTGGAAAAGAACCGGAGGTCGCCCGCATCCGTCAGAACGTGATCGTTGCCGGCGATCTGGCGCAGCGCATCGAGCACGGACGGTTCAAGCCCGGTGACGGCGGCGTCGGTCATGGTCGGTCCTCCGTGGCGTGGCTCCACCCGGCGCGGCGCTCCCCCACCGCCGGAAAATAATCGCATGGCGGCGCGGGGCTGGGCAAGGAGGTCCGGCCGGTTGGCCGGCCGCGTCACCGTGACGGTTCGCCCTCCGGAATTACCGGCGGCGGAGAAATTATTGGTAGCAGAGGATGAGAACGGTGAAGTCCTGGGCCTGCTCGCCGATATCGGCGACGGACAACGCCCGGTCCGACCGGGCGAGATCGTAGTCGACGTTGTTCGTGTCGAGAAACGAACGCGCCAGGGAAGCGCGGATGGCGAAGTTGACGTTCTGGGGCAAGTCCCGGCCCTCGGCCATGAAGACTTGGGTATCGGCGCCCGAGACGATGACACCCACGATATTGCCGCCACGGTCCATGACCGGACCGCCGCTGTTGCCGGGCTGGACCGGCGCCGACACCTGCATCACGCGCAGGTCGTCGAAGAAGCCGCTGAGCGCCGTCACGAGCCCGTCGGTCAGGTTGCCCTGGGACGAGAGCTCGCCGTGCAGCGGGAAACCGAATACCACCACCTCCTCGCCCTGACGCACGGAACGCTCGGCGCGGAAGGACGCACGGGCGCGCGGCTGGACGGGGGCTATGAGGAGGGCGAGGTCCACGTCCGAGTTGGCCGAAACGACGACGGCGTCGACCGCGGCCTCGCCCATGATCCGGATGGTGGTTCGGTTGCAGCCCTCGATGACATGGTTGTTGGTCAGCACGTGTCCCGCGGCGCTGACGAAGAAACCGGTGCCCGACGACACCAACCGGGTGCCGCGCGGCGCCGGCGGAGTCTCGGCCAGAGTTGGGGCCTGAGTTGGGTCCTGATCCGGATGGGGCTCGGGGTGGGCTTCGGGCTGGGTCTCAGGTTGGGTCTGGTCCGGCGTCGCGAGCGCAATCCGGCCCTGCTCGAAGAGGGCGCGGCAATCGGTGGCGTCGCGGAGGATGTCCTGGTCGAGCAGGATGTCGGCGGCGCCCGGTCCGCTGAACCGCGGATCGTCGCATTGGCCGTCGCGCGCGTATTCGCTCGCGTCGTCGCCGAAGTCGATACCGCCGCTACTGGCCACGGCGCCGTCGCCCCACGGCGCGCTCCCTTCGGTGATGAACAGCTGGGTGTCCGCGCCGGTGTTCGCCACCTCATAGACGCCAACCCAGATATCGTAGTTTCCGGACAACGGATTGGAGAAGACGATGCCGGGGTTGGTGCCGCCGGCGCTGTTGAAATCGTCGTTGCAATGCCAGTTGCCCGCCGGGTCGTTGACCACCAGGGTGGTGTCGGCCGCGCCCTGGACGAAGAAACCCAGCTCGTACTGGCCCGGCGCGTAGTTGAGTTCATAGTCGGGCTTCTCGAAGCTGATATAGCCGTCGCATCCGGCGCCCAGGGGCCCGGACTGGTCGGGCCCGCCGGCCTCGACCTCCACGACGAAGGGATCGGGGGCAAACCCGGCCTCGAGGTTCGCCACGCCATAGCGCCCCTCGGCGTCGAGGTTCTGCGCGGCGGCGGCCCCGGCGAGCACCAGGACGCCGAATGCTTGCGCGGCGGCCAGCGCCGCCCAACGGCGTACCCGGCCGCGCCCTTTGTCCCTGGTACCGGCGCGGTCAAGCCCGCGGCGGACCTTGTTCCCCCGGATTTTGTTCCCCCAGAATTCTTTCTCCAAACCGCTCATTATCCCGTTGGTCCAGATACCGCTGGCCGCCAATTTATGCCGGTCCGTGGACCGCGTATAGGTCGGACGGACGCCATGCACCCGCCGCTGTTCCCCATCGAACAGCCCCTACGGGCATGGCGGACGGGCCAGCCAAACAGACCGGGAGAAGACCGCATTAACCCTTACAAAGTCCTAATGCCGGAGCGGTGGGCCATGGGGTGGTGGGGCGCCTCG
>JADFIH010000078.1 GCA_022566715.1 Pseudomonadota bacterium | reverse complement strand
CGGGGTTTTGCAAAGGGAGCCGTCGGCCTCGCCGCCGTCGGAGCAGTGGCCGGGTTCCCGAGCGTCGCTCAGGCGCGGACGATGAAGTATGGTACAGCCGCCGCGCCGTCCTCGATTTCGGCCCGCTTTGCCGTGGAGTTCTTCGACACCGTCAGGGAACGCACCGATGGCGAAGTGGATTTCGAGGTTTTCGCCGGTAACCTCGGCATCGGCGAAAAGGCGCTGATCGAAGGCGCATCGTTGGGCACCGTCGACGGTGCCGGCACCGCTTATACCGGCACCCGCGAGTTCGACATCTTCTACACGCCATACTTTTTCCGCGACAGCGCGCATGCCGGCCGTGTTGCCAACGGCTTCCTGCGCGAGGCCACTCAAAAGGTGCTGCTGGCCCGCTATGACGTGCATTTCCTTGGCGTTGGCCGGGCCGGGGCATGGAACCTTTTCATGCGCGAGGAGATCGGCAGCTTCGACGACCTCAAGGGCAAGAAGATTCGCGCCTCGCAGATCGAGGGTCAGGTCAAGGGCCTGAAGCACCTGGGCGCATCGCCGACGGTCATCGCCTTCAACGAGCTTTATGGCGCCCTGCAACAGGGCATCGTCGATGGCGCAGCGACGTTAGCGTCGCTGGCGATCCCGGTGAAGTTCTATGAGGTGACGAAGTACATCGTACGCAACGATTTCGGCTTTGGTCTCGACAAATACTTCATCAGTGCGAAGGTCTGGAACTCCTACGGCGCGAAGGCGCAGCAGGTCTTGCAGGACACATTCGACGAGCTCGAGCCCAAGCTGTACTTCGACCGCGTCAACGAAGAGGCTGGCCCCAGTTACGACAAGTGGGAAGAGCTCAATGGCGCCGGCACGGTGCTGGTACTCGATGCCGCGGCGGCGCAAGCGAAGATGGCTCCCTTGAACAAGGAGCTTGCCGACGACGTCTTCGGGCCGGGAACCTGGGCCAAAATTCAGGCCGCCTAAGTCCTGAATTCCATTCAGGCTTAGTGTTCGAATTTTTTGGGGCGCTGCCGCGTTTCGTGGCGGCGCCCCTTCCTTTGCCCCCCGGTCCCTGGGTGACGGAGTCGGCGCACCGGTGTAGCATCGAGCAATGACTGGACAATTGGATGGGCCGTTTGACGTAATCGTCATTGGGGCGGGTACCGCCGGGCTGCCCACGGCCATCAGCGCCGCCGAGCGCGGCGCCCGGACCCTGTTGGTCGATAAGTCCGATGACATCGGCGGCACGCTCCATGTCACGGCGGGGCAGATGAGCGCGGCCGGCACCGAACTCCAACGCCGGAAGGGCATCGAGGATCACCCGGACAGCCACTTCGAGGATGCGATCCGCATCGCGAAAGGCACCTCGGACGCGGACC
Source organism: Pseudomonadota bacterium (assembly GCA_022566715.1). Taxonomy (GTDB): domain Bacteria; phylum Pseudomonadota; class Alphaproteobacteria; order SHVP01; family SHVP01; genus JADFIH01. The sequence goes on along the minus strand of JADFIH010000078.1, from coordinate 11,545 downwards.
TCGTGCGGCTCGCCGTCGATCTTGCGCCCGGCACCCTCGACTGGCTGACCGGCGAGGGCTTCGAGTTCGACCCGGTTTGCCCCAAGATCTTCTACGGCCACGAGGCCTACAGCGTCGCCCGCACCTACTGGGGCGTCGATGGCGGGCGCTCCCACCTCAAGGTCCTGCGCCGCCTTCTCGCCCGGGCGCGGGAAACGGGGCGTCTCGACCTGCGTCTGGAAACGGAAATGACCGGCCTTACGGGCGACGGCACGGGCGCGATCACCGGCATCGAAGTGCGCGGCGCGGGCGGCGGCGTCGAGCGCATCGAGGGTAAGAACGTCGTTCTGACGACGGGCGGCTACGGCGCCGATCCCAAGCTGTTCGCGCGGCTCACGCAAGGGTTTCCACTTTTCACCTGCGCCATGCCCACATCGACCGGCGAGGGCATCCTGTGCGGCGAAAGCGCGGGCGGGGTCATCCGGAACGGCGAGAAATTCCTGCCGACTTTCGGCGGGATCGAGGTCGCGGGCGAACCGGGCCGCATCGACTTCGAGAATATGCCCAACCTGATCCCGCAGGTGCGCCCGCCTTGGGAGATCTACGTCAACCTGAAGGGGCGGCGCTTCGTCGCCGAGGACAACCCCAGCGTTGATGCGCGCGAACACGCGCTGATGAAACAGCCCGAGATGACTTTCTGGATCGTTTTCGACGACCACATCCTGCGCAACGCCCCGCCCTTCCTCGGCAACTGGCTGACAAACCGTAACGAATGGGATGCGGCGAGCATCGAGGCGGCCTTTGACTCGCACCCCTCGTTCCGCCGTGGTGCAACGCTCGCGGAATTGGCCGGCCTGTGTGGTCTCGACGAGTCCGCGCTCTCCGCCACGGTCGCGGAGTACAATCGCGCCGCCAAAACGGGAAACGATCCCCTGGGCCGCACGAATTTTCCGGCACCCATTTCGCAACCGCCCTTTTATGCCGTGAAGGCGCACGGCACGTTGCTGAAGTCGCCGGCGGGCCTGACGATCAACACAAAGCTGCAAGTGTTGGACAAGGACGGCCGCCCCATCCCGAATCTCCATGCCTTGGGCGAGGCCATCGGCGGCGCCACCCTGTCGGGCCAGTCCTTCGTGGGCGGCATGAGCGTCACCCCGGCGCTCGGCTTCGGCCGCCTGCTCGGCGGGAAGCTTTTGCAGTGGTGACAACCAAACGAGGCAGCGAAGGAGTCCTCCTCCCTGATGGAATGCTCCGCGAAAGTCGCTCTTTGAAATACCCCCTCCCCGTTTGGGGAGGGGGTAGGGGGAGGAGAAATCAACAGAACACCCCCTCCCTACCCTCCCCCTCAAAAAAAGGGGGAGGGGTTATCTTTTTGGCGCAAAGTCCTCGGGTTTTTTGCAGTGGTCTCCTCAAACGGGCGTTGGGAGGGGGACACCGAGAGGAGCACCCTTTTTGGAATGAGTAAATGAGCGACGTTCAAATCCGGCGCGGCTTTGTCGATGTGGACGAGGGACAGATTCACTACCGCGCCTGCGGGGCCGCGCCGAACCCGGTCCTCGTCATGGTGCATGGGTCCCCCGGCGGCTCGCGCGCGCTGGTGCCGCTGATGGAAGTACTGGGCGAGAGCTTCCATATCTACGCACCCGATACGCTCGGCAACGCCGACTCCTCGCCCGCCACGACTGATAATGTGGACATTCCCTATCTCGCGGACGGGCTGCTGCGCGCCCTCGACGGCCTTGGCCTCGGGGACGTGTTTCTGTGGGGCTCGCACACGGGCGGCAACATCGCGCTCGAAGCCTCGATCGCCCAACCGGAACGGGTCAGGAAGCTCGTGCTGGACGGCGTCGGTCTTTACCCGGACGACGAACGCGAGGGCCTTGTGCGCAACCACGCGCCCGCCATCACGCCGGACGGCGAAGGCAGCCAGTTCAACTGGGCCTGGCACTTCGTGCGCGACGGCCACCTGTTCTGGCCCTGGTGGCGGCGCGAGGGCGGGCGCGCCCGCGAGGTCGGCCTGCCCGGCCCGGACGAGCTCCACGATCAGGTGATGGACGTGCTCAAGTCGATCCGCACCTATCACCACTCCTACCGCGCGGCGCTGGGCTATGAGAAACGCGCGCGGCTGCCGCTCATCACCGTGCCGACCCTGGTGGCGGCAGGTGAGTCGGACATGCTGCGGCAGTACACCGAGGAAGCCGCCGCCCTCATACCCGGCTCCGTCACGGCCTATACCAAGGACCCGAAGACCCCCGACGGCCGGCGCGCCACCGCCGAGACGTACACCAGGTTCCTGCTCGGCTAGGGCGTTTCCGGTTCAACTGGAATCACCCAAGGCCGCGAGGCGGCCCGCCGGTTATCCGGCGCGCCAGCGCAGGCGCGGACCGTAGGTCCGCAGCCGTGAGCGACAAAAACTAGAGTGGTTCCGACCAAGTCGGAACGACTCTAGGCCGGCCGCTCCGGCGGTTACACCGGCGCGTCAGCCGGTTTTCGCCAGGCTGACCTTTTCCGCCACCACCGATTCGACGTTGACGATCTGACGCATGCTGGCCGCCATGTAGTCGGCCAACCGCCACTCCATCGCATCCATTTCGATCTCGAACACCAGGCGGTCGCGGTTTTCGCCGACGCGCCGCGTGGTCCAGCGGTCGGGGACCAGATTGCGCTTGGCGAACAGCTCCAAGACGCGGGGCAGCACGTCGGGGGCGCGGGCCGCCCGGACGGTAAAGGTGACGGCGGGGTGAAATTCAGGGGGTACGGCGGACATCGGACGCAAACTCCTTCGCGGGATCAAGGCGGCAAATTACGGGGTCCCGGCTCCCAAGGGAGACCGGGGGCGTAATTCGCCTCGAAAGGAGTTTCTCCGACATGGCCGGCAAAATGCCCATGAGGGGTCAAAAAGTCAATGGCAAGCGCCACGATCTCTAGCGGTACCCCGTCCGCTAAACCGCGGACGGCCCGCACTGATCGCCAATCACCTGTCCATATAGTTCTCCAGCCGGCAGCCCCGCCGCCAATCGCGCGCGAGACTACCGAAGGCCTCCTGACAGCGTCATGTCAGGAGAGATGGTGGCTGTGCTATGCTCCCTTCTTGGGAAAGGTTTGAAGGGACGCCACGTTTTGGCCCGCTACGTGTTTCGGGTTCACGCGGTTCAACGCATGTTCGAGCGTGGGATTAGCGTCGCCGAAGTCCGCAATGTGTTAGAAGAAGGCGAGACAATTGCGACCTACCCTGACGATAAACCGTACCCCAGCCGCCTGATCCTTGGACGGTCGCGGCAGCGCCCAATCCACGTCGTTGTGGCTGACAATGCCCCGGACGAGGAGATTGTGGTTGTGACCGTCTATCAACCTGACGCAACCCTTTGGACTGATTCATTTCGACGGAGGCGAGAGTAATGGAATGCGTCGTTTGCCGGCAAGGCGAGACGAAGGACGGAAGTACCACCGTTACCCTTGAGCGGCGCGGCGTCACGCTGGTCGTCCGGAGCGTTCCTGCCCAAGTTTGCGAAAACTGTGGTGAGGAATACGTGGGCGCGGAAGAAACGACACGCCTGCTCTCACTTGCCGAAGATGCGGTTCGCGGAGGTACTCGGTTTGAAGTCCGCGACTACGTGGCGGCGTAGATTTTCCTCGCCTACTTCCGCTCCTTGGGCTTGACCTCCTCGGTGGGAAGGCCGGCCTCGACCCAGGCCGTGAAGCCGCCGCCGATGTGCGCCACCGGTTCAAGGCCCATGTCCTGCACCGCCTTCGTGGCGAGCGCCGAGCGCCAACCGCTTTGGCAATAAAAGATGAATTTGCCGCCCGAGGCGAAAACGTCCCGGTGATAGGGGCTCGCCGGGTCGACCCAGAATTCCAGCATGCCGCGCGGCGCGTGAACGGCCCCGCGGATCTTGCCTTCACGCCACAATTCGCGCACGTCGCGCAGGTCGACGATCGTCGCGTTTCCGCCCTCTTGCGCGGCCTTCGCGTCGGCGGCGGACATGGTCTCAATGTCCGCTTCGGCGGCCGCGACAAGCTCCTTGACGCCTTTCTTGACGGCCATCGCGGTCTCAGCCGTACACGAGGCGCGGCAACCAAAGAATAATCCCCGGGAAAAGAATGCAGATGGTGAGACCCGTCGCCTGGATGAGCAGGAACGGCACGGCGGAACGGAAGATGATCGCCAGCCGTTCCGACAAGAACATCGGCGGCGAACCGCTCCCCGCCGCCAACAATGTTGAAGGCACGAAGATGACGCCTTTATCTTGATTGCCGCACTTGGCGACCAACAGTTTAGTGATCATACTGCGAGCGTCGATACAAACAATCGGGCACTGTAAGAAACTTGCCTCAAATGCAAGCTTCACAGGTCATCCGTCCTTCCCGTTAGGCCATCTTGCCGAGGGCGCGGACGCACACTAGGTGTGACCAATGACAGTACTTCAGCAGACCCTCGGCACTTTCCCGGCTCGCGCCTTCCTTGCCCCTTTTGCCGGCGCGTTCCTCATCCTGGCCCTGTTGGGTTTACCCGGAAGCGCCGCGGCCGAAACACCTTCCTCCTTCATCGAACGCCTTGGCGGTGACGCCATCGGCGCCCTGGAAAACGAGGAACTCACGGCCGAGCAGCGAATGGAATCCTTTCAGGCGGTCCTGGATGCCGGATTCGACATCGACGGCATGGGCCGCTTCGTCCTGGGCCGGTATTGGCGCACGGCGAGCCAGCCGGAACGTGACGAGTACATGGCCCTGTTCCGCGAACGGGTCATACTGACCTTCGCGGCGCGTCTCGGAAATTTCACCGGCCAGGACTTCAAGGTCATCGACTCGCGTCCGCAAAGCGCCGACGTTACGGTCGTTGAAAGCACCCTCACCCTGATGCCACTGCCGCCGATCGGAGTGGACTGGCATGTTCGCGGGACGGAGCCGGACTTCAAGGTGGTCGACGTGATCGTGCAAGGGCTCAGCGAAATCCAGACGCAGCGTAACAGCTTCTCCGCCGCCATCCAGTGTTCGCGGGACGGGCTTCAGGCGCTGCTTGCGCAACTGCGCCAGAACCCGACCGCCACACCGGTCTGTTCCAACTAACCCTCGAACATTTTTATCCGTTCAGTGATCGCCGAAGGCGATTCCACCTGAACGAATGCCGCTCTTGGCGGCGGATATCCGGTTGGCCGCGACCGCGGCCGTCGCAAGGCGGGTCGGCGGGAACCAAACATGCACCGCGGTCCCCTGCCCGGGCGTGCTGTCGATTCGCAGCCTGCCGCCGTGCAACTCGGCCAGGGATTTTACCAAGGGCAGGCCGAGTCCCGTCCCATCGTGACGCCGGCTGAGCGCCCCCTCAACCTGACCGAAAACGGCCATGGCGGTTTCGATGTCGCGCTCCGTCATGCCGATCCCGGTATCGGCGACGGTGAACTCCATACCGCCCGCGTCCGTCAGACGTACCGTGAGGGACACCTCGCCGCCGGGTCTGGTGAACTTGATGGCGTTCGACAACAGGTTCAGCAGTATTTGTTTGATCATGCGCTTGTCCGCGCAAAGATCGGGCAACCGGCGCTGAACGTCGAGGCTGAGTCGCAGGCCGGCTTCGCGGACACGCTCCTTCACGAGCCGCGCGGTGGTTTCGGTCAGGTCGTCCAGAGCAAATATCTCCTCATGCAACTCCACCTTGCCCGCTTCGATCTTGGATAGATCGAGGATGTCGTTGATGAGAGCGAGCAGGTGACGCCCGGACCCACGAATGTCGTTGAGATATTCGTCCTGCTTGTCGTTGAGTTCGCCCGCATGCCTGGACAGCAGCAGGTCCGAGAAACCGATCACCGCGTTGAGCGGCGTCCTGAGTTCGTGACTCATATTGGCGAGGAACTCCGACTTCGCGCGGTTGGCGAGTTCGGCTGCTTCCTTGGCGGCGAGTAGGGCGTCCTCCGCCCGCCGTTGCACCGTCACGTCGCGGGCGTTTATGACAAGGGGGGCCTCGGGAGCGGGGCCGCCGATCGGCCGCCCGAAGGCCTCCAAGTTACGCCACGACCCATCCCGGCGCTGAAGGCGAATCTCGACGGACTCCGTCGGGCCCGGTGTCTCTCGGCCACGGGCGAACGCCTCCCTGGCGACCGGCAGATCCTCCGGATGAATAAAATCGAATATGGAGCGGCCGATGATGTCGTCGGCCCTCACGCCCAGCACATCTTTGATCGAGGGGCTTTGATAGCTGATCGTGCCGTCGGGCTGGACCACCGTGATGATGTCGATGGCGTTCTCGATAAGGGAGCGGAACAACTCCTCGCTCCGGCGCAGTGCCTCGGCGGCGGCCTGGCGCTCCTTGACGTCCACCGCCGTTCCGAGGACGCCGGTCACACGGCCGGATTCGTCACGAAGAGGGGTAAACCAGGCATCGAAGGGAACGTCCGCGACCTCGATCGGTCCCGACAACGCCTCCCCCGCGAGTGCCCGAGTCATGTTGTCGATGATGGTCTCATTGTCGCGGAAAAAAGCCAGGGCGGATTGACCGACCAACTCGTTGGGCCGCATGCCGACGCCCTCCAGCCCCTTTCCATCCATGAAGGTGAAAACACCTTCCAAATCGGTGGCCCAGATGGCGATGGGGGCGTTCGCGATCACGGACCGGAGCCGCGCCTCGTTCTCGCGCAGGTTCAGCTCGTGGCGCTTGAGGTCGGAGATGTCGGTGCGGATTCCGACGAAGCCGCCTTCGCGGGTCGCGTGGTTGCTGGAGAGATACCAGCGGCCACCCTGCATTTGCCGCTCGCGCGGACGTCCGGTCTTCCGGGTCGACGCGAGAATGCCGGCGATCCATTCCTCGGGGTCCAGGCCCTCGGGCGTGTGACCGGCGCGCACCTGAGCCCACAAATAGTCCCCATAGTGCATCCCAGGCTTCACGATGGAGGCGAACTCCGGAAAGATTTGGCGGTAACGCTCGTTGGCGAGCACGAGGCGGTGCTCCGCGTCGTACAACGCAAAGCCGTCGTTGATGGCCTCGATGGCGTCGGAAAGCTGGTTCTGGGCGCGCTGGGCCCGCGCATCGGCCGCGACCTCCGTGGTAATGTCGCCACCGGTCCCACGATAGCCGAGGAATTCGCGGTCCTCGCCGGGGACCGGCGCACCGAAGACGGGCTTTCCGCTGATCTGGATGAAGCGGGTTTCGCTGCCCCCGTTGCGTAATTCGAAGGTGAGGTTTCGGAACGGGTCTCGCGCCTTGGTCGCCGCCTCGTAGCGGCGCGCGGCATCGCCGCCCCCGTCACCAGCCGCAATCTCCTCGAGGCTGCATCCGATGAGTGATTCGGGCTGCAAGCCCAGCCTCTCCCAAACGCTGCTCTTGGAAAGGAAACGAAACCGCAGATCAGGACCCATTTCCCACAACCAGTCCGATGCCGAGTCGCTGTAGTCACGAAACCGCTGCTCGCTGCGCGCCAACGCCAACACCGCTGCCTCGCGCCGTTCGCTCTCGCGCACGATGGACCGGCCGACAGCGGCGACGACAACGACCGCCATCAACCAGGCGATCGCTCCGAGAAGGAGCGGCAGCATCTGTTCCGCCCGCCATCTGGCAAAAAAGTACGAGTCCCTGAAACTGGCGGCGAGGACAAGCGGCGCGTGATCGAGATCGGCCTTGGCGGCGTAGGTACTCGTCCGGCCGCCGATATGCACAATCGGAAAAGCGGCGGTCTCGCCGCCGGCGTGTGCGGCCACGGCAGCCGCGACCAATTTTCCAAAGCCGGCCGGCGACGCTCTACCGCCGTCCGCTTGCCATTCGAGCCATATCGAGCCATTGGGCCGCACGAGAACGACGGTTGAGCCCTCGGGCACCGTCAGCCTCCTCAAACCCGTGAAGACCTGCTCGATTTCAAAAACGATGGCGAGCAGGTCCTTCGGGTCGCCAGGCGTTTGAGGGGGTGCGTGGACCATGCCGGCGTAGGGAACGCCATCGACCTGGAAGGCGGAGATAAGCGCGGGCTCGCCCGTCGCCCTCCACTCGGCGATGGCGCTGACCACGAATTCAGGGGGAATTTCCAGGAGCGGGCCGGCCACGACCGTCTGGCGACCGTCGACATCGATCTCGACGATGCTTTGCAGGTTCGCATTGCTTTGCACGACGAAGCGCAGGTGATCGAAGCTGCGTTCGCCATTTCGGGGAGTTCTCTCGACCTCCACGGCAAGCGCCGAGCGCATGTCTCGCAGGAATCCGTCTATGGGAAGGGAAGCCTGCACGGCGGTCGCCACCAGCGACGTCTTCACCTGCGCCTTGACCGCCTCGAAGCTGCGCCAGCCCCACATGCCGAGGCTGAACAGCGAAAACACAACGATGAAGAGGCTGAGGAACAGCATGCGGCGGCGCGTCCCCACCGCGGGCAGCAATTCCCGAGAGCGCGTGGGAGCACCCGCCGCATGGGATGCCTCGGCCCCCGTCCCCCCCGATTCGTTTACCATCTCACCCCGACTCAGATGTCAGGTGCGCCCAACCCAAACCCCAGAAAAACGGGCGCCCCTGGGAGAGTCAAAGTACCTGTGGGGGCGTAAACGCTTCGTTAGCAATGACGGCCTTCGCGCCGATGTGAGCCCCGCCGCCCAACCGTCGCGCCGCTGAACTACGGTTAAGCATTGTTGTTTGAAAGAAAATCCGATATTCCGGCGTCATTACGGAAGGGCGCTTTGGACGGAGGGGCGCCTGGTTGCCCTGGCGCACGCCAAAAGGTTAATCCGCGGGACCACCCCCGGGACAACCGCATGGGCCCCCTTATGACGCACGTCCGGCCGCGGGACCAGAAAAGGCATGGAACAGGTATGGATGTCCGTGATGGCTTCCTTGGAACGATTGGAAACACCCCGCTCATCCGCCTCGACCGGCTGTCCAAGGCGACGGGCTGCGAGATCCTGGGGAAGGCGGAGTTCCTGAACCCCGGCGGGTCGGTCAAGGACCGCGCCGCGCTGTACATCGTCAAGGACGCGGTCGAGCGCGGCACCCTCCGCAAGGGCGGAGTGATCGTCGAGGGCACCGCCGGCAACACGGGCATCGGCTTGGCGCTGGTGGGAAACGCCATGGGTTTTCGTTCGGTAATCGTGATTCCCGACACGCAAAGCCAGGAGAAGATGGACACGCTGCGCCTGTGCGGCGCCGAGGTGCGGGCCGTGCCGGCGGTGCCCTACCGCGACGAAAACAACTACGTCAAGGTCTCGGGCCGCCTCGCTGAAGAGTTGAATGAAAGCGACCCCAACGGCGCCATCTGGGCCAATCAGTTCGACAATGTCGCCAACCGCCTCGCGCACTACGAGACGACGGGTCCGGAAATCTGGAAACAGACCGGCGGCAAGGTCGACGGATTCGTCTGCGCCATCGGCACGGGCGGTTCGATCGCCGGAATCGGGCAGTACCTGAAGGAGCAGAATCCGGACGTGCGCATCGTGCTCGCCGATCCCATGGGCTCGGCCTTGTACAACTTCTACAAGCACGGCGAACTCAAGGCCGAAGGAACCTCGATCACCGAGGGGATCGGCCAGGGCCGCGAAACCGCGAACCTCGTGGGTGCGCCCATCGACGACGCCTATCGGATTCCGGACGAGGAAGCCCTGCCGGTGGCGTTCGACATGATCGAGTACGATGGCCTGGTGCTGGGCGGGTCGAGCGGCATCAACGTGGCCGGCGCCATCCGCCTGGCCAAGGATCTCGGACCGGGCCACACCATCGTCACCCTTTTATGCGACTTCGCGACGCGCTATCAAAGCAAGATGTTCAATCCGGAGTTCCTGCGCTCGAAGAACCTGCCCGTGCCGCGCTGGCTGGAGGACAAGAGCGCATGACCGAACACCTCTATGGCGGCGATGCTTACGCCCAAAGCTGCGGCGCGGTCGTCACGGCGGCGGGCGCGGCCGGCGTCGAGTTGGACCGGACGGTCTTTTACCCCCGAGGCGGCGGCCAGCCGGGCGATACCGGACGCCTCACCTGGTCCGGCGGCGGCGCGGAGATCGTCGACGCCATTAAAGGCGAAACGGCGGGATCGGTGATCCACGTCCTGGCGGACGGCGCCACGCCTCCGCCACCGGGCGAATCCGTGACGGCAACCCTCGACTGGGACCGGCGCTACCGCCTGATGCGCATGCACACGTGCCTGCACCTGTTGTCCGCGGTGCTCGACTATCCGGTGACCGGGGGCCAGGTTGGCGACGGCAAGGGACGGCTCGATTTCGACATTCCCGAGGCGATCCTCGACAAGGAAGAGATCACCGCGAAGCTCAACGAACTGATCAAGGCCGATCACGGCGTCGAGGAAGAATGGATCACCGACGCGGAGCTCGCCGCCCAGCCCGAACTCGTCAAAACCATGTCGGTGAAACCGCCAGTGGGCGCGGGGCGCGTGCGGCTCCTGCGCATCGGGGCCGATGTGGATTTGCAACCCTGCGGCGGAACCCATGTTCGGAGGACCGGCGAGATCGGCGCCGTACGGGTGCGCAAGATCGAGAAAAAGGGCCGCCAGAACCGGCGCGTCTCGATCGAACTGGTCTGAGAAGGCATTCCCCATGGACTACGCGAACCCGGACGCCCTGGCCGGCACCGAATGGCTGGCGGCGAACCTCGACTCATCCGAGGTGCGCGTCCTCGACGCATCCTGGTACCTGCCCGCGCAAAAGCGCGACGCCCGGGCCGAGTTCGCCGAGGGGCATATTCCGGGGGCCCGCCATTTCGACATCGACGAGATATCCGACCGCGCCAGCGATCTTCCGCACATGCTACCGGACGCCGCCGACTTCGCGCGCGCCGTTGGGGCCATGGGGATCGGCAATGAACATCATGTCGTGGTCTACGACGGCATCGGCCTGCAATCGGCGGCGCGCGTCTGGTGGATGTTCCGCGTTTTCGGGCACGATCGGGTTGCAGTACTAGACGGGGGCTTACCAAAGTGGCGCGCCGAGGGCCATCCCGTAACGGCGGCGGACGATGCCCCGGCGCCCACCACCTTCAAGGCGGACCTGCGCCGCGATCTCGTGCGCGGCCTCGAGGACATGACGGCGAACCTTACGAGCGCCCGCGAGCAGGTGCTCGACGCGCGCACGCGGGGGCGCTTCGACGCCACCGAAGCGGAGCCGCGCGCGGAACTGCGTGGCGGCCACATTCCGGGCAGCCGCTGCCTGCCCTACCCTGAACTGATCGACCCCGGAACGAAGACCGTGCGCGGCGCGGCGGCCCTGCGCAACGCCTTCGAGGCCACGGGACTCGACCTCGGCAAGGCGATCGTCACCACCTGCGGCTCGGGCGTGACGGCCTGCATCCTGGGGCTCGGCCTTTATCTCATCGGACGCAAGGACGTGGCGATCTACGACGGCTCGTGGTCCGAATGGGGCGGCCGCGGCGACACCCCCGTCGAACCGTAGGGTGCGCCTACGAGCCGCCCCCTCCTTCCCTCCTTCCCTCCTTCCCTCCTTCCCTCCTTCCCGCCCCCTAGCGCCCTGTGCGGCGCGGTGCCATTATCCGCGCCCATGAAAGAAGACACCAAGAACGTCAAGGCGGGCCGGCACCCCGAGGATCAACTCGGGGCCGGCAATCCGCCCGTCCAACACGTCTCCACGGTGCTGGGGC
>JADFIH010000077.1 GCA_022566715.1 Pseudomonadota bacterium | reverse complement strand
ATGAATTTCGTTTTGACGCTCCTCGTCGATCCAGCGGCGCCCACGCTGACGGGCCCGCAGGTGGAGCTCGCCACGGCCGCACTCGCCGAGACCGGCGCCGCGGTCGGCGACGCGGACTGGCTGGCGGACGGAATCGCGTGCGACATCCCGTTCGATTCGCTGGAACCCGACGCCGCCGGCGCCTCGGTGCGCCAGTACCTCGCGGATGCGCCGGTGGATATTTTCGCCCAAGCGTCGGCGGGACGGCGCAAGCTTTTACTCGTGGCGGACATGGACTCCACGATCATCGGCCAGGAATGTATCGACGAGCTGGCCGACTTCGCCGGCCGCCGCGAGGACGTCGCCCAAATCACCCGCCGCACCATGCGGGGCGAGCTCGACTTCGCCGACGCCCTGCGCGCCCGCGCCAAAATGCTGCGGGGGCTGACCCTCGAGGAAATGGAGCGGGCCTACGATGAACGCGTCCGGCTCAACGCGGGCGCGCGCACCCTGGTGCAAACCATGCGCGATGGAGGGGCCCATGCGGCGCTGGTGTCGGGGGGATTCTCCTTCTTTACCTCGCGTGTGCGCGACGCCGCCGGTTTCGATTCCGACCAGGCGAACGAACTGGAGCTGCGCTCGGGTGTCGCGACCGGCGAGGTGGTCTCCCCCATCCTCGACCGTTCGGCGAAACTCGTGGCGCTAACGCGGCTCGCCGCGGCGCACCACCTCGATCTCTCGCAGACCTTGGCCGTGGGCGATGGCGACAACGACATCGCCATGATTCAGGCGGCGGGGCTGGGCGCGGCTTACCATGCGCAACCCCTGGTGGCGGCCGCCGCCCACGCCCGCATCGACCACGGCGATTTGACGGCGCTCTTATACTTCCAAGGCTACCGCCGGGCGGAGTTCGTGGATTAGGAGGTTTCCGATCTGATCGGAACCACTCCAGCTTTTTGTCGCTCACGGCGGCGGACCCGAGGGTCCGCGCCTGCGCGGGCGCGCCGGATAACCGGCGGGCCGCCTCGCGGCCTTGGGCGATTCCAGCAGCCTTGAGCGATTCCAGTTGAACCGGAAACGCCCTGGGAGACGCGAGGCCCACGCCACCGCGGTTCGGCGTCCGGGTTTATTGTGCCGTGCGAGGCGCTTGCCAACCTTCGCACGATGCGCTTTGATGCCGGGTGCGCGGTGGCCTTGCACGGCGCCAAGGGGGGATGAAACGGGCTTCCATCAGGGGAGGGCCAGTCATCGTTCCCACGAATAACATTCACCCAAGCAGCCCTATTTGGCGCCCAAGCAGCCTTATTTGGCGCTTGACGACCACCGTGATGGCACTGGCCCCACCGCCGCGGTTCGTGCTTCAAGCGGCGGTCGACGGCGCGGCACGCATTGTCACGCGGCGTCACCGGGCCTTGGTCGAGCGGCTCGGCTCCCTGGCTGGAACGACATTTCTCATCGACCCGGAGGACCTACCCTTCCGATTCGTTTTGCGCCCCGACCCGCGGCGCCTTCGCCTCGAAGTCGTGGGGCGGCGGCGGACGCCGTGCTGCGATGCCACGATCCGGGGGCCGCTATGGTCCTTGGTCGGCCTTGTCGAGGGGCGGGTGGATGGGGATGCTCTTTTCTTCTCCCGCGAACTTCACATCTCGGGCGATACCGAAGCCATCGTCGCGCTGCGGAACATCATTGACGGCGCAGAGCTTGATCTTTTCTCCGATTTCGCGTCGGGGCTCGGGGTTTTTTCCGGCCCGGCGGAGCACATACTGCGGCGTCTTGCGGCTGCGGCGCAGCCACGCCATCGCGCGGCGGATGGCGCACGGTAATGAGTCGGCCTGCCGTCGAACTCGTTTGCCCTGCGGGGACGCCCGCCGCACTCCGCGCGGCCGTGGACGCCGGCGCCGATACCGTGTACCTGGGCTTTCGCGACGCCACCAACGCGAGGAACTTCCCGGGACTGAACTTCAGCCGGGAAGAACTGGCTGACGGCGTCACCTACGCCCACGCGCGCGGCGTCACCGTCTATGTCGCCGTCAATACTTTTCCAGGGGCCGGAGAGCCCGGCCCTTGGCACGCCGCCATCGACGACGCGGCAACCTACGGCGCCGACGCCGTGATCGTCGCGGACATCGGATTACTCGCCTACGCCGCGGAAACACACCCCGACCTGCGGCGGCACCTGTCGGTTCAGGCATCGGCGTCGAACGCCGAGGCGCTCAAGTTCTACCACCGTGAATTCGGTATTAAGCGGGCCGTCCTGCCGCGCGTACTGACGGTGCCGGAGATCGCCGCCCTGACCGAGCAAGTGCCGGTGGAATGCGAAGTCTTCCTGTTTGGCGGCCTATGCCCCATGGCCGAGGGACGTTGCCTGCTCTCTTCGTACGTTACCGGGGTGTCGCCCAACAGGAATGGCGCCTGCTCGCCGGCGAGCCATGTGCGCTACGTTGAACGGGGCGGCACCCTCGCAACCCGCCTCGGGGACCTGACGGTCAACGTCTTCCAGGAGAACGAGCCGGCGGGCTACCCGACCCTGTGCAAAGGACGCTTTCACGCCGGTGGCGGCGAAGCGTCCTATCTGTTCGAGGAGCCCGCCAGCCTCAGCATGGTCGAGATGCTGCCCGACCTGGTGGCCGCCGGCGTGAAAGCACTCAAGATCGAGGGTCGGCAGCGCGGGCGGGCATATGTTAGCGAGGTCGTCGGCAGCATGCGGCGTGCCCTTGACGCCTGCCTCGCCGGCACACCGCCTCCGGCGGGCGACATGCAGCGGTTTCTCGAGGGCCGGCGCGAAACCACGGGCGCCTATCGGAAGACCTGGCGATGACGGCGACCCTCTGCCTCGGTCCCCTGTTGTTCAACTGGCCGGCCGAGCAGCGCCGCGATTTCTATTTTCGGATCGCCGACGAAGCGCCCGTTGACGTCGTCTACTTTGGCGAAGTCGTGTGCGGTAAACGGACCCCCCTGTTCGACGCCTATTTCAAGAGCGTCGTGGAGCGGCTGCGCGCGGCGGGCAAGGAGGTGATCCTGTCGACCTTGGCGCTTGTGATCACCGAGAGAGACCTTGATTTGGTACGCGAGGTTACCGCCGCGGCAAGCACCGGCTTGATCGAGGCGAACGATGTAAGCGCGGTGGGTCTGCTCGCCGGACGGCCCCACGTGATCGGCCCGTACGTCTGCGTCTACAATGAAGAAACCCTGCACCAACTCGTGCTCCGCGGCGCCGAGTGCGTTTGCCTTTCCGGCGAGTTGCCCCGGCACGACCTCGCGGTTCTCGCGGCATCCACACCAATCGATCTTGAAGTTCAGGTTTTCGGGCGCCTGCCCTTGGCCTTGTCGGCACGCTGCTATCACGCGCGGGCGCGAGGCATCTCGAAAGACAATTGCCAATTCGTATGCGGCGACGATTGGGATGGCCTGCCCGTCGAGACCGTTGACGGCGCCCCCTTCGTGTCCATCAACGGGGTGCAGGTCCTGTCCCACACCTATGTAGCGCTGCTCGACGAGATCGAAAGCCTGAAGGACGCCGGCATCACTAGGTTTCGATTGTCGCCCCATCACATCGACATGGTTGCGGTCGCGCAAATCTTCCGCGGCGCGGCCGACGGCGTCGAGGACCCCAAAAGAGCGATGGACGAATTGCGCCGCGTGTCGGGTGGAGCCACGATGGCGAACGGTTATTTTCACGACGCCGCGGGGATGGCGTGGCATGAGGCCGGCGGCGCCAACCCTAAATGAAAAACGGCGGCCCCAGAGCAGCCTTATCCGTTCGGGCGGAATCACCCCATTGAAATCTTCGGGGGGCGATCGCCGAACGGATAAGGCTGCTCTATAATCTTAAAGAATAGAGCAATTTTATCCGAAGGGATTGAACCGGACCGGTTCTTTCCCTTCGGAAATTGCTCTGGGGCCGCCGTCTTCGTTTCAGGATAAAACCCCTAAAGCGATTCCGGCTTAATCGGAACCGCTCTAGCTTTTTATCGCTCACGGCTGCGGACCGGCCAATCTCGGATGAATTAAGGATGGCCGCGCCTGCGCGGGCGCGCCGCATAACCGGCGGGCCGCCTTGCGGCCTTGAGGGTTTCCAGATGAACTGGAAACCCTAGCCGTCGAGCCGCACGGCGACGAAGCGAAGGTCCCCGCCCCGCTGAACGAGGAGCAGGACCGATTTGCGCCCCGACCGCTCGGCCGCGCGAACCTTGCTCGCGAGCTCCGACGGCGTATCGACTTCCTCCTGCGCGACCTCGAGGATGATGTCGCCGGGACGCAAGCCGCGCTCCGCCGCGGGGCCGTCGCCGCTCACACCGGTGACGAGAACGCCGCTGATCTCGTCGCTCAGACTGAACTGCTCGCGCATGTCGGGCGTGAGGGGTGAAAGCGTCATGCCCAGGATTTCCTCGTCCGCCTCGCCGAATGAGTCCGATGGATCGACGGCGGCGAGTTGCGGCACCGTTTCCGGAAGTTCGCCGACCTCGACCTTCAGCGTGATTTCACGGTTGCCGCGCCAGATGACGACGTCGACCTCCTTGCCGATGACGGTCTCCGCGACAATACGCGGCAGATTCCGCATTTGCTCGACGGGTTTACCGTCAAAGGACAGAACGACGTCACCCTGCTCGAGACCAAAGTCCTCGGCCGGGCCATCCTTGGTCACCTCGGCGATCAGCGCGCCCCTGGGCTTATCGAGGCCGAGGCTCTCCGCCAACTCGTCGGTCACGGTCTGTATGCGAACGCCCAGCCAGCCGCGCCGGGTGCGCCCAAAATCGATCAACTGGTCGATAAGGGGTCTTGCGAGATTCGATGGAATGGCGAAACCGATGCCGACGCTGCCGCCCGAGGGAGAGAAGATCGCCGTGTTGATGCCGACGACCTCGCCCGCCGTGTTGAACAAGGGGCCGCCCGAATTGCCACGGTTTATGGAGGCATCGGTCTGGATGAAATCGTCATAGGGACCGGCGTTGATATTGCGTGCACGGGCGGAAATGATCCCGGCGGTCACCGAGCCACCGAGCCCGAAGGGGTTGCCGATGGCCAGCACCCAATCGCCCACGCGGCTTTTATCGGAGTCGCCCCAGCCCACGAACGGGAAGGTTTCGTCCGACAGTATCCTCAGAACGGCGAGATCCGTCTTGGGGTCGCGGCCGACGACCTCCACCTTGAAGGTCCGGTTGTCGGCCATGGTGATCGTGATCTCGTCCGCGTCGGCGATGACGTGGTTGTTGGTGATGACCAATCCCGAGGGATCGATGATAAAGCCCGAACCCAGCGATTGGGCGGGCCGGCGGCGGGCCGGACCACGGTTCTGCTGCTCCCGGTCGAAGAAGTCACGGAAGAAGTCCTCGAAGGGCGAGCCGGGAGGGGCTTGCGGACGTTCCTCGCGACCACCACGGCGCACCGGACTGACGACGGTCTGCGTCGAGGCCACGTTGACCACGGCCGGCTGGAGCCGCTGGGCAAGGTCGGCGAAACTCTCCGGCCTTTCGCCGGATTGAGCGGCGGCGGCATAAAAAAGGACCGCAAGCGCCAAAAACACGCTGCCAACCATTATGAAAGAGCTCGTGGGGAGCGCCCGCGCCACCTTGGAAGGCGGCGCACGGTGCTGGACCTCGCGAGCTTCTGGAGCAAGCCTATTTTGGATCACCGATCAATCCTCCGTTGGCATCTAATTTACGTGACATCTGTTCTACGCCCGCAACCTCGGCGCCGCCCCGAAAGGTCCCGACTCCGCTGAGATAAGGACCGGATGTGGCGTTTCAAGGTTGCGCGGCGCGGCCCTCAGCGGCCAACATATGCGGGCCAATTGTGGACATAGTGTGACGCAAACTAGCGCCCCGCGAAAGCAGGCTTCAATCCCGGGGCCGCGCACATAAACTTGATCTCCGGGCGCCGGTGTCTCTCACACCAATTTGATCCGTAGTGATCGACTCGGGGCGAGCTACTCAGGGCGATCGGCTCGGGCGCCGCGGCCGCTTTCATTGGCCGCCGCCGAAGAGAAAGCTACATAATCTAACGCCTAATTTGGCGCCTCGTTCCGCTCTCGAATTGTCCGCCCGCGCACGTTGCCGGTAAGGTCCCCGAAATAGCGGAAGAACTCCGAATTCGGAGATAGCACCATCGTCGTTTGTTCGCTGCCAAGGGCCTTTTCGTAGGCCAGCATGGCCCGGTAGAAGGAGAAGAACTCCGGATCCCTGCCGAACGCCTCGGCGAACACGCGGTTCTTTTCGCCGTCGCCTTGGCCACGAAGGATCTGGGACTTCTTTTCCGCCTCCGCCAAGAGGACGGTCTTTTCGCGGTCGGCGGCGCTGCGGATACGCAACGACACCTCGGCGCCCTGGGCCCGGAATTCCTGTGCTTCGCGGTCGCGTTCCGACTTCATCCGGTTGTAGACCGCCTGGCTGTTCGCGTCCGGCAAATCGGCCCGCTTGATACGAACGTCGATGATGGCGATCCCGAAGGCGAGGGAGCGTGCAGTCACGCTCGCTGTAATCTCCTGCATCAAAAGGGAGCGCTCCTCGGTAAGCACCGACGACAACGGGACGCTGCCGAGGACCTGGCGCAAGCTCGAGTTGACGATCGGGCCGAGCCGGCCACGCGCGCCCTCAACGCTGTTGACGGTCTGGAAGAACTTGAGCGGATCGACGATCTTGAAGCGCGTAAAGGTGTCCACGACCAAACGTTTTTGATCCGCCGCGATGATTTCTTCCGCCGCTCCGTCATAGGCCAGGAGGCGTTTTTCGATTTTCACGACGTTCTGGACGAAAGGAATCTTGAATTTCAGCCCGGGTTCGGTGACCACCCGTTTGGGCTCGCCGAATTGCAGGACCAGCGCCTGTTCGGTTTGGTGGACCGTATACGCGCTGCTAAAAGCGGCAATGACGATGGCGGCCAGCGCCACCAGGATGATGATCGTGCCCCGTTTCATTACTGATCTCCTGTCCGGCGCGTCAGTTCATTAAGCGGCAGGTAGGGGACGACGCCCTGGGCCCCGCTCGCGTCGCTATCGATGATGATCTTGTTCATGGGGCCGAACACCCGTTCGAGGGTTTCAAGATAAATGCGCCGTCGGGTCACCTCGGGCGCCAGCTTGTACTCGTTGTAGATCGAGATGAACCGGGCCGCCTCGCCTTCCGCGGTACGGACGACCTGTTCCTTATAGCCTTCCGCCTCCTGCCGCATCTGTTCCGCCTCGCCGCGGGCGCGGGGAATGATGTCGTTCGCGTAGGCTTCGGCCTCGTTGCGCTGGCGCTCCAAATCGGCGCGGGCGCGCTGCACGTCACGGAACGAGTCGATAACCGCGCCCGGCGGATCGACCTTCTGCAGCTTCACCTCGGTGATCAGTATCCCGGATTCGTAGAAATCAAGAATCTCTTGCAAGAGTTCCTTGGACGATTGCTCGACCTGGATGCGTCCTTCGGCCAGGACAAGTTGGATCGGCGTCCGGCCCACGACCTCGCGCATGGCGCTTTCCGCGGCCGCCTTGACCGTGACCTCCTGGTTCTGGACGTTGAACAGGTACTTACTCGCATCACTAATCAGCCACTGCACGACGAAATCGATGTCGACGATATTTTCGTCGCCCGTCAGCATGAGACTTTCTTCGCCGATGTCCCGCACCGCCCTGTCTCGGGCGAAATCTCCGGCGCCGCGAAAGCCGATTTCGGTCCGATTGATCCGCAGGACCCTGGGCGTGAGCACCGATTCGATGGGGCTGGGCAGATGGTAATGC
Source organism: Pseudomonadota bacterium (assembly GCA_022566715.1). Classification (GTDB taxonomy): domain Bacteria; phylum Pseudomonadota; class Alphaproteobacteria; order SHVP01; family SHVP01; genus JADFIH01. The sequence goes on along the minus strand of JADFIH010000077.1, from coordinate 5,207 downwards.
AGGCCGGGCCCGGTCGTGCGGATCGCTTCGCCGAAGCGCAGGACGACGCCCTGCTGGTCCGGACCGACCCGGTAGAAACCGGTCAGCAGCCAGATGACGGCAATGATGAGCACGATAAGGATGATGGCGCGCGGGCTGCGCGCGCCGCCAGGCGCAAGCTTCCGGATGCGGTCCTGCCCCTTGCGAAGAAGTTCCTCGAGGGCGGGCGATTGTGGCCGCGATCCTCCGGGGCCCTGACCAAAGGGGCCACGGCCGCCTCCACCGCCGCCTCCACCGCTACTTCCGCTTCCGCCTCCGCCTCCGCCTTGCCAGCCTCCGCCCTGATTACTCCACGGCATGGTGCCCGTCCTTTATAATGATTACAATGTGCAGATCGCGTATAGATCAAGCCGCGCCCGGGTAGCTGGTTTATAGGACACCTGCTAACCCACCGCAACGCGATCCCGTCCCAATTCCCGCGGGATTCAATGGTAAGTATCGGACGCCGGCAGGAGTGTTCACGGATGCCAAACCTCACTCACGAGGATATTCTTAGTCTATTGCGGGGCGTTGTCGATCCTGAGCGCAATCAGGATGTCGTGACCCTCGGCATGATCAGCGGGATTCAGGTCCGCGACGGTCATGTGGCCTTCACCATCGAGGTCGATCCGGCCCGGGCGGGCCAGTACGAACCCCTGCGAAAGCGCTGCGAAGAGGCGGTTTTCGGCGCTCCGGGCGTGCTTTCCGCAACGGCGGTGCTGACCGCCCAAGGCGGCGCCCGGCCTGAAGCCTCCAAGGCTCCGCCCAATGCCCCCAAGGCGCCCAATACCTCCAAGGCCCCGGCCGCCCAGGCGGCTCCCGGCGGAGGGTCGCAAAAGACCGGGATTCCGGGCGTGCGGGCCATCATGGCCGTGGCCTCGGGCAAGGGCGGCGTGGGCAAGTCCACCACGGCGGTCAATCTCGCCATGGCCCTCAAGAAAATGGGGCTCGGCGTGGGCCTGCTCGATGCGGACGTTTATGGCCCCAGCCTGCCCCGCATGATGGGGCTCTCGGGCCGCCCCGATTCGGCGGACGGCAAGATCATCGAGCCCAAGGTGGCCTATGGCGTCCCCTGCATGTCCATCGGCTTCATGGTGGAGGACGACACACCCATGATCTGGCGCGGGCCCATGGTCATGGGCGCGGTGGAGCAGCTTTTGCGCGACGTGCGCTGGGGCGAGCTGGACGTGCTGATCATCGATATGCCGCCCGGCACGGGCGACGCCCAGCTCACCATTGCCCAGCGGGTCCCGCTGGCCGGCGCGTTGATCGTCTCGACGCCCCAGGACGTGGCCCTGTCCGACGTGCGCAAGGGCCTCAACATGTTCCGCAAGGTGGAGGTGCCGGTCTTCGGCATCGTCGAGAACATGAGCTATTTCCTGTGCCCGCGCTGCGGCGAGCGCACGGAGATCTTCGGACACGGCGGGGCGCGCCAGACGGCCGCCGAACTCGGCGCCGACTTTTTGGGGGAAATCCCCCTGCACCTGGCGATCCGCGAGACCTCGGACGCGGGCACCCCCATCGTCGTGGTCCAGCCCGACAGCGCCCACGCCAAGGCCTACCTGGCCCTGGCCGAACGCGTGGCCGAAAAGCTCGAAGAGTCCCTGGACGCGCTCGCCGCCGCCGCCCCCAAGATCATCGTGGAGTAGGGCTAACCCTCCCGCTCCAAATCGGCCATGAGTTCGCGATATTCGCGCTTGGGCAGGCCCGAGTCCTCTTGGCTGACCTGTTCGCCGGCGATGAGGCGTTTGACCACGGCCAGTCCCTTGGCCGAGAGCCCGATCCCGCCCATGCGGTAATCCATGAACGCGCCGTAGGTGAGGGGCGCCCAGCGTTTGAGGGTGTCCAGCATGGCCTCGGCGTAGACGCGGATTTCGTATTGCGCGTGCGCGTCGGCGCGCAATGACAAAAAATGCAGCAGGTTGTGCAGGTTCGTCTTCCAATACCACTGGGTATAAAAACCGAGCGACAGGTTCATGCGCGCGAGCTCCCGGGCGAGCCCCTGGCGGTTTTCGTCGAGGGCGCCGCCCGCCGCGTTCTCGTTGAGCATCTCCTGGTAGTGGGCATACGCGCGCTCTGAATCCTCGCGCAGCAGGCCGAACACGTGGGCGGCCTCCTCGCCTTCCAGCACGTCGCCCCGTCCCTGGCGGTTCGCCGCCGACTGGGCCGCGAGGTTCTCCGGCGCCGGAATATAGAACTCGTTGTCGAGGATCGAATAGCGGGCCGAATATTCGTTGACGCTGGCCGTGCGGTGGCGAATCCACTGGCGCGCCACGAAGATGGGCAACTTCACGTGGTATTTGATCTCCGCCATCTCGAAGGGAGTCGTGTGGCGGTGGCGCATCAGGTAGTTGATGAGCCCGCGGTCCTCGCTCACCTTCTTCGTGCCGCGGCCGTAGGACACCCGCGCCGCCTGCACCACGGCGCCGTCGTCGCCCATATAGTCGATGACCCGGATGAAGCCGTGATCGAGCACGGGAATGGGCTGGTAGAGGATGTCCTCCAGGGCCGGGACAGTGGCGCGGCGCGTTCGGTGCGTTTCGGCCCTCAGGGCCTCGATGTCCGCCGATTGCTCTGAACTGACGCCCATGGGGCCGGTCTCCCGTCTTTTGCCGGCGGCACCATAGCGGCTCCATGGAAACAAGGCCACATCGCCGGACGTTTGCTTGAGAAGCCCGGAATTCCGCCATTATTTGGACCATCCCTTCCCCTTTACCGCCCTTTCAAATGGGCGCCGGAAAACCTATATTAGGGGGGCTGGGCAACCAGCTATGGCGATAAACGTTGTGTAGAATAAGCGTTGCGGACCCGGGGGCGGTACCCGGCGCCTCCACCATAAACACATCTGGCCAAGATCTGGCGGCCAGGGTCTGGCCTTTCGCGGATTTGGGTGTGTTTCTGATGGGGGCGAACTAGGATCGACGTGCGTGGTAAAGGCTCAATCTTCGCCCGGCATGATACCGCCGTTATCGGGTCAACCTTACAGGTGCCAACGACAACAAATTGGCCCTCGCTGCTTAGCATTAGGTCTTAGACCTTTCTGAGAAAGCGCGGTTCGGGGGGGCACCGGGCAACAGAAGCCCCCCCACCTTCACGGTCCCAAGGCTTATTGCACCCGATTTCACGATGGGGGAGCGGCGGCGGGTCACGTTTTCGACCCGTATTCCGGCCCAAATTTTGACAGCGTCCTTTTTTTCATGCCCAGGCGGGCTAATATGGAGGCACCTCAGGGACCGCGGCGAGCGATGAAGGACTACCTGAACTACAAGGGAATGGTCGAGCGGGCGCTGCGCGGCGTCCTCATCGACACGCTCAAGCAGGTGGCGGAGCACGGCCTGCGCGGTAATCACAACCTCTATATCTCGTTCCTCACGACCCACCCCGGCGTCACCATCGCCGAATACCTGCACGACAAGTATCCGAGGGAAATGACCATCATCCTGCAGCACCAGTTTTGGGACCTGGACGTTTCCGAGAATGGCTTCGACGTCACGCTCAGCTTCAACAATGTGCCCGAACGCCTGAGTATTCCCTTCGAGGCGTTGACGGGCTTCACCGATCCCAGCGTGCAGTTCGGGTTGCAGTTCAAGCTAGAGGGCGAAGGCGGCGCCGTCGACACGGGCTCCGGGGCCACCCGCGGCGCGCCGGCGACCCCGATCGGCGCACCCTCTCTCGCCAAGGTCGAGGATACGGATGCCGGGGCCGGCGGCAAAACCAGCAAGGCCGAGGACAAGGATTCGGAGAAAATCGTCACCCTCGACCAGTTCCGCAAGAAATAAACGCCGTCCGCCCGGGTCATGGACGCCTTCCAATACCAAGAGATGTTCCCCCTCGAGGAGGACACGACCGAGTACCGCAAGCTCACGGCGGATCACGTCTCGATCCTGGAGGCGGGCGGCGAGCGCGTTCTAAAGATCGCCCCGGAAGGCCTCTCGCTGATCGCGGCCGAAGCCATGCGGGATATCGCGCACCTTTTGCGGCCCGGTCATCTGAAGCAACTGGCACAGATCCTCGACGACCCCGAGGCCTCGGACAACGACCGCTTCGTCGCCTACGACCTTCTGAAGAACGCCAACATCGCGGCGGGCATGGTGCTGCCGGGTTGCCAGGACACCGGGACCGCCATCATCTCCGGGTACAAGGGTCAGTACGTTTGGACCGACGGCCATGACGCCGAGGCCCTGTCGCGCGGCATCTTCAAGACCTACACCGAGACGAACCTGCGCTATTCGCAGATGGCGCCCTTGGAAATGTTCAAGGAGGTCAACACCGGGACCAACCTGCCCGCCCAGATCGACCTTTTCGCCACGGACGGCGACACCTACAAGTTTCTGTTCATCGCCAAGGGCGGCGGCTCGGCCAACAAGACGTTCTTCTACCAGCAAACGCCCGCGGTGCTGCGGCCGGAACCCCTGCTCAAGTTCATCGACGAGAAAATCCGCACGCTCGGCACTTCGGCCTGCCCGCCCTATCACCTGGCGGTCGTCATCGGCGGCACCAGCGCCGAGCTCAATATCAAGACCGTGAAGCTCGCGAGTTGCCGTTACCTCGATTCCCTGCCCACGTCGGGGAACGAGCTCGGCCGCGCCTTCCGCGACCTCGACATGGAAAAGCAGATTCACGTACTGAGCCAGCGCACCGGGATCGGCGCGCAGTTCGGCGGCAAATATTTCTGCCATGACGTGCGGGTGATCCGCCTGCCCCGCCACGGCGCCTCGGTTCCCATCGGCATCGGCGTTTCCTGCTCGGCCGACCGGCAGGTGCTGGGCAAGATCACCGCCGACGGCATTTTTCTCGAACGCCTCGAGACCAACCCGGCGAAATACCTGCCCGACGTGACGGACCGCGAGCTCGGCGGCGAGGCGGTCGAGATCGACCTCAACCAGCCCATGGCGGACATTTTGGCGCAACTCTCGCGCTACCCCATCAAGACCCGGCTGTCGCTGACCGGCACCTTGGTGGTGGCGCGCGATATGGCGCACGCCAAGCTCAAGGAGCGCCTCGACGCGGGCGAGCCCCTGCCGGACTACATCAAGGACCACATGGTCTATTACGCCGGGCCGGCGAAGACGCCGGCGGGATACGCGTCCGGGTCGTTCGGGCCGACGACGGCGGGCCGCATGGACTCCTATGTCGATCAGTTCATGGCCGCGGGCGGCAGCCTGGTCTCGCTCGCCAAGGGTAACCGC
>JADFIH010000076.1 GCA_022566715.1 Pseudomonadota bacterium | reverse complement strand
ACCTTTGCTGTCTAAACTATGAGGCTAATGGTATCGCAAGGATCGATACGACGGCGCTGTTTCTGGCAGGGTCATTCACTCGAACCCATTATTCATGCAGCAGCACAGTCCGTGAAATCTGCCTCCAATTACAGGCGACGAACGCCACTCTCATCGCTCATTCCACCACGCTGCTGCTACGATTCTATCGTGTTGACAACTGCAGGTGAACCTCCATTCCGGGACGCGAACTCACTCTAGGCGAAATTTCAATCGTTGGGGCGGATTGGCTCCAAGTGAATAGGTGGCATATATGGATGACGGCATAAACTCCAGTCCTGAATGGTTGCAGCATCAGTTTGAGGTCATTCTGATGAGCCATTTTTGCGACTACCTAGCCTGGTCAGCAAATCGGAAGACCGCGACGGAGGCGCCCAAGGGCAGGCCGATGATCGAGGCGGCGAGCACGGCGGTTACGCTGATCCAGAGGGACCGCCCGACAATTTCAACGAGGTTTGCGTCGAGCGAGACGATCAAACGAGCCGCCGCCCAGAACGAGGCGCCAAGGTCACCCATCGTCGCGAAGCCCCTTTAGCGTCCGGCCGTGGTACATCCGAACCTAGGGATCACGGCTCAATCCCTTGGCCTCGACCGCCTCGAGATAAGTTTGCCAGCGTGCCTTGCGTTGCGTGCCGAGCTCGTAGAGGTAGTCCCACGAATAGAGGCCGGTATCGTGCAAGTCGTCGAAGTGGAGGCACACCGCATAGTTCCCCACGGTCTCGACCTTCATGATGCCCACATGCCGCCGCCCAGCGACGATCTGTTTTTGGCTCGGCGAGTGACCCTGAACCTCCGCCGACGGGCTTTCGACGCGCAGGTATTCCGCCGGCAACTCAAAAACCCGGCCGTTGTCGAAGCTGACGACAAGCAACTTTTCCGCCGTCTTGAGCCTGATCTCCGTGGGGCGTGGTTTGGCGCCGTTCACGTGAGCGGCCCGCTAGTGGCGCGCCTCCGGCATTTCGATCCCTCAATGCCAGCCCGCACCACTAGCTTCCTTCTTTGATTGGGTTCAATTCTTTTCGACATTCGGTCCCAATATCATCGGTACCAAATGCCGGAATTGAACGACTAGGCCGCGCCCTTGTCTTCGATCTGGCGGGCCTCATCCACGAGCATGATCGGGATGCCGTCACGGATCGGATAGGCAAGCTTCGCCGCATCGCTGATCAGCTCCTGCGCCTCGCGGTCATACCGCAACGGCTTTTTCGTCAGCGGGCAGACAAGAATCTCCAGAAGCTTGGGATCGACACTCGGGGTTTCCGGCATCGCGGTTCCTCCTGCGCGTTACGCTTTGTTATTGCACTCTCTCCTGTCCGCCCGGCCGATGCAAGACCGCCATTTCGATCAACGAGGTGACGAGCCGGCTGCGCGCGCCCGCGTCCGCCGCTTCCAGAAGCGCCTGTTTTTCGTTGGGCTCGAAGGGACAGGTCATGGCGAGAGAACGCACCAACGCCTCATCCGGGACCCCTTCGAGCGTCTCCCAATCGACGTCGACTTTGTAGAGCTTGAGGAAGCTTCTCAATGCGGGCATCAGCTTGTCCCGGTCGACATGCCGGGTGTCCACGGGTTGCATATCGCTCCGGTACTTTGCGTACGACACGAGAGTTTGCCGGTACGAAGTGTCGGCCTTGATTTCCTCGATGACGTTGAAGCGGCAAACGCCAATCAACGTGAGATAGTAACGCCCATCCTCGGTTTCCCGGAATTCCGTCACGCGGCCGGCGCATCCGATGGGATATAGGTCGGGCGCTTCGCTGCGGGTTTTGGGATCGCGCGGCTGGATCATGCCGATAACCCGCGTTGTCGCGACCGCGTCGCGCACCATCTCCCGGTAGCGGGGCTCGAAGATATGCAGCGGCAGATTCCCGCCGGGAAGCAGTAGCGCCCCGGCCAAGGGGAAGATCGGAATGACCCGCGGCAGATCCTCGAATTTGATCTCCCCCGAAAGGTCCGTCATGAAAAGAGCAAGCTCGAAAGTTTGCGGCGCCCCGCGACGGTCAATTCGTGAGTCATGCCAAGCGCCTCGAAAACCGTCAGCAACTGCTTGCGCGCCGCCTCTTCGTTCCAGCCGGGGTTGCGCCGGATGATTTCCAGCAATTCGTCTATCGCCGCCTCGTGGCCGCCATCGGCGATCAGCGCAACCGCGAGATCGAACCGCGCTTGATGGTCGTCCGGGTTGGCGTCGACCTTGGCGCGGAGTTCTCCAACTTCGCCGGCTTCGCTCGATTGTTCAGCGAGGGAAATAGCCGACCGTGCCGCCGCGATGTCGGCGTGGTTGAGCTTATCCGCCGGGGCGAGCGCCAACGTCTCCTTCGCCCGGCTCAGGTCTCCGGCGGCGGCATAGGCGCGCGCGAGGCCGCCAATGGCGCCCGGGTTGCCGGGTTCCTGCGTGATGATCTGACCGTAGATGTTTGCGGCGGCGCCGTGATCACCGGCGTCGGACGCGGCCTTGGCCGAATCGAGCGCATTGTCGATCGGTGACGGGCCGGTGGCGCCCGTCAGCTTCTCAACGAAGGCCTTGATTTCGCTCTCGGGCAGCGCCCCGACGAATGCATCCACGGGTTGCCCGTCCTGGAAAGCGTAGACCGCCGGAATCGACTTAATACGGAGTTGCTGGGCGATCTCCGGGCTCTCGTCAATGTTGATCTTGACCAGCTTCACCGCGCCCTTGGCGGCGGTAACGACCTTCTCCAAGATCGGGCCCAGTTGCTTGCAGGGTCCGCACCAGGGCGCCCAAAAATCGACGATGACGGGCGTATCGGTCGACGCCTCGATGACGTCGGCGGCGAATTTCTTCGAATCGCTGTCCTTGATCAGGTCGCCCGCCGCCGCTGGCGCGCCGCCAATTATCTGCTCCATATCATCCACAGCCCCTGATCACTCATTGTCCTTGAAACACGGTGGACGGCCCTCCGGCTTTGGTCCGGTGGCCGCCCTTCCCGGGGCAAGCTTAACGCGGCCCCTCGTGGAATTCCACAACGCCCGCCCAAGCCCTTAAACCAACGCCTCGAAGTCGATGATTAATGGCTCGAAGCCCATGGCCCGGACGAAGCGCACTAGGTCTTCCGGGGCGATCGCGGTCGTGGCCTCATTGTGAAGCGGGTGATAGTTAAGCGGATCGAGGTCCAACATGCCCTTGTCCAACACCACTTTGACCGGGGCGCCGCCGCCGTTGATCAGGGCGAACGGGGTGACCGCGCCGGGGCTGACGCCCAACACTTCCCAAAGAAGCTCGACGCTGCCGAAGCTGAGCCGTTTGGCGCCGATTGCCTTGGTCAGGGCCTTCAGGTCGATCACCCGGTCTTCAAGGGCGACGACGAGCCACGGATTGCGCTTCTTGTCCCGCAGGAACAGGGTCTTGCAGTGGCCGCCGGGCAGATCGCCCCGGAGCGCGCGGCTTTCCTCGACGGTGAACACGGCTGCGTGGCGGTGGGTGACGGTCTGGATATCCAGCTCGATCAACCGGGCCATCAGGTCTTCTTCGGTGGCGGGCGGCATGTTTAGGACGTCGTTCCCAGGTCTGCGAGGGGTTTCCCGCAGCGTTTACGTTAACGCGCCAGCGAAACCGGGCAAAAGCGGCATGGCGTAAGCCATTTAGTCGCTCCACCTAGCCAATGTCGGGTCCTTGCCATTGCGCGAGCGACCCCATATACCTAGCGCCGTTCCACGATGCGGGCGTAGCTCAGGGGTAGAGCACAACCTTGCCAAGGTTGGGGTCGTGAGTTCGAATCTCATCGCCCGCTCCAATTTCTTCGATCGCCGAGGTTAGGCTGGCGCGGATGGTTAGCCCGGCCCGGCCCGAGGGTCCTGACCGTCCCGGTCGAGGGAGGACAGCACGTAGCTCGAATCGTAAACCGGGTAATACATGCGCAGCATGATGCGGTCGGGGTCGTTGGTGCACCACATATCGAGCCACAGGGAGCCGTCGTCCTCGACATAGCGGACGTGCTCCGCCTCGAAGGTGCCGGCCGGCACCTCGATCTCCTCGATCCCGACATACTCGGCCCATTTCGACCAATATCCGAGCATCGGACCCGAGGCCCCGTTGGGCAGCGGTGAGCATCCGGGAATTGCGTCGATCGGCTGGGCCCCCGCCGCAGGGTCCTTCTTGATGTTGGCGCAATGCCAAACATCGGTCGCGACCGCGTGCGTGATGAACGATTGCACCGGCCCCGAGAGGTCGAGGCGTTGGGATATTCGTCCTTCGCCGGCGGTGAAACCCTCGCATTCCGCAATGCAGCCGTGGAAGCGGAACCAACTCGATCCGACGAATTTGTCCTGTACCGTGACCCGGATGAAGGCGTCGACCGGCCGGTAGTTTTCGTCAACGGTGTAGGTCACATCGCGAAGGATCTCGGTGTCGTAAATCTCCGACCGCGCCCGAATCGTCCGGCGGCCATCACCGTGGACAGTAACGATACACGGCTCCTTGCCGCGCTTGGTGCCGTCCGCTCTCAGGTAATCGATGTTGTAGTTGAGTGTTCTGTGCTGCATTGCCGCCCCAGCTATCGTGACGTGCCGTTGGCCGCACGGGGCGGGCCATCATTTCGAGCGCCCTTGTCGCGCCCGCATGAACCTTATCTCAGGAGGGGGCGGGCCCTGCAACGGAATCTTGGACGTCTCGAACGAAGAAGGGCCCGGAAGCCCGGACCCTCAGAACTCCAGGATCGAACTCTGGACCAGAAGACCGATCGCCAGGGCCCCGTAGGGGACGGCCAAGAGGGTCCCCATGAACAGCAGGTTTCCGAGCGTGCGCAGGGGGTGGATGGAGCGCTCGTCGGCGCGGCGCGCGGCGCTGCGCTTGTCGATGCCGGCCACCAGAGTCAGGAAAACGCGGCGCGACAGCAGGGGCAGGCTTACCCGGACATTGATCCGCGACCGCCGCCAGGCGCGTTGATGCAAAACGCCGGCGATGGCGCTGTGCTGATCGGCCGAGAATGTCGCGGCGACATCCCCGGGCATGGACGCAATGAATTGGTCGGCCTCTCTGCGCAATCCGGCCACAACGGCGTTCATCGGTTCCCTCCCCCCCAATTAGATTGATTAGGCGGCGGCGCCATGGCCTCTTCCAAACCAGCTGCGGCGCGCCCCTAAACCCTAGGGGGGTAGGCTTAGGAAATGATTGACCGGCGAGGAGAAATTCCTCGGCTTTACTCGCGGACCGTGCGTTTCGACTGGAAAAACGACCAGATCAGGGCGATTCCACCGCCGAAAGTCGTTTTATCCCTGAAAAGGGGGCTTCGGTCGTTCTCCGCCCCGTGGTGGAAATCGCTCCGCGCGATGGCGACAAGGCGAAAACGCTGCCCCATCGGCCTGGTGAGCGTCAGGTTCAATGACGAGCCCAGGTACCCGCCCTTGGCGTTGAAGCGCGGCCGTGTCGCCGTCGCATTGGCCGGCGGCACCTCGTAGAAATAGTCCATCAAGTCCTCGGTCGCGAACGTGGCCGACGCGCTGAGCTTCACATCCAACCGCGGCATCAGGAAATTGACGTTCTGATAGGCCAACGCCGGCTCGAAAATGAAGCCCCGGGCGGACAGGCTGCGGAGGTCGGTCGAAAACGCGGCCCGCAGCGGGATTTCCAAGTCGACTTTGGCGTCGCGCGCGGCCTTGATCAGGGTGATTTGCAGGCGGGGACCGACCTCGCCCATCCAATCGAGATCCTCCATGCCTTTGCGCGCATCGTTCTTGCTGGAATCGGCTGGAAAGGCGCCATCGAGGCTCACGTCGAACTCGAAGCGGTCGGTCTTGAACAGGCTGCCACGCAGCAGTCCGCGCTCGTCGCTCCGGATTCGGTCGCCGCGGAGCGCGAAGTACGGCAGGGTCACCGGCTGGAGGTGGTTCTGCGCCGCCGCCGGGTAATCGGGCAGGTAGGCGGCGCCGAGCACGACGCCGAGTTCGAAGAACGGTTTTTCCTCGCCCTGGGCCCGGGCCTCCTGCGCTCCCAGCGCGAGTCCAAAAAGCGCGAGTCCCAAAAACCCGAGTCCTAAGGGCCCAAGTCCTACGGAAAAGACGCCCAGGGCCGGCGGGGCCCCGCGCGCGCGCAATCGGCCGCCTCCCATCACGAGTCGAAGTAGGCCTTGGTGCCGTGCGCCTCGACGGCGGCGGCGATGCGGCGGAGCCCGTGCACATAGGCGGCGGTGCGCATGTCGAGGCCGCGCTCTTGAGCGGCCTCCCAAATCGTGCGGGTCTCGGGCTCGATAATGCTCTTGAGCTTGGCCCGCACTTCGTCGAGCGGCCAGTAATAGCCCGCCTTGTTTTGCACCCACTCGAAATACGACACGGTGACGCCGCCGGAATTGGCGAGGATATCGGGGATCACCGTCTTCCCGGCCTGGTTCAGCACTTTGTCTGCGGCGGGGCTGGTGGGGCCATTGGCGAGCTCCAGGATGACCCGTGCCTTTATGTTCGGGGCGTTCTCCAGAATGATCTGGTTCTCCAGGGCGGCGGGGATCAGCACGTCGCATTCGCTCTCCAGAAGCTCCTCATTGGTGATTTCCCGAAGTTTTCCCTTCGACGGGCAGCCCGCCAGGCTGTGCTTGTCGCGCTTGTGCTCCATGGCCGCCACGGGGTCGATGCCGTCCGGGTCATAGACGGCCGAGCGCGAATCCGACAGGCCAATGATGCGATAGCCGTCCGCGTGCAATAGCCGGGCGCAGTGATAGGAGGCATTGCCGAAGCCTTGCAGCACGATGCGCGAGGTCGCGGGCGAAAGCCCTAGTTCTCCCTCCAGGTGGCGCAGAACCAGATGGCCGCCCCGCCCCGTGGCGTCGTCCCGGCCGAGCGAGCCGCCCAGGGGGATCGGCTTGCCGGTGATCACGGCGGGGCTCGGCTGGTCCACCATGGCCGCGTACTCGTCCGCCATCCAGGCCATGACGATGCCGTTGGTGTACATGTCGGGCGCCGGGATATCGCGGTCGGGGCCGATGAAGCGCGCGAACGCTTGGATGTAGGCCCGGCTCAGCCGCTCCAGCTCGGTCTTGGACAATGTTTTCGTGTCGACCTGGACGCCTCCCTTGGCGCCCCCGAAGGGCAGGCCCGCCACCGCGCATTTGAACGTCATCCAGAAGGCCAGGGTCATGATCTCGTCCAAGTTGACCCTCGGATGGTAGCGAATGCCGCCCTTGGTGGGCCCGCGGGTGTCGTCATAGCGGCAACGCCAGGCCTTGAAAGCCTTCGACGATCCGTCGTCCATACGCACGACCAGCGTCGCGGCCAGGGTCTCCTTGGGGTATTTCAGCCTTTCGATGACGTCGGGGTGGATGTCGAGGTGCTTGGCGGCTTCCTTGAGACGCTTACGGGCTTTTGTGAAAAGCGCTGTTGCCATCTTCCCCCCTCCCGCCCACCTCTGTGGGGACGCCGCCTTTTGAACGCCGCGATGGTGCGGTCCCCAAAGGGGCGCGTCAAGCGCCGAAACATCGCGCCATCGGGTGGGGGACGTGGCTTTTAAGGTATTGTGAATGAACCGCGTTCTACTGTTGCGGTCTCCGGGTCCGTACGGGCGCGAAGGCCCCACGAAAAAATGATGACGCGAGAAGCGGAAGAACGAAAAGCGGAACGCCTCGATGCGGTCGCCGAGCACCTGCGCTCGCGGCACATCGCCGGGTCCGCGGACCTCGCTGAATCCTTCATCCACCAGTATTACGACCGGGTTCTGCCCGAGGACGTTATCGGTACCAGTCCGGATTCCCTGTACGCCTCGGCCTACGCCTTTTGGAAATTCGGTCAAAAACGGCAGCGCGGCAAGGCCCGGGTGCGGGTCTTCAACCCGACCGTCGAGGAACACGGCTGGACCTCCCACCATACGATCGTCGAGACCATCACCGACGACATGCCCTTTCTGCTCGATTCGCTGCTCGCGGAACTCAATCGCTCGGCCCTCGGCGTCCATCTGATCATCCATCCCATCTTCGAACTCACGCGCGACGGCGCCGGCAAGCTGGAGCAACTGTTCGAACGGGGAACAAAGCACGACGCCTTGCTCGAGTCCTGGATGCATGTCGAGATCGACGCCCAATCATCGTTGCGCGCTTGCAAGGAGATCGAAGACCGCATCAAGCGGGTGTTGTCCGATGCGCGCGCCGCCGTCGAAGACTGGCAGCCGATGATGCGTAAGCTGGAAGAAACCGTCGCCGAACTCGATGTTCATCACAATGGCGTCGAGCCCGAGGAATTTTCCGAAGCGCGCAGTTTCCTCGATTGGATCGCCGACAATCATTTCACGTTCCTTGGCTACCGTGAGTATTCCTTCAAGAAAGGCGCGAAAAAAGATCCCTTCCAGGTCGTCGAGGGCTCCGGGCTTGGCGTATTGCGCAACCCGGACGTCCATGTGTTGAACGGAAACGGCGCCGCGCGAAAATCGAAAGGCTCCCGCGCCTTCCTCGAAAGCGTTCGCGCGCCGCTCATGGTGACGAAAACGAGCGCGCGCTCCACCGTGCACCGTCCGGCGCACATGGATTACATCGGCATCAAGCGCTTGGGCAGCAAAGGGGAGCTCACCGGCGAGCACCGCTTCGTCGGTCTGTTCACGTCATCGGCCTACAACAGGAGTGCGCGCGATATCCCGCTGTTGCGCCGTAAGGTCATGAAGACGGTCGAGCGCTCGGGCTATTCGCCCGTCAGTCATGACGGCAAGGCGCTGATCAACATTCTCGAAACCTTCCCACGGGACGAGTTGTTTCAGATCCCCGAGGACGAGCTCAGCGAAATCGCGAACGGAATCCTGCACCTGCTGGAACGGCCGCGCATCAAGCTGTTTGTCCGCCGTGAACAGTTCGACCGGTATGTGTCCTGCCTTATCTACGTTCCCCGCGAAATTCATACGACGCAGCTGCGCAAGCGTTTCGAGAATATTCTCGAGACGGCGTTCGACGGCAAGGTTACGGATTTCTCGACCGAGATCGGCGAATCTCCACTCGCGCGCATCCACATCATCGTGGGGCTCGGGGACGGGGCGCATCCCGAGCCCGACGTCGCTGCGCTTGAACGGGACCTCGTCGACGCATCGCGCAGCTGGGATGACGATCTACGCGATGCCCTTGTCGAACATGTCGGCGAAGAGCGCGGCAAGCGGCTGCACGACATCTATCGCTCGAAGTTCTCCGGTGCTTACTGCGAGAGCTTCGTGGCGAAGGCGGCGGTCGCGGATATCACCATCATCGAAACCCTGAGCAATCCCGCGGACCTTGCGCTCAACATGTACCGCCCGATCGAGGCCCCCGCGAACACGGTGCGTTTTAAGATTTACCATGCCGGTTCGGCGCTCGCCTTGTCCGACTGTCTGCCCATGCTCGAGAACATGGGCCTGAAGGTCGTGGAGGAGCGGCCCTATGAAATAAAACGCGGGGACAATTTCATCGACGTGTGGCTGCACGATCTTCTGCTGACCGATGCCGTCTCCGAGATCGACCTGGGCGCCATCAAGGACCGCTTCCAGGACACCTTCGCGGGCGTGTGGCGGGGCGAAATCGAAAACGATGGCTTCAATCAGCTGGTCCTGCGTGCCGGGCTTACCTGGCGCGAGGCCGTGATCCTTCGCGCCTACGGCAAATACCTGCGTCAGACCGGAACGGCGTTCAGTCAGTCCTACATTCAGGAGACCTTGGCCGCCAACCCGGCGATTGCAAGATTGCTGGTCGACCTGTTCCATGCCCGGTTCGACCCGGCGCAGACGCCGCATGAAAGCGTCCGGCCGGCGGAGTTGTCGGCCGAGATCGAGCAGGCGCTGGAGGATGTCGCGAACCTCGATCAGGACCGCATCCTGCGGAGTTACATGAATCTGATTACGGTCACGCTGCGGACGAATTTCTATCAAGATCAACCGGGCGCGGCGCCTGGTGACGCGCGCACCGGCGGCAAGCCCTACGTATCCTTCAAGATCGACAGCGCCGCCGTCGATGATTTACCCCTGCCGCGGCCGTACGCCGAGATCTGGGTCTACTCGCCACGCGTCGAGGCGGTTCACCTGCGCGGCGGCATGGTGGCGCGGGGCGGCATCCGCTGGTCGGACCGGCGCGAGGATTTCCGCACCGAAGTGCTTGGTCTCATGAAGGCGCAGATGGTCAAGAACGCCGTCATCGTTCCGGTCGGCTCAAAGGGCGGGTTCGTGACCAAACAGCTTCCGGCCGAAGGCGGCCGCGAAGCCGTGATGGATGAGGTCGTCGCCTGCTACCGCACCATGATGCAGGGCATGTTCGACCTGACGGATAACTACGACGGCACCGAAGTCGTCCCGCCGCCCCAGGTCGAGCGCCACGACGGCGACGATCCATACCTCGTTGTCGCCGCCGACAAGGGCACCGCGACATTCTCGGACATCGCCAACGAGATCGCCGAGTCCTACGGGTTCTGGTTGGGAGACGCCTACGCGTCCGGCGGATCGGCCGGTTACGACCACAAAAAAATGGGCATTACGGCGCGGGGCTGCTGGGAATCGGTGAAACGCCATTTCCGCGAACTCGGCCTCGACACGCAGCGCGAGGACTTCACCGTCCTCGGGGTCGGCGACATGTCGGGCGACGTTTTCGGCAACGGCATGCTGTTGTCCAAACACATCAGGCTGATCGCCGCCTTCAATCACTTGCACATCTTTCTCGATCCCGATCCGGACGCGGCCGCCAGTTTCGCCGAACGCCGCCGCTTGTTCGAAACGCCGGGCACGACGTGGGCCGATTACAATCCGGATTTGATCTCGGAAGGCGGTGGGGTGTTTGAACGCCGCGTCAAGTCGATCGCCTTGTCGAAATCCGTCCAGGCGGCGTTGGGGACGAAGCGCGCCAAGATGACGCCCGCCGAATTGATTCGCACCATTTTGAAAGCCGAAGCCGATCTGCTCTGGCTCGGCGGCATCGGAACCTATGTACGGGCGCACGATGAAACGGACGCCGAGGTTGGCGACCGGGCCAGCGACTCGCTACGCATCACGGCAAAAGACTTGCGTTGCCGGGTCGTGGGAGAGGGTGCGAACCTTGGCTTTACCCAACGGGCGCGAATCGAATTCGCCAGAAAGGGTGGCCGCATAAACACCGACGCCATCGACAATTCCGCCGGCGTCGATGCGTCCGACCACGAGGTCAACATCAAGATACTGCTGGGCTCGGTGGTCAGCGACGGCGAAATGACCCGCAAACAGCGCGACCGGGTGTTAAGGCAGATGACCGATGAGGTCGCGAGCCTGGTTCTGCGCGACAACTACTTGCAGACCCAGTCGATCTCGCTGGCGCAGACAGACGGGGCGGGCCAGATGGCGGCGCAGGTCCGCTTTATGCGGTCGCTCGAACGCGCGGGACGGCTTGACCGGGCGCTCGAGTTCCTGCCCGACGATGAAGCCGTCGCCGAGCGCGTGGCCGAAGGCCGGGGCCTGACGCGGCCCGAGGTTGCCGTCCTTCTGTCCTATGCAAAAACAACGCTCTTCCAGGACCTGTTGGACAGCGACGTACCCGAAGACCCGTACCTCGAGTCCGATCTGATCCGTTATTTCCCGGAACCGGTGCGCGAACCCTATGTCGAGGCAATCCGGAGCCACCGTCTGCGCCGCGAACTCATCGCGACCCACGTCGCCAACAACGTCATCAACCGCGCCGGAATCACCTTCGTCAGCGAGTTGATGGAGGAGACGGGCCTTGGCGTCGGCCCGGTGACGCGGGCTTACCTCGTGAGCCGGGAAGCCTTCGCGATGCGGCCGCTGTGGGCGGCGGTCGAAGCGCTGGACAATAAGGTTTCCGCCGATTTCCAGGCGACGATGATTCTCGAGCTCATGGAACTCGTGCGTCAGGCAACCTTGTGGTTCGCACGCAACCTGCCGAAGCCCTTGGAGATCGCCGCCGCGGTCGCTGATTTTGCGCCGGGCATCGAACATATCTGGTTGAATCTCGAATCGCTCCATACCGAAACCACGGCGCAGGCCATCAAAGAGGCCTCCGATCAGTTGGTCTCCGAGGGCGTGCCGCATGACCTCGCCGTTCACATCGCCGGCGCGGAAAACATGGGGGCGGCCTGTCATATCGTGCAGGCGGCGAAGCAGATCGACCGGCCGGTCGACGACGTGGCGCGGACTTACTTCGCGCTGGGCGCGACGCTCGGTCTCGACTGGCTGCGCGATGCCGCGCGGGCCCTGCAACCGAAGGATCATTGGGAGCGGTTGGCGGTCGCGGCGATCGTCGAGGACCTTTATGGCCAGCAGCGCGCGATCACGCGGCGGGTGTACGAGGGCGCGAACGGCGCCGATGGTGAAGCGGCCATCGACATCTGGGTCAAGCAGCATCCGGTCGCCGTCGAGCGCACGAGCGGTTTGATCTCCGAATTCAAGAGTGCCGGCGGAATCGACATCGCGCGGTTGGCGATCGCCAACCGCCATGTGCGCAACATGATCGTCGACTGACTCCCCTCCTAATATTGCGCCAAGCATCACCCCCTTCCCCAACCCTTCCCCTCGAACAAGGGGGAGGAGTTCTTTTTTCGATGCGCGGGTCGTGAAACTTTCGCAGAGCTCTCCAAGGGCGGGCTTCTTTTCAAAAAACAAAGCCCGCCGCGGCGCGCCGGGCGGGCTCCAAATCAAAAAGTATGAGCGGTTAATGCCGGAAGTGGCGCATGCCGGTAAAGACCATGGCGAGACCCGCCTCGTCGGCCGCGGCAATCACCTCGTCGTCGCGCACCGATCCGCCCGGTTGAATGACGGCGCGCGCGCCCGACTCGGCGGCCGCGATTAGACCGTCGGCAAACGGGAAAAAGGCGTCCGAGGCGACCACCGATCCGGCCGTCGGGCCGCCTGAGCCCGCGCTCGTCTCGTTGGCCTTGGCCACCGCAAGGCGCACGGAATCGACACGGCTCATTTGGCCGGCGCCGATGCCGACCGTGGCGCCGTCCTTGGCATAGACGATGGCGTTC
>JADFIH010000075.1 GCA_022566715.1 Pseudomonadota bacterium | reverse complement strand
CCGGCTGGAAAATGTCGTCGACTATGAAACCATCGTCCAGGGCGTCAAGACGATCGTCGCGGCGGGCCACATCAATCTCGTCGAAACCTTGGCCGAACGTGTCGCCGGCCTATGCCTGTCCGACGCGCGCGTCGAGGCGGCGCGGGTGCGAATCGAAAAACTCAATGTTCTTCCCGAGGCGGCAAGCGTCGGCGTCGAAATCGAACGGGTGCGCCCAAGGCGCTGAGACGGCGCACCAGACCAAGTTGTATTATTCGTGTTCGGCCACATCTATTTGGCGCAAGTCCAGCTACCTATTGCCAAATTCGGCTCCGTGGCGGGGCGTGGAGCCGAAACTTGTACACAGGTCGTATCTGATCGGCCGAGATTCCGCCAAACCCCCAATAATCCACGGTTTTTTGTATTCAAAAAGCGCTTGACTTTCTTTTAAGCCATAATTTCAAAGGGTTAGAAAATTTGCCCAAAAAATAGGCAAACAGGTGAGTTTGAGGATTTCCTTGGCCTATGTCCCGGCGAGGCGGCCTTGCCCACAAACTTATCCACACGAATCGTGGAAATCCTCACGAACCCTTTAGCACGGTCCGCGGTGGCAAGCCGGACCGGCCCGGAGTTCCCACGGACGCGCGCCAGCGTTGACCCGGCCGAGACCGAGGGCAATATTTAGACCATGGTCGAACGAATGGCCTTCACCGCCATGCCGGATGCCCCACAAGCAACCTCCGACGGCCCGCCCCGGCGGGGCGGCGGGGTCATCCGCGACGCGCTCAAAACCCTGCCCGGCTCACCCGGCGTCTACCGCATGCTGGATGACAAGGGCAACGTTCTTTACGTCGGCAAGGCCCGCAATCTGCGTAAGCGGGTATCGAGCTACGCCGCGGGGCGCTCGCAAACCAACCGGATTCTGCGGATGGTGGCGGCGACAGTGGCGCTCGAGGTGGTCACGACCCACACCGAAGTCGAGGCCCTGCTCCTCGAATCGAACCTCATAAAAAAGCTCAAACCCCGCTACAACATCCTGCTGCGGGACGACAAGTCGTTCCCCTACATCGTCATTCGGCGCGACCATGCCTGGGCCCAGATTGGCAAGTACCGGGGCAAGCGGAACAAAAAGGGCGAATTCTTTGGGCCCTTCGCCACCGCGGGCGCCGTGAACCGGACGATTTCGGCGTTGCAGAAGGCCTTTCCCCTGCGCTCGTGCTCCGATTCGATCTTCGAGAGCCGCACCCGGCCTTGCTTGCAATACCAGATCAAACGCTGCACCGCGCCCTGCGTCGGCCGCATTTCCACGGAGAATTATGAGCGGATCGTCGATGACGTGCGCGATTTCCTGCGTGGCCACTCGAGCGGCATTCAGGCCCGGCTCTCGAAGGGTATGACCAAGGCCGCGGACGGGCGCGACTACGAGATGGCGGCCGTGTACCGCGACCGCATCCAGGCCCTCACGCAGATTCAGGCGCGTCAGGACATCAATGTCGCCAACGTGCCCGAGGCCGACGTCATCGCCGCGCATCAGGAGGCGGGCCAGACCTGCATCCAGGTCTTTTTCTTCCGGGCCGGACAGAACTACGGCAACCGCGCCTATTTTCCCAGCCATACCCAGAACGTCGAGCCGGCGGAGGTTTTATCTGCCTTTCTCGGGCAGTTCTACGCCAACAAGCCGCCGCCCCGCCTCATCCTGACCAGCCACGACGTGGACTCACGCAGCCTTGTCGAGGAGGCGCTGGCCACCCGTACCGACCACAAGGTGCGGCTCGTGCGGCCGCGGCGGGGCGCCAAGGCGGACCTCATGCGGCACGCGCAAGCGAATGCGCGCGACGCCCTGAGGCGGCGCCTGGCCGAAAGCGCCTCGCAACGCAAACTGCTCGAGAGCGTCGCCAAGCTGTTCGAGCTCGAGACCACCCCCGAACGGATCGAGGTCTACGACAACAGCCACATCTCGGGCACCAACGCCGTGGGGGCGATGATCGTGGCGGGGCCGGACGGCCTGACCAAGAACGCCTACCGCAAGTTCAACATCAAGAGCACCGACCTTGCGCCCGGCGACGACTACGCCATGATGCGCGAGGTGCTGACGCGCCGCTTCTCACGCCTCCTGAAAGAGGACGAGGCGCGCGAGAGCGGCCAATGGCCCGACCTCGTACTGATCGACGGCGGCGCGGGACATCTCTCGGTGGCGCGGGAGGTCTTCGCCGATCTGGGCGTCGCAAACGTCGGCCTCGCGGCGATCGCCAAGGGGCCCGACCGCAACGCCGGGCGCGAGAAGCTCTTCCTTGCCGATGGCGCACAGATGATGCTCCGTCCCAATGATCCGGCGCTTTATTTCCTGCAACGCCTGCGCGACGAGGCGCACCGCTTTGCCATCGGGACCCACCGGGCCAAGCGTGCTCAGGCGATCTCGCGCTCCGCCCTAGACGATGTGCCGGGCGTGGGGGCCAAGCGCAAGCGCGCCCTGCTCCATCACTTCGGGTCCGCCGCCGCAGCCGCCCAGGCCGGGTCGGCCGATCTCGAGAAAGTCGATGGCATCAGCACGGCGGTGGCCAAACGGATTTACGACCACTTCCATTCAGACGACTGAGGGCCATATGCCGTGTGATATACTCGGACCCGGCGGATGCACATGATTACCGGCCTGCCCAACCTCCTCACCCTGTCGCGGATTGCCGTCATTCCGGCGATTGTCGCCGCGTTCTACCTGGACGGGAATGCGGCCAACTGGACGGCCTTTGGACTGTTTATCGCGGCGGGAATCACCGACTACTTCGACGGCTACATTGCGCGCGTCCGAAGCCAGCAAACGGCCTTCGGCCGCTTCCTCGATCCGGTCGCCGACAAGCTCCTGGTCGGCGCGACGATCCTGATGATGGCCGCCTTCGACCGATTGACCGGCTTGGTCATTCTCCCCGCCCTCGTCATTTTGTTGCGCGAAATTCTGATCTCGGGCCTGCGGGAGTTTTTGGGCCAGGCGCAGATCTCTGTCCCGGTGACAAAGCTCGCGAAGTGGAAGACGACGGTGCAGTTCGGCGCGCTCGCCCTCTTGTTGCTGGGTGATGCCGTGGGCTGGGCGCGCGATGTGGGTTCGGCCGCGCTTTGGGCCGCCGCGCTGCTTACGCTCTATACGGGTTATGGCTATCTTAGCTCGGGTTTGCGCCACATCGGGGCCAGCGACCGGCGCGAAAAAACCGCAGGCCAAGACCGGACCGCGTCCGGCGGCGTCGATCAATAGGTTTCCATGAAGGTCTTTGGACTCGCCGGCCACAGCGGTAGCGGTAAGACGACCCTGATGGTCAAGCTTCTTCCGGTGCTCGTGCGCCGGGGACTGTCGGTATCGACCATCAAACACGCCCACCACGATTTCGACGTCGACACGCCGGGCAAGGACTCCTACGAGCACCGCGCGGCCGGGGCGACGGAGGTGATGGTCTCGTCGGCGAAGCGTTGGGCGTTGATGCATGAGCACCGGGACGGCCCGGAAACCGATCTGGACGGCCTGATTTCCCGCATGAGCCCGGTCGATCTGATCCTGGTCGAAGGTTTCAAACGCGAAGGGCACGCGAAGATGGAAGTCGTGCGCGGCGCGGCGGCGAAACCCGTCCTTGCCCCCGACGATCCGTACGTCGTCGCCATCGTCAGCGACCGGCAACTCACCGGCATCGGCCTGCCACTTCTCGACCTGGACGATGTCGGCGCCGTCGCGGATTTCATCATCGAGTATTGCGGCCTGGCCGCGGACGGCGCGCCGCACCGCCGGGAGGCCTGAGGTGGCTCAACTCAGGGATGATTGTTTCGCGCCCGGCGAAGGGCTGATGCCGATGGACGACGCCCTCGCCATCTTGGCCGAACGTATCGTGCCCGTCGTGGCGGAGGAGCAAGCCCCGTTGCGCGCGGCGCGGGGACGCATCCTCGCGGAGGACGTTGTCGCGGCCGAGGACGTGCCGCGGCACGACAATTCGGCGGTCGACGGATACGCCTTTTCGTTCGCCGATCTCGGGTCTGGCACCGAAACACGCTTTGCCGTCAAGGGCCGCGCGACGGCCGGTCATCCGTTTGCCGGGCCGCTGCGGCGTGGCGCTGCGCTGCGCATTTTCACGGGCGCCGAGATGCCGGCGGGCCTGGATACCGTCGCGATGCAGGAGGATTGCACCGAGAGCGGCGGGAGCGTCACGATTCCGGCCGGCCTCGAATGCGGCGCCAACCGGCGCTTGGCGGGCGAAGACGTCGTGTCCGGGCACGTCGTCCTTCATAAGGGCCAGCGCCTGCGGCCCCAGGATATCGGCATCGCCGCCACCGTCGGGCGCGGGCGCCTGTCCGTTTTCCGGCGCTTGCGGGTCGCGGTGTTCTCGACCGGTGACGAGGTGGTCGATCCTGGCGAGGCCCTGCCGCGAGGCGCCGTTTACGACGCCAACCGCTACACCCTCGGCTCCATGACCGAGGCACTCGGCGCCAAGGTGACGGACCTCGGCATCCTGCCCGACGACCTGGACACGGTGCGCACGGCGCTTGAAAAGGCGGCGTCGGACCACGACCTGCTCATCACCTCGGGCGGCGTATCGGTTGGCGAGGAAGATCACGTGCGCAGCGCCGTCGAAGCGATCGGCCGGCTCCACTTCTGGCGGCTCGCCATCAAACCCGGGCGGCCCCTGGCCATGGGACAGATCGGTTCCGTTCCCTTCGTCGGCATTCCGGGAAACCCCGTGGCCGCGATGGTGACGTTCCTGCGCTTCGTGCGGCCGCTCATCCTGCAGCTCGGCGGCGCCGACGCCGTCCAGCCCTTCCTGTTCAAGGTGCGCGCCGGCTTCGACCACCGCAAGAAGGCGAACCGGCGCGAGTGGATTCGCGCGCGCCTGGTGCGGCACGGCGACGGGACCCAGACGGTGGAGAAATTTCCCCGCGAAGGCGCGGGCATTCTGTCGTCGATGGTCGAGGCCGATGGTCTGGTCGAGTTGCCGGAGGATTTGACGCAACTCGAAAAGGGGTCCGAAGTGGACTTCCTGCCTTTCAGCGAGGTCCTGTGATGCGCCTTTTATATTTCGCCTGGCTCAAGACCAAGATGGGCCGCGCCGAGGAGGAGGTGGACCCGCCGGCCGAGGTGACCGACGTGGCGTCCCTCCTGGAGTGGTTGCGCGGCCGCGGCCCTGTGTATGCGGAGGCCCTCAGCGACCTCAGCGTCGTGCGCGTCGCGGTGAACCAGGAGTACGCCCGGCTCGATGCCCCGGTGAATAAGGACGACGAGGTCGCTCTTTTCCCACCGGTCACCGGTGGCTAGGCCGCCGGCCATGATCAAGGTGCAGAAGCAGGATTTCGACGTGGGCGCCGAAATCGACGCGCTGAGGGCCGGCAATACGGCGATCGGCGGGATCGCGAGCTTCGTTGGCACCGTTCGCGACCTCGCCGGCGATACGCCGGTCACAGGCATGACCCTCGAGCACTACCCCGGCATGACCGAGCGCGAACTGGACCGCATCGAGCAGGAGGCCAACCGACGCTGGCCCCTGGAGGCCAGCCTGATCATCCACCGCTATGGCCGGCTCGAGCTTGGCGACCGGATCGTTCTCGTCGTGACGGCTTCGGCGCACCGTCAGGCGGCGTTGGAGTCCTGCGCTTTCCTCATCGACTGGCTGAAGACCAAGGCGCCGTTTTGGAAAAAGGAAGAGACTCGCGGAGGGGAGACCTGGGTCGACGCCCGCGACAGCGATGACGCCGCCGCCGCGCGCTGGCGCAAGGACTAGAGCAGCATCCGTTCGGGTCGCATCGCCCCATCGAAAACTATTGGGGGCCGAAGGTCGAACGGATAAAGCTGCTCTAGCATCTCGAAGAATAGAGCAAGATCCGAAGTGCCCACGTGGTCGAGCCGCATCGGCTCAATACCCTCGGCACTTCGAATCTTGCTCGGGGGCGGCTCTCGCGCCGCCCCATTAGAACCCCCACCCTGAATTTCTGAGTTAGGGCAGTTCCGGCTTCGTCGGAACCACTCTGGCTTTTTGCCGCTTACGGCGCCGGGCTTGATCGGCCGGAAACCCGCGGGACGCGGCCCCAAATCGGCACCACACAGACCGAGAAACGTTCTTTTATATCAATGAGTTAAGAGCTGGCGGAGGGAGTGGGATTCGAACCCACGTTACGGTTGCCCGTAAACACGCTTTCCAAGCGTGCGCCTTCAGCCACTCGGCCACCCCTCCGCAGGCCGGACTATAGCGCCCCCGCCTTACCATGAAAATAACTCGAAACGGACCGTGAACGTACCCTTCACAGTGCCGCGACACGGGATAGCTTCGTGAAGGTTTCCACATAGCTTTCGCGGGGGTAAGCTGAGAGAGGATCGATTTGGTGACCACAGAGACCGTCGGCCAAGGCGGAACAGAGGGGCGGCAAGGGATATCGACGATGGTGGTGGGCCGAGTCATCGGCTGGCTGTTCCTGGCAGCCGCCCTCGCCGCCCTGGGTTGGGATCTGGCGGATGCGATCGGCGGCGGCGGTTGGCAGAGCACCGCCCTGGGCCTGCGCTGGTTCCAGAACCACGCTCCGAGCCTGGGCCTCTTCCAAGTGATTTTCCAGCGCTTTATCCCGGCCGTCGGGCCCTGGCTCTGGGATCCGGTGATTCAAACCGTTTTGCTGTGGCCGGCCTGGGCCGTCTTTGGCGCGCCGGGGATCCTCCTCAGCTTTTTCTTCCGGCGCCGGCGCGGGCGCCGCTGGTTCGCCCACTAAGGTCGTTCCGGCTTGGCCGGAACCACTCTAGGTTTTATCGCTCACTGCTGCGGACCGGCCCATCTCGGATGAATTAAGGATGGCCGCGCGGGCGCGGGCGCGCCGGATAACCGGCGGGCCGCCTCGCGGCCTTGGGCGATTCCAAGCAGCCCTGAGCGGTTCCAGGTGAACCGGAAACGCCCTCGTTCCTATTCCTCGCCGAGCCTGAGCGCCGCGATAAAAGCCTCCTGCGGAATGTCGACCTTGCCGAAGGTGCGCATGCGCTTCTTGCCCCTCTTTTGCTTATCCAGGAGCTTGCGCTTGCGCGACACGTCGCCGCCGTAGCATTTGGCCGTCACGTCCTTTCGCATCGCGCTTATGGTCTCGCGGGCGATGACCTTGCCGCCGATCGCCGCTTGAATGGGAATCTTGAAGAGCTGACGGGGAATGAGCTTCTTCAGCCGTTCGCAGATGGCGCGCCCGCGCGCTTCCGCGCGCTCTCGGTGCACGATGAGCGACAGGGCATCGACCGGCTCGCTATTGACCAGAATCGACACCTTGACGAGTTGGCCGTCTTCGTAACCGTCGAGGTGATAATCGAAGCTCGCGTAGCCGCGGCTCACCGATTTCAGACGGTCATAGAAATCGAACACCACCTCGTTCAGCGGCAGCCGGTATTGAACCACGGCGCGGCTGCCCGAGTAGGTCAGGTCCAGTTGTATGCCGCGCCTGTCCTCGCAAAGTTTCAATACGGCGCCGAGGTACTCGTCGGGCACCATGACGGTGGCCTTGATCCAAGGCTCCTGGACCCGCGCGATCTTGGTCACGTCGGGGTAGTCGACCGGGTTGTGCAGTTCCGTCTCCGTGCCGTCCGTCATGCGCAGGCGGTAGACCACGCTGGGCGCCGTGGTGACCAGGTTCAGGTTGAACTCGCGCTCGAGCCGTTCCTGGATGATCTCGAGGTGCAGGAGCCCGAGAAAGCCGCAGCGGAAGCCGAAACCCAGCGCCGGCGAGGACTCCGTCTCGAAGTGAAAACTCGAGTCGTTGAGCCGCAGCCTGGCGAGACTCTCGCGCAGTTCGTTGAAATCGGCGGAATCCGCTGGGAACAGGCCGCAGAAGACGACCGGAACGCTGGGCTGAAAGCCGGTCAAGGCTTCGGCGGCGGGGTTGCGGTCGTCGGTGATGGTGTCACCCACATGGGTGTCCGCCACTTCCTTGATGCTGGCGGTGACGAAACCGATCTCACCGGGACCAAGCTCTTCCGTCTGCGTGGTCTTGGGCGAGAAGATGCCGACGCGCTCCACCGTATGCACCGAGCCCGCGGCCATCATGCGGATGCGCATGCCCTTGCGCAGGACCCCGTCGTGCACCCGCACCAGGACGACGACGCCCAAATAGGGGTCGTACCAACTGTCGACCAACAGGGCCTTGGCCGGGGCGTCGCGCCGGCCGGTGGGGGCGGGCAGCCGCTGCACGAGGGCGTCCAGCAGGTCGGCCACGCCCGCGCCGGTCTTGGCCGATATGGGGATCGCCTCGCTCGCGTCGAGGCCGACCACGTCCTCTATTTGTTGACGGATGCGTTCGGGCTCCGCCGCCGGCAGGTCGATCTTATTGAGGGCGATGATGATCTCGTGATTGGCGTCGATCGCCTGGTAGACGTTGGCGAGCGTCTGCGCCTCCACCCCTTGGCTCGCGTCGACCAGGAGGATCGACCCTTCGCAGGCCGCGAGACTGCGGCTGACCTCGTAGGCGAAGTCCACATGCCCCGGCGTATCCATGAGGTTGAGGTGGTAGGTCTCGCCGTTCGTGGCCGTGTAGGTCAGCCGCACGGTCTGCGCCTTGATGGTAATGCCGCGCTCGCGCTCGATATCCATCGTGTCGAGCACCTGCGCCTTCATCTCGCGCGACTCCAGCCCGCCGCACATCTCGATCAAACGGTCGGCCAGCGTCGATTTGCCGTGATCGATGTGAGCAATGATGGCGAAGTTGCGGATGCGGCCGAGATCGCTCCCGCCGGCATCCGCCTTGGCGGCCCGCGTTTCAGCCACGCAAGGACGCCCCCGTGGCCTTGGAAACCGCGGCGACGATCTTTTCCGACACGGCGTCGATCTCCGCATCCGTCAAGGTCCGGTCCGTGGGCTGCAAACGCACGGAGATGGCGACCGATTTCTTGCCCGCGCCGATCGCCTCGCCGGAGAACACATCGAAGATGCCGACACCGGCGACGAGAGCCTTGTCGGCGTTGAAGGCCGCGCGCACGATCCGGTCGCCCGCCACGGCGTCGTCCAGGACGAAGGCGAAATCCCGCTCGACGGCGGGGTAGTCCGACACGTCGAGCGGTGCGCGGTTGCGCGACGCCTGCGCGCGAGGCTTGGGCGCCGCCTCGAGAAAGACCTCGAAGGCAACCACCGGCCCGTCCACGTCCATGGCGCGCAAGACGCGCGGATGAACCTCGCCGAACCGCGCGAGGAGCGTCTTCGGCCCGAGGCGCAGGCTGCCCGAGCGACCCGGGTGAAACCACGGCGCGGTGTCGTCCGTGACCTGTACCTTGTCCACCGGCGCGCCGCAGGCGGCCAGGGCGGCCAGGGCGTCGGCCTTGGCGTCGTAGGCATCAGCCGCGCGGCGTTCGGCGCCCCAATGGCGCGGTCCGGCGCCGCCACGCCGGATGCCCGCCGCCACGGTGGCCTGACCCGAAGGCGAGTCGTCGGCGTATTGCGGACCGACCTCGAACAACCCGACGTCGGCGAAGCCCCGGTCGGCGTTGCGCCCCGCGGCGGCGATCAAGTTGGGCAAGGCGCTGGGCCGCATGACGTCGAGGTCGGCGCTGATCGGATTGGCCAGGCGCAGCGCGTCCTGTCCACCGCCGAAAAGCTCGGCATGCCGCGCCGGCAGGAACGACCAGGTCACGGCCTCGTCGAGGCCCCGCGCCGCCAGGGCCCGCTTGACCGTGCCGACCCGCGCTTGCGCCGGCGACAGGGCCGGGCGCGTCACCACGCTTTCGCGCGGAAGCGGCACCGTGGGAATGGCGTCATAGCCCTTGATGCGCGCCACGTCCTCCACTAGATCGGCCTCGCCCTCCACGTCACGCCGCCAGGACGGCACCGACACCTCCATACGATCTCCGGCCGGGGTGACGCCAAACCCGAGACGTTCGAGAATGGCGACGGTCTCGTCCTCGGCGATGTCGAGACCAGCAAGATGGCGAACGCGCGAGGGCCGGAAGGAAACACTTCGCCGCCACTCCGGCGCCGCGCCGGCCACGACGAGTTCGCTGGGTTCGCCGCCGCACAAATCCATAACGAGGCGTGTCGCCGCTTCCATGCCGGAATGGACCGCGGCGGGATCGACGCCGCGCTCGAAGCGGTAGCGCGCGTCCGATTCGATGTTGTAGCGCCGTCCCGTGGCGGCGGTGCGCAAGGGATCGAACAGCGCCGCCTCGATGAACACGTTGGCCGTGGTTCCCGAACAACTCGACGGCTCGCCGCCGACGATCCCGCCCAGGGCCAGGACGCCATCGTCATCGGCAATCGCCGTAACCTGATCGTCGAGGGTGTAGTCCTTCCCGTTCAGCGCCGCGATGCTTTCGCCGCCGCGCGTGAGCCGCACGTGAATGCCGCCCGCCAGTTTGTCGGCGTCGAACACGTGCAGGGGACGCCCCAGGTCGAAGGTGATGAAGTTGGTCATGTCCACCAGGGCGGATATGGGCCGCAGCCCGATGGCGCGCAAGCGGTCCTGCAGCCAGCGCGGGCTCGGCCCGTTCTTCACGCCGCGGATATAGCGGCCCACGAACAGGGGACAGGCGTCCTCGGCCTCCGGCGGCAGGGCAAGGCGCAGGCCCACGGGGCTTTTGAAGGCGCCCGGCACGGTTGCGGCATCAAGGGGCTTTAGCGTGCCCAGGCCGGCCGCCGCCAGGTCGCGCGCGACGCCGTGCACGCCCAAGCAATCCTGACGGTTCGGCGTGATGGCGATCTCGATGACCGGGTCGTCGAGGCCCATGGCGGCGGCGAAGGGCTGGCCGACAACGGCGTCGCCGGGCAACTCGATAATGCCCTCGTGCTCGTCGCTAAGGCCCATCTCGCGCTCGGAACACAGCATGCCGGCCGACATCTCGCCGCGGATCTTGGTCTCCTTGAGCTTGAGGCCGGTGCCCGGAATCGTCAGGCCGGCGGGCGCGAACACCCCCTTCATGCCGGTGCGGGCGTTGGGCGCGCCGCAGACGACCTGGGTTTCCCCCGCGCCGTGATCGACGATGCAGAGGCGCAGCTTGTCGGCGTTGGGATGCGGGCGGCAGTCGACGACATAGCCGACCACGAACGCTTTGAGGCCGGCGGCGCGGTCCGACACGTCCTCGACCTCGAGGCCGATGGCGGTGAGTTTTCCGGTGATCTCATCGAGCGTTGCATCCGTGTCGAGATGCTCGCGGAGCCAGCCAACGGTGAACTTCATCGCGAAAGTCCCTGGGCCAGGGTGGGCACGTCGAGCGGCACGAAGCCGTAGTGCCGCAGCCAGCGCAGATCGCTTTCGAAGAAGGCGCGCAGATCGGGAATGCCGTACTTGAGCATGGCGATGCGGTCGATCCCCATGCCGAAGGCAAAGCCCTGATACTCCGTGGGGTCGATGCCGACGTGGTCCAGCACCTTGGGATGCACCATGCCGCAGCCCAGGATCTCCAACCAATCCTCGCCGACGCCGATGCGCAGTTCGCCGTCCTTGCGCTCGCAGCCGATATCCATTTCGGCGCTCGGCTCGGTGAAGGGGAAATAGCTGGGGCGAAACCGCATGCGCAAATCGTCCACCTCGAAGAACGCGCGCGCGAATTCCTCCAGGCACCCCTTGAGGTGACCCATGTGGGTGGTCTTATCGATCACCAGCCCTTCCACCTGATGGAACATGGGCGTGTGGGTGATGTCGGAATCGGAGCGGTAGGTCCGGCCGGGCGCGATGATGCGGTGCGGCGGCGGCGTGTTCATCATGTGGCGGATCTGCACGGGCGAGGTATGGGTGCGCAGGACCTTGCGCTCGCCGTCCGGCCCCTCGGCCAAATAGAAGGTGTCGTGCATCTGCCGCGCCGGATGCTCGGGCGGAATGTTGAGCGCCGTGAAGTTATGGAAGTCGTCCTCGATGTCGGGGCCCTCGGCGACGCTGAATCCCATGTCGGCGAAGATGGCGATCAGCTCGTCCGTGACTTGGCTCACGGGGTGAATATGTCCTTGGGCTTCCGGCCGGACGGGAAGCGTCACGTCGATCTTTTCCTGCGCGAGCCGCGCGTCGAGTTCGGCGTCCGCCAGGGCCGCGCGCCGGCTTTCGACGGCCTCGGCGATCTTGTCCTTGAGCGCGTTGAAGGCGGGGCCGGCCTGCGCGCGTTCAGCCGCATCCATTTGGCCGAGGCCCCGCATCAGGGCGGTGACCCGGCCCTTCTTGCCGAGCGCCGAGACGCGCACCTCGTTCAGGGCCGCGAGATCGCGTGCGCCGTCGATGGCGCCGAGAAGTTCCGATTCGAGTTGCGGCAGATCCTGCATCATTCCGTCACGAAAATAGGGGCTAGAGTTGTTCCGACTCACTCGGAACCACTCTAGCATTTTAGCGCTCACGGCTGCGGACCGGGCGGTCCGCGCCTGCGCGGGCGCGCCGGATAACCGGCGGGCCGCCTTGCGGCCTTAGGCGATTCCAGTAGAACCGGAAACGCCCTTACCGCCAAAAAAGGAGCGTACCGCCAAAGGGCGAACCAGACGGGCCCCGTCGCGTCGGTTTTCGCGGTGACGAAAGGGCCTTTTTTAGGCGGCTTTGGCGAGCGCGCCTTGCGCTTGCTCGGCCAGGGATTTGAAAGCCTCAGGCTCCCGGACGGCGAGATCGGCGAGGATTTTCCGGTCGATCTCGACACCGGCGATCTTGAGGCCGTTCATAAATCGGCCATAGGTCAGCCCGTTTTGGCGGGCCGCCGCGTTGATGCGCAGAATCCACAGGGCGCGGAACCGCCGCTTACGGGTGCGGCGGTCGCGGTAGGCATACTGCTGCGCCTTTTCAACGCGCTCGATGGCGACGCGGAAGACGTTCTTACCGCGGCCACGGTAGCCCTTGGCCGCCTTGCGGACCTTTTTGTGCCGGGCGTGGGCGGTGACGCCCCGTTTGACGCGTGCCATGACCGTCCCCCCTAACCGTAGGGCATGAATTTTTTGACGATCTTGGCGTCCTGAGGACTCATGATCGTCGTGCCGCGCTGATTGCGGAGGTGCTTGTTGGTGCGCTTGATCATGCCGTGCTGCTTGCCCGACTGGTTCATGCGCACCTTGCCGGTGCCGGTGAGCCGAAAGCGCTTTTTGACGCCGCTCTTCGTCTTGAGCTTGGGCATTTTGCTTGTCCCATGATGAAAGGGTGGAAGCTTCTGAGCGGCTGGGCATGCCCTGCCGGACCGCTCGCAAGGCGTGGTTTATAGCCGCGCGGGCCCGCCCTTGCAAGCGGGGCGAAGCCTTGGCCCACATGGTGCGCCCTGGGGCCCACATGGACCCCTCAGGCCAGGCGCAAAATCATGAGTGAGGA
>JADFIH010000074.1 GCA_022566715.1 Pseudomonadota bacterium | reverse complement strand
GCGGTGCCGCAAGAGCCGGTGGAAATCGCCAAAATCCCTCGCCCGCTCCTCCCCCCGCCTGGGCTCGGCGAGCCCACCAAGCTCAGCCCGGGCGAGGCCGAGATTGACGACAGCGACGCCCCGCGCGCCCCGATCAGCACGAGCCTGTCGGGCGTTCGCGTCAGCGTCGCGGCTGGCCCGGCCGGTCCCGTCCTCGCCTTCGAGTGGTCCGAGCCCGTGGCCGCCGCGGTTTTCGAGCGGGCCGGTTTCTATTGGGTGGTATTCGACCGGGTGGAACGGGCGGAGTTGCTGCCAATCCCGCCCGAGGTCTCCGATAGCGTTTTCCTGGCGGAGATCGTGCCCAACGACTTTGGCACCGCCTTTCGCTTCAAGGTGAAGCCCGGGCTGCGGGCAACGGTGAGCCGGGACGGGAACGTCTGGCGTGTCGACTTCGCCTCGCGCGGCAAGGGGCCGGCCGAGCCGATTCCGGTCCAACGCGAGAGTACCTCCGCCAACGGACCACGCGTTTTCCTGCCGATCAAGGAAATCGGCCGGCGAGTCGATCTCATCGACCCCGAGGTCGGCGACCTGGTTCACGTGATCCCGGTCCTTGCCCCCGGACAGGGTGTCCCGGTCGAGCGCGCCTTCGTCGAGTTCAACATTTTGGAGACCGCGCAAGGCGTTGTTGTCAGCCCACGCTCTGACGACATCGCCGTCCGGCCCCTGCGCAACGGCGTGGAGATCAGCGGTCCCGACGGGCTCATCCTGTCGGCCCTGCCGGCGGAGAGTGAGACCGAAGCTGTCCGGGAGGCTCCCAGCGCCGCGTCGCAGCCCCCGGACTCTCTCGAAGGGGTTTCCCAAGCCGACCCGCCACGGCAGCGCCGCGGTGGTCTGCGGAACTTCGGGCCCAGCCTCTTCAAGTACGCGGAGTGGCGTGGCAGTCCTGACGGCCCCTTCAGCGATACGCGGAAACAACTCAACCTGTCCCTCGCGATGGCCCCCAAGGGGGCCCAGAATGCGGCGCTCTGGGATCTCGCCAAGTTCTATTTCGCCTACGGCATGGCGGCGGACGCCATCGGCCTCACCGATCTTATTTTGCAGAGCAACCCCTCCGCCGCCGAGGATCAGGTCTTCAGAGCCGTGCGGGGCGCGGCGTTCTACCTCATGGGCCGTATCGCGGAGGCGGAACGCAATCTTCTCGATCCGGCGCTTGGCCTCGATTCGGGTGCGGCGCTGTGGCGCGGCGCCGTGTTCGCGGCGCGCGAGGATTGGGCCGCGGCGCGCCAGGAGTTCGAGGTCGCCAATCTGAACGACGAAAACATTCCTCCAATCTTCCGCACCCATTTTCAACTCCTGGCGGCCCGCGCGTCCATGCTCGCCGGACAAGCCGACGACACGGAGTTCGTGCTTAAAGGCGTGACCGAGGAGACGGCGCGGCCCGATCAGCTCAGTGCAGCCAATCTCATTCGCGCGCAGTTGCAGCTGGGTCTGGGGCAGAACGAGAAGGCGCTCGAGACGTTCAGCCAGGTCGTCAAGGCCCGGATCCGGCCAACGTCGCCGTGGGCCCAGTTCGCTTACACCAACGTGCGGCTCGAGCTCGGCGATGTGTCGACGGAAGAGGCGATCGACGAGCTGGAAGAGCTGCGCCATGCCTGGCGCGGCGGCGAGTTCGAGTTCCGCCTGCTGAACCGGCTTTCCGAACTCTACCTGGAGGAAAACCAGTTCCGGAACGCCCTTTCGACCATGCGCGAGACCGTGTCCAATTTCAACGACAGGCCGGGATCGAAGGAGATCACGGCGCAGATGAATGAATTGTTCCGCGACTTGTTTCTCGAACATGGCGCGGACGTCGTTGCCCCGGTCACCGCCCTGGCGCTCTACTTCGATTTTCGGGAACTTACGCCGGTCGGCAGCGATGGCGACGCCATGATCAGGCTGCTGGCCGACCGGTTGGTCGAGGTCGACCTGCTCGGCCGGGCGGCGCAACTGATCCAGCATCAGGTCACGTTCCGCCTAAAGCGGGAGGAAAAAGCGCGCGTCGGCACCAAGCTCGCCGCCATCTACCTCCTCGACCGCCAGTACGGCAAAGCAATGGAGGCGCTTCGCGAAAGCCGCTGGCGCGCCCTCGGGAAGGAAATACTCAACGAGCGCAAGTACCTGCGCGCGCAAGCGCACATCGGCCTCACCGAATACGATATTGCACTCAGGCTGCTGCGCGCCGACGACTCCGCGGTCGCCGAAACCCTGCGTGCCGATATCTATTGGAGGACGAGCGCGTGGGAAGACGCCGCGGACGCGTTTGCCGCGGTCCTCGACGCCCGCCAGCAGGAGCAGGACCCCCTCTCGACAAGAGAGCAGCAGCAGGTCATGCAGATGACGGTGGCCCTGGCACTGTCCGATCAGCGCGACCGCATCGCAACCGTGCGCGAACGTTACAAGGCGCTGATGGAGGGTACGCCAGAGGCCGACGCGTTCGAAGTCCTCACCGATGAGGTCGACCGCTCGTCCACGAGCTTCCGCGCCGTCGCCAGCAAGATCGCGCAGATCGGCACCCTGGAATCCTTCATGGCGCGCTACCGCGACAGCTTGGAAGAGGACGGCGTCGGGGCGCTGAACTGATCAGGAATCAGAAGACAGATGCTTCTGATTCCTGTTTTCTGAGTCAGCCGAAACTCAGCACCAGCGCGTTGGTGACCAGATTCCAGCCGTCCACAAGGACAAAAAAGATCAACTTGAAGGGCAGGGATATCAAGATTGGTGGCAGCATCATCATGCCCATCGACATGAGTACCGAGGCCACCACCATGTCGATGATGATGAACGGAATAAACAGCAGAAAGCCGATCTCGAAGGCCCGCTTGAGCTCGCTGATGAGGAAGGCGGGCACGAGCGCGACGAACGGGGTCGCTTCCGGGGTCTCCGGCAATTCGGCGCCACTCAGATCGAGGAACATCGCTAGGTCCTTGTCCCTGACCTGACCTAGCATGAACTCGTGGATCGGCCGGCTCACGAGCTCCAACGCCTGCGGCTCGTCGATCTCATCGGCGAGCAGGGGAACGATTCCCTCCTGGTAGGCCCTCTCGAAAGTCGGTCCCATGATGTAAGCGGTGAGAAACAGGGCAAGTCCGATCAGCACCGTGTTCGGCGGAGTCTGTTGGACCCCCATGGCGCTGCGCAACAGGGACAACACGACGACGATGCGCGTGAAAGAGGTCACGATCACGAGCAACGACGGGGCGAGCGTGACGACCGTAATAAGGACGATGATCTGCAATATTCGGCTGGTGAGGGGGCCCGCCTCCCCACCGAGGTCGAGGGAAAACTGCTGCGCCTGCGCGGGATCGATCGTGACGAGGAGCAGCATGAGGCCCGCGGCGAGCGCGCCTATGAGCATGCGCATACGGCAAGCCTTCGCAAAAAATGCGCTCGCTTGCCCCAGACCGGACTTTGCGTCAGACAATATCATTCCCCTCTCTCCGCGGCTGTCGCCGCCCACGTTTCGCCAGGTCGAGGAACGAACCGACGTCCGCGCCGGTGTCCGGCGGATTCTCATGCGACGGCTTTGCGGGCGGCACGACATTGCTCTCGACCACGAGGTCGCGATCCGCGCCAAGCAGGACCAGGTGCTCCCGGTCGTCACGGCGAATCAGAACCAGCCGGCGCTTGGCGTCGATGGCCATAACCTCGACAATGCTGAGGCGCTTATTCGTTCCCGGGACAGAGCGGGATACGCGGGGGCTGAGGCCCGCCCGTTTCGCGACGACCGCAAGCACGCCGATGAGTCCAAGCACAAAGACCAGGGCAACGACGAACCGAAAAATTGTTCCGAATTCCACGCGCGCGTCCTATGCGGGAACGCGTGCTGGCGCACGTGATCTAGCCAACGGAACCCGCGGAACTTGATTGTCCTTTGGCGGGTTCACGCTGCACCGCCGCGCTCAGGCGCGAGAGCTGTTCGGCCAAGTCGTCGAGGTCGCCGACGAGTTTTTTCAGCCGCCCGGCGAGCGGGCGGGATTCCTCGCGCGGTAGCGAAGAGATGTGTGTACAGAGGCGGTCCGTTCTGCCGGCCAGGTCGCTCAAATCGACAGGCTGGCCTCCCTCGGTGTCCTTCTGTGCCCGTTGGACGATTTGGAAGAGTTGCTCGAACTCGGTGTCGGGGTTGAGAGTGGGGGTCATGACTGCATTTCCCTTAACAGCGCCTCGCGGTTGACTCGGTAGACGTAACTCAGGATTTCCGCCACGGCGGCGAGCACCTCCGTGGGGATGATGCTGTCCACATCCAGGGCGCCGAGGACTTGCACAAGGTCGGCGTCCTCGCGAACCTGCACACCCTGGGCGAATGCGATTTCCAATATCTGTTCGGCCACGGCGCCGGCGCCGGATGCGATGACGCGGGGCGCGCGGTCCCGCGCCTGGTCGTATTCGAGCGCGATCGCGACCTTGCGCGCGCCCTTGGACCCTGTGTCGGCCGAGTCCGGGATACCGGTCATTCGAGCGGCTTCCGGTTTTTCCGGACCGCCCCGTGGCGTGTCATTCTGATTCGTCATGCCTCGATCTCGATGGCGTTCCGCGCTCGATCGAAATGGCTTGCGCCTGGTTGCCCGTCGAAATCCGCCTCGGCGCCCAGCCGTAAGTTGGGGCCAAAATCGGGGCCCAAGTTGGGACTTGAGTTGGGGGAAGGAACCCCCTCTCTCCCGCCGGCATTGTCTTGTTGCCAAGCTTAAGAATGGCTTAAGTCTCAAATTAATTCGAAAATTTCGATAAAATCCGAGCCAGTCGCGGGCGGCTCGGACGATCCCGCTCAACCTGGATTTGCCCTGGCCGGATTTGCTCTGGAGCACCGGACTTGCTCTCGAGCGAAAGAGGAAGGTCTAGCTTAAGCACCACGAAATAGATGCCCCGGCGGCCTTGGTTTTGGGCCTGCGCGAATGGGATCGGGTGTGCCTCGTCCGGCGAGTGCCGTCTTGAGGGAGAAGTCGAAAAACACCCTCTAACACTCTCTACTAAATAAGGATAATGGGGAGGAGCCCTGCCGGGGCCCGTACGCTCGCGCTCCTACAATCGTAGTCAGAAAAGCGGCAATAATTTCCCCGATATTTTATCTAAATCCCACCAATTTTACGCTTTCTTAAGTGGCGAAGCCCGAGAATAGCCCCGTCCTAATGGGGAAAAACAATATAAAACAGTAGGTTAGAGAGACCATGGACCTTCGCCACATCCCGCTTTTCACGATGATCACGCGCCAAATGGAATGGCTGACCAGTAGGCAAAAAGTGCTTGCCCAGAACATCGCGAACGCCGACACACCGAACTACCAGGCGAAAGACCTTGCCCCGCTTGATTTCGCCGCCATGGCGCGCGCCGCCGGGAATAGCCTCAAGCTGAAAACAACCAGCGGCAGACACATCACGGTGGGTCTGTCGGCGGGCGGGTCGTCCAAGGTGTTCGAGACCAAAGGCGTCATAAATTCGCCCTCGGGCAACAGCGTCGTCATTGAGGACGAACTCATGAAAGTCTCCGAGAGCCAGGCCGAATTCGAACTGATCACCCGACTGTACCGAAAAAACATGGGCATGCTGCGGACCGCTCTCGGCCGCCGTAGGTAAAGGGGCGAATCATGGAAGAATTATTCAAGGCGCTTGCGGTCTCGGCTTCCGGCCTGCGGGCACAGAGTCAGCGCATGCGGATCATCGCCGAGAACATGGCGAACGCGAAGTCGCTCCCGCAGAGCCCGGATCAGGAGCCCTATAGGCGGAAGGTCCTGACTTTCAGCAACCGGCTCGACCGCGCCCTGGGGGTCGAAGTCGTCACGGTCAACAAGGTTCAGTTCGACCAGTCCGCGTTCAAGCGCCGCTACGACCCCACTCATCCGGGCGCGAACGACGAAGGTTACGTGTTGCAGCCCAACGTGATCGCCCTGGTCGAAGCGATGGATATGCGCGAGGCGCAGCGTACTTACGAAGCAAACCTGTCGATGATCTCGACGGCCCGCGCCATGCTTATGCGCACGATCGGCCTCATCAACTGACCCGGCGCTCCAAAACGCATCCGTTGGAGCCAAACCGCTCGTTAAATAAGGAGACCACTAATGGTATCACCCATCGCTAGCCTTGGATTCGCCAACCCCGGCGCCGTCGCCAAGGGCGCTCACGTGGCCAAGCCGCCGGACGGCGGCACAAGTTTCGCCGACCTTATCCGTGGCGTGGCCAAGGAGACCATAGAGGCGTCGAAAATCGGAGAGGCGAGCGCACTGGGCGCGCTGACAAAGGAAACGAGCTTGGTGGATGTCGTCACGGCGGTCACCAACGCGGAGGTGGCCTTGGAGACGGCGGTCGCCGTACGCGACCGGGTGATCGCCGCCTATCAGGAAATTATCCGGATGCCGATCTAGGCGCTTGCGCAGGAAGCTCCCGTGACGCCCGTAGAGGTCCTTGATATCGGCCGGGACGGAATTTTTGTTCTGGTTGCGACGGTCGGCCCCTTGCTGGGGATCAGCCTGGGAGTCGGCCTGACGATCGCGTTGTTTCAGGCCTTGACGCAGATCCAGGAAATGACCTTGACGTTCGTTCCCAAAATCGTCGCGACTTTCCTGGGCTTGCTCTTTTTCCTGCCCTTCATGGCCGGAAATCTCAAGGGCTTCATGGAACGCATCGTCGAACGCATCGCCACCATGTAGCCGTGGGGAACGCGCGTAATGCTCGCCGAGATCCTGCCGCTCCAGGTTTTTGCCTTCTTTCTCGTGTTCGTGCGGATTGGCGCCGTGCTCATGTTCATTCCGGGATTTGGCGAGCCGTTCATACCCGTGCGCATTCGGCTCGCGCTCGCCCTGGTCATGACGGTCTCGCTCGGTGCGGTGGTTGCCAACACGTTGCCCCCGCTTCCGGACACGCCGATTCAATTATTCTTTGTGATCGCCGGCGAACTCGTGATCGGCGTCTTGATCGGCGGCGTGGCCCGAATCACCATGTCGGCGCTGCATGTCGCCGGCACCGTGATTGCCTTTCTGACGAGCCTTGGTTTCGCGATGTTTCTCGACCCGACCCAGGGAACCCAGGCTTCGCTGATCGCGACCTTTCTCAACTTGCTGGGTTTGGTCCTGATTTTCGCGACGAACCTGCACCTCGTCATGATCCAGGCCATGTACGATTCCTATGTGCTGTTCGCGCCGGGCACAACGATTCCGGTCGGCGACTTCGCGGAGTTAGCCATTCGCCTGGTCAGCGGGGCCTTCCGCATCGGCATACAGATGGCCGCGCCGTTCATTGTCTACGGACTCGTGTTTTACGTCAGCCTCGGCATCGTGGCCCGCCTGATGCCCCAGTTTCAGGTCTTCTTCATTGCGCTCCCGCTGCAGATCATGGTTGGCCTTTCCCTTCTGGCGGTGGTGTTGCCGGCGCTGATGATGTGGTTTCTCAATTACTACGAAGCGACGGTCGCCCAACTCCTGGTGCGCTAGATGGCTGACGACCAAGATAAATCACAAAAAACGGAAGACCCGACAGCGCACCGGTTATCCGATGCGGCGAAGAAGGGGCAGGTCGCGAAGTCGCAGGAGGTCAATCACGTCTTCATCCTCACGGCGATCGTCTTCGTTCTTGGTTTTTTTGCGCCGGACTTCGCGCGGAGTATTTTGAGGACCCTGCGAGTCTTTCTCGAATCGCCCCACTTGATCGATATGGGCGAACGCGACCTGGGCGCCTACCTGGGGCTCGTGGCGGCCGAAATACTTTTCAAAATGGCGCTGCCGATCTTGATCCTCATGACCGCGGCCGTGTCCGCGAACCTGGTTCAGGCCAAGGTGGTGATCAGCGCCGAAAGCATGAAGCCCAAACTCACCAAGCTGAGTCCGATCAAGGGCGCGGTGAGAATGGTTTCGCCCAAGGGGTTGATGGAGTTCGTCAAGGGCATCTTCAAAATCAGCATCGTCGGCTTGGTCGTGTTTTCGATCATCTGGCCCGAGCGCGACGTCCTGCCGCAAATGATGAGCGTCGATCTGAACCAAATATTGATGTTCGTGCGGACGATGGTCCTGCGCATCCTCGTGGCCGTGATCATCATCATGATTCTCGTCGCGATGCTCGATTTCAAATACCAGAAGTACGAGCACAAGAAGGGCCTGCGAATGTCGAAGCAGGACGTCAAGGACGAGGCCAAACAGACCGACGGCGACCCCATGGTCAAGGCGCGCATCCGCAGCTTGCGGTTGGAGCGCGGACGCCAGCGCATGATGCAGGCGGTCCCCGAGGCGGATGTCGTCATCACGAACCCGACGCATTTCGCCGTCGTGCTGAAATACGAATCCAAATCCATGGAGGCGCCGAAGCTGGTTGCCAAGGGAGTCGATCACCTGGCCCTGCGCATCCGCGAGATCGCCGAGGAAAACGGCATTCCGGTGGTTGAGAATCCGCCGGTTGCGCGGGCGCTGTACGCTGCGGTCGAGGTCGACGCGGAAGTGCCAAACGAGCACTACAAAGCCGTCGCCGAGATCATCGGTTACGTAATGAAACTCAAAGGCGTCAAAGCGGCGCAGCGATACACGGCGCCGCGCGAGACCGCGGGGTCCGCCGGTGCGGACGCGGGGGCCTGATGGAGGCGCCGGCCCAAACCAGCGATACCCGCGCGCGGCCCGCGCGCGGAGGTGGCGCGAGGCGCCGCCTGCTCGCCCTGGTCATCGTCGTGGCGGGCGGTTTGAACGTCTCCGCCATCGCGGCGGCCGGACCCCTCGGCGCGGACCGCGCCGCGCTTCTGGCTCTGGCGGCGCTGCTTGTGGCGGCCATTGGCGGCGTGCGTCTGTACAACGCGGCGCGTGAGGACTCGGGGGCGGGCGGCCTCGATGCCGGGCTGTTGGCGCAGGCGCTGCGCACCAGCATCGAGGGGCAGTTCATCACCGGCCCCCGGGGCAATGTGGTTTTCGCCAACGAAGCCGCGCGCACCCTCCTTAGCTGGCAGGCCGAAGGCCGCGCCGGAAACGTCGACGCCGCTTTCGAAGGCGACGCCGGCGCCCTCGATACGGTTCATCGTCTGCATGGCCGCGCCATCTGCGGGCGGGCGGCGAGCGACCAACTCACGCTTCCCGGTGGGCCGCGGCGCGGCGAGACCTTTACCCTGGCCGTCCGCCCGGTCGCCGGCCACCCCGGCCACTTGATCTGGAGCCTGGCCGAGGCCGCCACGAACAGCCCCGGCCCCGGCCCCGGGGCCGACCTTTTGGCGCTAAGGACGGTGTTGGATCTGGTCCCGATCGGTATCTTTGTCGCCGGCGCCGACGGCGCCTTTTCCTTTGTCAACGAGACCTTCGCGAAATGGCTGGGCCGGCCGGCCGAGGACTTGATCGAGTCGGCCAATCTCTTCGACCTCGCCGCCGACGACAACGCGCTCCGTGGGCCCGACGGCGAGCCCCTGCTGTCCTCGGGCATCGTTCAGTTGCGCCATGAGGACGGCAGCGTTTTCTCGGCGAGCGTCACCCTGGCGCCGGAACCGCTCGAGGTCGATGGCCGTTCCAAGCGCGTCGGGTTGCTGGTTAAGCACAGCGAATCAGGTGGTCTTGGCGACCGCCGCAGCGGGACCAACTCGAGCCGCTTTTTCGACGAGGCCCCCATCGGCATCGTCATCGTCGATCACGACGACCGTATCCTCGAATCGAACGCATCCTTCGCGGCGCTCGTGGGCGCCGAAGATTCGGTTCGCGAGACGCCGCTTCATGACTACCTGAGCGCCGCGGACGGATCGGACCTGGCGGCACGCTTGGCCGAGGCCCGCGGCGGCGGCGGCTTCGCGCCCGATGAAGTGAAGGTCGCCGGGCCGGTTCCGCGCACGGCCCAGCTCTATGTGCGCGGCGTCGAGGTCGGCGCCCCCTCGGCCGACCTGATCATCTATCTGGTCGACACGACGGCCCGCAAGAACCTGGAGGAACAGTTCGCGCAATCGCAAAAAATGCAAGCCGTCGGCCAGCTCGCGGGCGGAATCGCGCACGATTTCAACAATCTTCTGACGGCCATGATCGGCTTCTGCGACCTTCTGCTGCTGCGCCACGGCGCCGGCGATCAGTCCTTCGCCGACATCATGCAGATCAAGCAGAACGCCAACCGGGCCGCGAACCTGGTGCGCCAGCTCTTGGCGTTCTCGCGCCAGCAGACCCTTCAGCCCAAGGTGCTGGCGCTGACCGACGTGCTGGCCGAGTTGTCCAACCTGCTGCGCCGTCTGATCGGCGAAACCATCGAACTCAGGCTGCTGTACAACCGTGACCTGAGCTTGGTCAAGGTCGATCAGGGCCAACTCGAGCAGGTCGTCATCAACCTCGTCGTCAACGCCCGCGACGCCATGCCCGAGGGCGGGACGCTGACCATACGTACCGACAACGTGACGCTCGACCGGCCGACGCGGCAGGGCAACGAGACCATACCGCCCGGCGATTTCGTGCTGATCGAGGTCACCGACACCGGCTTCGGCATCGAGCAGGAGAACCTGGACAAGATCTTCGAGCCCTTCTTCACCACCAAACCGGTGGGCGCGGGCACGGGTCTTGGGCTGTCCACCGTCTATGGCATCATCAAGCAGACCGGCGGCTTCATCTTCGTGACCAGCGCGCCGGGGAAGGGCGCCACGTTTAAGATCTATCTGCCGCGCCATGCCGAACCGGAGGCCCGCATCGAGGTGGCCGGAGACGGCGAAGCGGCGGTCCCGCGCGATCTCACCGGCACCGGCACCATCCTGCTGGTCGAGGACGAGGCGCCGGTACGCCAGTTCGCCGCCCGCGCGCTGGCCAGCAAGGGCTACCGTGTGCTCGAGGCGGACAACGGCGAGGTCGCCATGGCGATTTTGAACTCCTTCGACGGCGAAATCGACATGCTGGTCACCGACGTGGTGATGCCCAACATGGACGGGCCGACCCTCGTCAAGGAAGCGCGCATCGAGCGGCCCGGCATCAAGGCGGTGATGATCTCGGGATACGCCGAAGAGGTCTTCCGAAAAAGCCTGGGCCGTGAGACCGACGTGGCCTTCCTGGCCAAGCCCTTCAGCCTCAAGGAGCTGCTCGGCGCCGTCAAAGCCAACCTGGAGAGCACTTAGAGCGGCCTCCGTTTCTTACCCTTGAGCGCCCCGCTTCAGGTGCCTCGCCGGGCCCTACGTGGTATGTATTACACATGATCAAGCGAGTGTCCGGGGCCGGGCCGCTTCCCGAGGAGCCGCCGAGCCCCGTCCAGGCCTTCGAGCGGGTGAGCCGGCGCCGCCTCGACATCTTGCGCGCCGCGGTCCGTCTGGAAGACCTCATCGCCAATCCCGGCAACCGCTTTCAGGCCCTGGGTGGGCGGCGCGAAGGCACCTACGCCATCGCCATCAACGACCGCTGGCGCGTTTGTTTCAAATGGGACGAGGGCGCCACGGACATCGAGATCACGGACTACAGCTGATGGACGCCGCCGCGCTTCCCCCGCGCCTAGAGCGATTCCAGTTCATCTGGAATCGCTTTAGGCCGCAAGGCGGCCCGCCGGTTATCCGGCGCGCCCGCGCAGGCGTGGACCGTTTGGTCCGCAGCCGTGAGCGACAAAAAGCTAGGGTGCTTCCGATTAGGTCGGAACCGCTCTAGCCCCGCGCCGACCATGAACAACCGACTCATCCCCCCCATTCATCCAGGCGTCACCCTGCGCGAGGATTTCATGGAACCGCACGGCCTCAGCGCCAACCGCTTGGGCGCGCTGGTCGGGGTGCCGCCCAACCGCATCAGCGACATCGTGCGGGGCCGGCGCAGCATCACCGCCGACACGGCGCTCAGATTGAGCCGCGCCTTTGGCACCTCGCCCGAGTTCTGGCTGAACCTGCAAACCCATTTCGACCTCGAACTTGCGCTCGCCGCCGCTCAAGACATCGACGGCATCAAAGCCGTGGCGGGGCCCATGGCGGAGTAGGGCGCGCGGCCTGGTCCCAGGCCCTCGTCTCGCGGCCAGCCGGGGCGGGGCGTCCTTTTGTGTTCGGGCTACATGGGGGCTCTCTGATAGGATCGATTGGAGCAGGCCGAAACGTCAGGCCGAAACGCCCGGCCAAGCGGCCGCCATGGCGTTGGAACCGTCGGGCCGAAGAAAAGTCTTTATCCATGGGCGTCTTTCGAACCGCCAAGTTGCCCCTGTTCGGCGTCACGCTTGTCGTGCTGGCGTCATGCGGCACGGTCGAGGAGCGGTGCGGCAGCCGGTATGGCGCCTCGGGGGCGGCCTTTGACCAATGCACCGAGCGTCAGTACGAGGCGATCGAACGCATGTTCGAGGACCAGCGCCGGGCCCGCCAAAGCATTCCGGACGCCGATTAATCGCAAGCGCCTGCGGCGCCTGCCGGCGCGGGCTTTTTAGGACACCGCGTCGCGCACGCCCTTTATTTCTCCCAGATACTGTCGGGACTGCGCTTGGCGAGCTCGATATCGGCTTGGCTTGCCTGCCGGCCGCCACTCGGCGACGTGGTTGCGCGGAGCCGTGCGAGCAGACCGTCGAGCTTGCCGCCCGATCGGCGAATCACCGAGGCAAACTCGTCGCGTTGCGTGATCACCATGCTCACGCCCTCGATAATGATGTCCACGACCTTGTAGTTCCCGGCCTTCCCGCGGACGCGCCAGTCCACCCTCACCGTGGGCGCGCCCGGCCCGAGGATCTCCGATGAGACGACCGTATCCTTTCCGGCGGTGCGGGTGGACTTGATGCGCAAGGTTTGACCACCGTAGTTCCCGAGCCTGGAGGAGTAGATTTGCACAATGAACGCCTCGAAAAGGACCGAGTACTCGTCCCGCTGCTCCGCGCTGGCGCGTCGCCAGTGAACGCCGAGGATAAAGCGGCTCATCAGTGGCAGATCGAATCGCTCGACCATGAGATCCCGGAATAGGCCGATGCGTTCCGCGTCGGCCAGGGCGTCGTCGGTCAGCATGCCGATCGCGGCGTCGCCCAGTGTCGAAATGAATTCAGACGGTGTTTCGGCCCGCGCCGCGGGTGGTTGGGCCAGCGACAGGGCGAGCGCGGCGAGCGCCACGCCGGCGCCAATTCGAATGTTCGCGAGTAGCCTGGGTTTACGCATTTTTTCCATACCCCCGTTCCGGCACGCCCCCGTCCGGCAAGCCTCTGTCGAGCCCTTGGGCGTCGCGAGCTCGCTCGGCGCCTGGTTCGAGC
Organism: Pseudomonadota bacterium; assembly: GCA_022566715.1. Taxonomy (GTDB): domain Bacteria; phylum Pseudomonadota; class Alphaproteobacteria; order SHVP01; family SHVP01; genus JADFIH01. Next base: position 130 of record JADFIH010000074.1, on the reverse strand, counting down.
CGGTCTAGCGTAGGCTATTCTAGGCAACCGCGACCGGAACGCGAAATACCTCTTGCGAGCATGCATCGTCGCGCTCCGGCGCGCCGGCCGGATAGGCGATTAATTATGACTCGCATCCCCATCCGCCTAG
>JADFIH010000008.1 GCA_022566715.1 Pseudomonadota bacterium | reverse complement strand
GTCCAACGATGTCGACGACATCAAGGGTGGCTCCGCCGAGGTTAGCCTCGAGGCCAACGACAGCGCCAGCATGTCCATCTCGGACATCACCCTCGCCGCTGCCAGCGAAGGCGGCCACGGCGGCCGCGGTGGCGACGGTGGCTCCGGCGCGACCGGCGGCACCGGCGGCACCGGCGGAATGGCCGATGCCAGCGCGGGCAACCTGGATGCGGAGCAAAACCCCGACCAGTCCGGCGCTCGGGCTAACGGTGGCGACGCGGCCAACGACCAGGACGGCCATGCCGATGCCAAGGGTGGCGACGCGGCCAACGACCAGGACGGCGCAGCGACCGCCGATGGTGGCGACGGCAAGGCCATCAACCTTGCCGACCAGGACGCGACCGCCAATGGTGGCAATGCTGACAACGACCAGAGCAACAAGGCCAAGCAGCATGCGACGGCCACTGGTGGTAACGGCGGCGGCAGCAACCAGGTGTTCGCTTGGTTGGGCACGGGTGCTGTTGGTTCGGTGAACCTCACCAACGTTCGGGGCATCACCAACATCTCCATGTCGTCTGGCATCAACGTGAACCAGAACATCTCGGTGAGCGTGAACGCCAACGCCAGCTTCAACTAGTCTCTACGCTTAAACCGGTGGGCCTTTTGGCCCACCGGTTCCTTTCTCCGGAAGGGAAATTTTTCTGAAATTGGCAAGGGCGGCGTCATGCGGGAAAAAATCAAGTTTGCAGTCATTTTGGCCGCGGCACTCGGGATCGGTACCGGTGCGGCGGTTTCTGGCGAGTCGGACATAAACGATCCCCTGTCCAAGTGGCGGATTATCGAAACCGAGGAGCTCGGCGCTTTGGCGGGCCTGGGCGTGAGCGTCAACGGCGACCACAACGTGGTTAACAAGGATTCCAACAACTTTACCCAAAAGAATTACGCCGATAGCGACCAGGACAACGACCACAGCCCGCTTATCATCGAGGCCGGTGACGGAGGGAGCAGCGCGACCTTGGTCACGGGGAAGATCTATGGCGACACCTTCCTGAACAACCGCGGCATGTTCGTGATCTCGAAGGTGTCGGGGAACCTCAACAACGTAAGCACCGTGGTGCAGTTTAATATTTACTTCCAATAGGGACGTTTCGGGGCGGCGGGGCGAAAGCCTCCCAACAGGGATCAGAGGTGGCAAACCGAGGAAGGAAAAAGATATGTCGGTAGTGCGGGGCGGCGCGGCAGCGCTTGCCGTCGTTATGGCGGTTGGGGCGGCGGTGCATGGTCTTCCGGCGGAGGCGGGTTCAACCAGTGTCCGCATCGCGGGAGGGCTTCTTTCGATTCCGGTCATCAGCATCCGGGAAGCCAAATTCAAATCGGTGATCCAGCAGCAGTTCGACTACAGTTGCGGCTCGGCCGCCTTGGCCACCCTGCTCAGCTTCCACTACGCGCGGCCGACGACCGAGGCGAAGACCTTCGAGAAAATGTTCGAAGTGGGCGACCAGGACGCGATTCGCAAATCCGGATTTTCGCTTCTCGACATGAAGAATTATCTCGAGACCGTCGACGTTCGCGCCGACGGATTCCGTATTTCCCTCGATGAACTGTCGGAGGCGGGCATCCCCGGCATCGCCCTCATCGATACCGGTGGCTACAAGCACTTCGTGGTGATCAAGGGCTTCGATGGCGGCGACGTGCTGGTTGGCGATCCGGCCTTCGGCATGACCGTGTACACACAGGCGGAGTTCGAGGCGATCTGGGAAGGGATCATCTTCGTCATCCGCGACGAAACCCAGCTTGCCCAGTCGAACTTCAACGTTTCGGACGAGTGGCTGGCCCGCACCCGGGCGCCGACCCAGCAAGGTCTCCGCCGGCAGGGACTGGCTTCCTTCCAGCTCCGTCTACCAGCTCAAAACGAATTTTAGGAATGGGGTCACCGCAACACCACCAGGCCTTGAGGCCAGACCACATAGGGGAGAGAGATGTTTAGTCACAAGATTTCACGGCGGGCGAGAGCATCCACCATCGCGGCGGTGGCGGCCGCGGGGGTTCTGGCTCTCGGCAGCCAGTTGCCGGGGAGCGCCGACGCGGGGATCGACCCTTTTATCCCTTATGAGGCGCTGACCAATCCCGAGCTCGCCGAACTACGCGGCGGGTTTAGCTTCAACGGGTTCGATTTCGACATCGCCATCGACATCATTTTCGAAAGCTTTGTGAACGATATCGGCCTCGTTTCCATGCTCAGCTTCAATCAGGAGGGCGGCGTCGAGACCAACAGCACGACGTTCATTCCCGGCCCGGACCCCGACGACGGACAGACGGTCGTGGTGACGGACGACGGCGTGGAAACGACCCTGACCACCGAATCCACGACGATCGTGCATCAGCTAAATGAAAATATTTTCAAATCGATCGTCGAGACCTCGGGAAATAACCTGAACATCACGAATACGGCGCAATTCGACATCACCATCTCAGCGACGCTTCAGGCCGCCTTGAACAGCTTCTCGGCGAATATTCTGTCGAGTTCCATTGGGGCGCAAATCGGACTGTCGAGCCTATTCTAGGCAAGCGAGTCCAGGAGCCTCTCTCCTGGGCGAGCCTTGGACGCTCTCTCTCCGGGGCGCGGCCGGGAGTGGTCTCGATTTGAGGTGCCGGCGGGACGCTAGAGTAGGTCCGGCTTGGCCGGAAGACTTGGGGCCGGAACCACTCTAGTTTTCATCGCTCACGGTTGCGGACCTGCGGTCCGCGTTTGCGCGGGCGCGCCGGATAACCGGCGGGCCGCCTCGCGGCCTTGGGCGATTCCAGCAGCCTCGGGCGATTCCAGACCAACCGGAAAGGCCCTAAAAGGTCAAAGACCATTCGCTTCGCGTCGAGGCACGAAAAAAAAGGGAGCCCGGATCCCCGGACTCCCTTTAACTCTACGGTGCCCCTAACGGATCTGGAAGGAGGTCGGGACGCGAAGGCTGATTCCCACGTCGGGTGCGTCCTCGGTCACGCCGATCGCGACGCCGACATTGACCGACACGTCCTCCCTGATCTTGAAATTCACGCCAACCGAGAAGGTGCCGACGGACAGCCGCTCCGAATCGTTCTTCACGCCATCGGCCACCGTTTTCGTCTCGGCGATGAAGTCGTGCTGATAGCCCAGCGACATGGATACGCGCTCATTCAGCGCCGTGCCCATGCCGAACCCGACCCGGACGGCATTGCCCGGGTTGACCTCACCGATGAGCGTCGCGCCGATGGTCTTATTGATGTCGCGGGCGATGTTCCACAGGTATCCGATGTTGCCGAAGAACACCACGGGATCGGACGGCAAGAGAAATGTGAGGCTGGGTTCGATGGCCCAGAAGCCGGACCCGAGCGGCAGCTCCTCCTCGGTTCCCGCCGAGTTGCGCTTGACCTCGAAGGGCCCCTTGCCGCTATTGGACTTGAAGCGCAAATTGCCCACCACGAAGGGCAGGCCGCCACCGCCGCTGCTCAATTGAACGTGCCCCGCGAACTCGATGTCGCCCATGCCGTCGGACCGCAGGCTTGTCTGCGCCGCCGTTCCTCCGCCCGAGACTACGGTGTTGGTGGTGGTGTCGTTGCGCGCGATGTAGGGGACGCTCGCTTCAACCTCGATCCGGTCGCTGATGCCATAGCGGAGGCCGAAGGACGACGTGATGGTGTCGCGGTCGGCTTTGGTCACCTCGAACACGCCGATCAGGACGGTGTCGAGAATGGCCACGCCGCCCACGACGAAGCGGTTCACGTCCGTATGCGAGAAACTGATGCTGGGCTCGAAGACGAGCGTGCCGGCGGGCGTCAGGACGCCGCTGTTTTGCTGGACGATCGCAACCTGCGGCCGCCGGTCCTCCGGCGCTTCGCCGACCCGGTCCTGGTTGTCCTGCACTAGGGAATAATCGCGCCGCCGCAGGAACTTCGGCGGTCCGCCCGGCGCGGCGACCGTCTGCACCCGTGGCTCGATGACCGGCATGATGAACTGGGCCTCCAGCAGCTCCAGCCGCCGGTCCTGCGCCGTCAGGGCGCGCTGTTGCTCCTCGATCTGTAGACGCTGTTCCTGAATGAGCGTCCGCAGCGTGTGCAGTTCCTCACCCGTATTCGCGCCGCCGTCTCCCGCGAAGGCCACGCCGCTCATGAGGACCGCGGCGGCGAGCCCCAGTCCCGCAACGGCGGCGGCTTTGAATGGCTTGATCATCTGTCGACCCCTGCTACGAGGCGAGATTTCCACCGGACATGAAGGTCCAGGGCCCGCCCTTTATGCGCTCCCCGCGCTTAATCCCGCAAAACGGGAGTTCCCGCCCCAAAAATTTACGCCGGGACCGGCGCCGGGAAAACGCTCCAATATGTTGAATCCTAACAAAATTAACTTCAATTGCCTAGGTTCCCGGCCCTGGGCGTCGTCGGTACCTCCCGTGTCCGAATCGCCTCGAGCCAGGGCACAACCAAGCGTACCGGGCAAGCGTACCGGGCCTTAACGATGAATCAAAGCGCTTCCGGCCCCGCTGCCACCTTTGATATGCCTCGACACCCCTTGGCGAGTATCCGTATGCGTCATGGCTTGGTGCGCACCGAGCGTCTAAATTCCACTACATGGAGTATCGGAGGTACCGCCTGTTGCTACGGGTGGTTAGAGAGGGCCGGTCTTAAGGTGAATCTTGGTTGTTCCGGAGGTCTCGCGAACCGAAAAACGCGCGTACCGTTGTCTTTTTACAACATTGAGGGCGCTGCATGAGTGATGTCCCTCCGAAGTTGACCGTGGAAACCTCCAGTCCGAAGGCGAGGGTCATCACCAAGGAGTCCCTGATCGGGCTCGGCGCCGCGCAGCTTGCGCAACTCGTTTTGGACGGAGCCGCAAGCGATTCCAAGCTTCTGGAGAACGTGCGGCGCAAGATGGCGCAACCGCCGAATAAAGGCGGCGCCAAAGCCGCACCGGGGGCCGCGGCACGCGGCGATCCAAATGAGCCGCACATGGTTGGCTCCGACCCGGCGATGCAGCATGTCTACGACACCATCCGGAAGATCGCCGTAACCGCGGCGCCGATCCTGCTGAGCGGGGAAAGCGGCACGGGCAAGGAGCTCGCGGCGCTTGCGATCCACGAGCGTTCGTCCTATTCCGCGGGTCCGTTTGTCCCGATCAACTGTGGCGCCTTGCCGCCGCAACTGATCGCGTCCGAGTTGTTCGGGCACGAGAAGGGCGCCTTCACCGGCGCCGACCAACGGCACATCGGGCGGATCGAGTCCGCGGCGGGCGGCACCGTCCTGCTCGACGAGATCGGCGACCTGCCGCTCGAGTTACAAGCGCATCTTCTGCGCTTCCTGCAAGAGGGGACGATCGACAGGGTCGGAAGCCGCCAGCACATCGACGTGGACGTCCGGGTCATTGCGGCGACCAACGCCGACCTGCGCCAGGCCGTGGCGGACGGCAAGTTCCGGGGCGACCTGTTTTACCGGCTCAACGTGCTGCGTTTGGAGTTGCCGCCGCTGCGCGAGCGCGGCAAGGACATCGATTTGCTGTCGACCTACTTTCTACGCTTGTTCGCCGACGAAATGGGCCGTCCGGTCAGCGGTCTGGATGACGACGCGCAGCGTTTGCTGCGTTCTTATTATTGGCCCGGGAATGTCCGCGAGCTCATCGCGACGATCCGCCGGGCCGTCGTCATGACGGACGGCGACAGAATCTCCGCCGATGATCTCGGTCTGCCGAGCGCATTGCCGCCCGAGGTCCGTCCCGCCCCCGTAACCGCGCCCGGTGGCGGAAACAGCGGCAGATCAGGCAAGGTCTTCACGCCGGAACTGGTCAGAAGGGATTCCTCCGAGTTGCCCTCACTTGACGAGGCCCGGCGCGAGATGGAGAAGGATCTGCTGCGCCGCGCCTTGCAGTTGCACAGCCGCAACATCAAGCGGACAGCCGAGCACCTGGGCGTGTCCCGCGTGACGCTCTACCGCTTGATGGAAAAATACAGCATCGACTCCCGTCGCGGAGCGCGCCTTTAACAGCGTCGCCGCCCAATTTCGAAAGGCCCTCCATGCGGGCGCGCGCGAGTCCGGCATCCGAGCGGCCCGTCCCGCTAAATATCGCACCCAAAAGATGTTGAGCCCGCCCGTATCGGTCCCGCGGCCGTCCGTGCAAGAATACCCATAGGTGAGAGTGGGGCGAGAGATCGGCGAGGGCACACTCGGCATGACGACGGTACATTTCGACGCTCGGCTTGACGACCAAGCCCGGCGGGAGCGCCTGTATCAAGGCGATATTTTTGTCTACGGGCCAACGCCGGAAACATTGGCGTTCAAGGACTTTGCCGGAAAGATGATCGAGGACGCCTTCGGCGGTCTCGATCCCGAGATGGCGCAGTACGGCATGGTGGTCGAGGACTTCGCGCGCCTGCTCGGTGACTTGAAGCCCCGGTTCATTCATCATCCGGAGTCAAAAGCCCACATTCAGAAAATTTTGTCGCGGTTCGGTTGTGATGCGGCCGCGACCTACTTCGAAGTGCCCAAGCTCCGCACCTCCACGAGCGACAACTACCTCACGGCCGGCATTGCCTACGCCTGGCATCCCCATCGAGACACCTGGTACTCGGCCCCTCCATGTCAGATTAATTGGTGGATGCCCATCTATGACATTCTTCCGGGCAACTGCATGGCGTTCCACACGGCGTGGTGGGGCAGGCCGATCAAAAACGATTCCCGGATTTTCAATTACTACGAATGGAACCGGAAATATCGGGGTCCTGCGCTGACTAAACACATCAACAGCGATCCCCGGCCCCTGCCGAAACCGCTCGCGCCGGTCGCGGCGGACGACGACCACCGCATCATCGTACCTCCCGGCGGTCTCATATTGTTCTCGGGGGCGCACCTGCACTCTAGCGTGGCCAATGCGACGGGAAGGACGCGGTTCAGCTTGGACTTCCGTACCGTCGCCGCGGCCGACCTTCGAACGGGAACGGGCGCCGCCAACCTCGACAGTGCCTGTACAGGCACCGTCTTGCGGGAATTCCGGAGCGCGCACGACTTATCCGGCGTTCCGGACGATTTGGTCGGCCTGTATGAGGACGGAACCGAGTCCACCGGCCCCGGTTCATACGCCGCGCCGGCCTAATATCCGGCGGCCCATCCGCGCATACCCGGACGAACCGCGCCGCAAGGTTGCGTGCGTAACCTTTGCACGGAACCAATGGACGCGCCGATCGAACCAAAAGATGCGCCCGGCGGATACACTCCACAGATCGAGTTAAACCGGGAAGCGCGTGTGCTAGCTTCGCTGAAATGTCGGACGCCTCGCCACCGCTAACGATCGGTTTGCCAGTATACAATGGCGAGGATCATGTCGGCGTCGCACTGGACGACATCGCCGCGCAGACCTTCGGCGATTTCGAACTGATCATCTCGGACAACGCGTCGACCGACCGCACAAGCGAAATCTGCCGTGAGTACGCGGCGCGCGACTCTCGCATCCGCTACACCCGTAGCCCACGCAACCTGGGCATGGGGCCGAACGTCAACCGCGTCTTCGAGCTCAGCCAGACTCGCTATTTCAAATGGGTTTCTCACGACGACCGGCACGACCCGGCGTTTCTCGAACGCTGCATCGATGTTCTCGATCGCGAGCCCGAGGTGGTCCTTTGCCATAGCGAGACCGGCTTCATCGGCGAGCACGGTGAGCCCCTGCCTTACGATGAAAAACGGCGTGCTTACCTGGACAGCGTGGGCGAACCGGTGACGCGCTTGGACAAGTTGCGGGTCGGCGAGGGCCCGACGCCACAGCACCGCTTCCGCGATGTGCTGCGAAGCATGGACGGCTGTTTCCATATCTACGGCGTCTTTCGCGCCGACATGTTGCGCAAGATCGCCTGGCGCAAGAATTACTTCGGTCACGACAAGGTTATCCTCGCCGAGATCGTCCTTCTCGGACGGCTAAACCAGATCGGCGAGACCCTGTTTTTCAAGCGTTCCCGGAAAGGGCAGACAACCGACTACGGCACCAGGGAGAAGGCGGTGCTGATCAATCCGCACCATTATTCGGGGAACGCGCACATGCTTATGCTGCGCGATTATCTTGCCGCGGTGCGGCGCACACGGTTGAGCGCGCTCCAGCGGGCGCACATGCTTTGGACGATCGCCATGTTGGTGCGGCGGCCGGGTTTCTTGGGTCACGTGTTTGTTCCAGGACAGCACAACTATCTTGGCTTCGGCTCCCGGCGTCCGCCGCGGCCGGCTTGACACTCGTCTATTTGGGGCACTCGCGATGAAGCTTTGGCATCAATGGCGCCGGAGAGCGATTGGACCGCGGCGGGCCCGGCCCGGCCTTGCACCGGGTCGCCGCCCCGGAAGCCGCCTGAGGAGGTTGTTGGGATGAGCGCGATGGTCAATCAATCCGCCGCCGTGCAATCCGCCGCCGTGGCCGCTGTCGAGCCGCACCTGGCGCCGGGGCCCGAATGCCGGTTCTGCGGCGCCCCGCTGAGCCAGACGTTCGTCGATCTTGGCATGTCTCCCTTGTGCGAGAGCTTTCTGGGGCCGGAACAGCTCAACCAAATGGAGCCGTTCTATCCTCTGCACGCTCATGTCTGCGGCGGCTGTTTCCTGGTCCAGCTCGAGACTTACGTCGCGCCCGAGGAGATCTTCACCGAGTACGCCTACTTCTCGTCCTATTCGCGCAGTTGGCTTGCCCACGCCAAGTCGTATGTCGATCTGGCCGCCGGGCGGTTCGGACTCGGCGGCTCCTCGCTGGTGGTCGAGCTCGGCAGCAACGACGGGTACCTGCTTCAGTACTTCGTCGAACGTGGAATTCCGGTGCTCGGCATCGAGCCCGCCCAAAATGTCGCCAAGGCGGCGGTCGGCCGGGGCGTCAACACGATGACGGCGTTTTTCGGCGAGTCCCTAGCGGCGCAACTTGTTCGCGAGGGCAAGTCCGCCGACCTGATCATCGGCAACAACGTTCTGGCCCAGGTGCCGGATCTGAATGGGTTCGTCGCCGGCATCAAGACGTTGCTCAAGCCGGACGGCGTCGCCACCATCGAAGTTCCTCATCTGATGCGGCTGATGAGCGAGAACCAGTTCGACACCATCTATCACGAGCACTTTTCATACTTCTCCCTCAGCACCGCGGCGCAAATCTTTGCCCGCCACGGCATGACCATGTTCGATGTCGAGGAGCTGCCCAGCCATGGTGGGTCGCTCCGGTTATTCCTGCGCCATGCGGCCGATCAAACGAAGCCCGTGGCGTCCCGGGTTGCGGCGCTTCAAAAGCGTGAGACCGAGGCCGGCCTGACCCGCCTGGACACGTTCGACGCGTTCCGCGGACAGGTGGAGGCGGTCAAGCGCGACCTGCTCGATTTCTTGATCGCGCGCCGTCGCGAGGGCAAGTCGGTTGCCGGGTACGGCGCGCCCGGCAAGGGCAACACGCTGCTGAACTACTGCGGGGTTCGGACCGACATGATTGCCTTCACGGTCGACCGGAACCCTTACAAACACGGCAAGTTCCTGCCCGGCACCCACATCCCCATCCATCCGCCGGAGCACATCGCGCGGACCCGGCCGGATTATGTCGTGATCATGCCCTGGAACCTGAAGGACGAGATCATGGCGCAGCTTTCATACATACGGGATTGGGGCGGCAAGTTCGTGGTCTTCATTCCCGAAGTGCGGGTGTACGGCTAGGCGCCGGCCACCAACATGGATCGCAAGGACGGCATCTTATGAAGGTGGTCTTGTTTTGTGGAGGCAAGGGTACGCGCCTCCGGGATTATTCCGAGACGATTCCCAAGCCAATGGTCAAGATCGGGTACCGGCCGATCCTATGGCACGTCATGAAGTACTATGCCTACCATGGGCATAACGATTTCATACTTTGCCTGGGGCACCAGGCCGACGTCGTAAAGAACTTCTTCCTGACTTATAACGAGGCCATCTCGAACGACTTCGTCATCGTAGGGGGCGGGGGCGAGGTCCGGCTACTCAACACCGATATCGACGACTGGAAGATCACCTTCGTCGACACGGGAATCAACTCGAACATCGGCGAGAGACTCGTGGCGGTCCGGGACTACCTGGCGGACGAGGAGATGTTCTTCGTCAACTATTCGGATGGCGTGACCAACCTTCCGTTGCCGGACAACCTCGACGCCTTTGAACGGAGCGGCAAGGTCGCGAGTCTCGTCGCGGTAAAGCCGACCCAGTCCTTCTACGCCGTTTCCCTGGGCGGCGACGATCGGGTGATCGGCATCGATCCAATCAAGGACACGGGAATTTGGCTCAACGGGGGCTTTTTCATCTTCCGCCCGGAGATCTTCGACTACATGCGGCCGGGGGAAGAGCTGGCGCTCGAGCCTTTCAAACGCCTGATCGCGGAAGGGCAGCTCATGGCATACCGCTACGACGGGTTCTGGCAGGCGATGGATACCTTCAAGGACAAGCAGTATCTCGAGGACCTGTACGCGAGTGGCGACGCGCCTTGGGAACTGTGGAATCGCCGCGGCAACCGGGCGAAGACAGCCCTGCGCGCGGCCGTACAGGCATGACATGTGGGCGCCATATCCATCCCCGGGGCGCGGGACTTTGAACGCCGGGCGCTTGAGAGGTTTTCGTGAAGAATAATGCGGTTCCGTCGCTGGAAGGTTTGGTTCGGGCTGACCTGGACGATATTTGCGCTGACCTGAGCGAGGAATTCGCGCGAATGGGGGGGAAGCGTCTGCTCATTACCGGTGGGGCCGGCTTTCTTGGTCACTATCTCGTTCAAGCGCCGCTGCACTGGAACGAGGCGCGCCGGCCGGATCAAGCGATTCGCGTCACGGTGTTCGACAACTATGTCGGCGGGATGCCCAACTGGTTGAAAAATCTCGAAGGAAATAAAAACTTGAGGCTGGTGACGCACGACATGTGCGAGCCGCTGCCGCGGGACATGCCCGATTTCGACTACGTTATTCATGCGGCATGCATTGCGTCTCCCACCTACTACCGGCGCCGGCCCATTCAAACGATGGATTCGAACGTCAACGGATTACGAAATCTGCTCGATCACGCGGTCGCCCAGAAAGATCGCGGCAAGCCGATGCGGGGGCTTCTGTATCTTTCCACGAGTGAAATCTATGGCGATCCGCCACCCGAAGAGATTCCAACTCGCGAGGACTACCGGGGCAACGTCTCGTGTACCGGTCCCCGCGCGTGCTACGACGAATCCAAACGTTTTGGCGAAACCCTCTGCATCTCCTTCGCACAGGAATATGGGCTGCAAGTTACGATTGCCCGGCCCTTCAACAATTATGGGCCTGGGCTGAAGATCACGGACGGGCGCGTCATCCCCGATTTCGCGCGCGATATTTTCCATGACCGTGACATCGTCATGTATTCCGACGGATCGCCCAAGAGAACCTTTTGTTACAGCGCCGACGCCATCTCCGGTTACTACAAGGCGCTGATCAATGGCCGGTCCGGGGAATCATACAACATCGGCATCGACCGGCCCGAGATTTCGGTCACGGAGCTCGCCGAGCGCATGATCGGAACGGCCAAGGAATTGTTCGGATACAAGGGAAAGATTCTACACAAGGTCAGCAAGGACGAAAACTATCTCGTCGATAACCCGAACCGCAGGTGTCCGCTGATCGATAAGGCGCGTGAACACCTGGCCTATGAGCCGAAAGTTTCGATCGAAGAGGGCATTCGCCGCAGCATCATCTGGTATCACCACGCGCGCGAACCAGTGGAGGCCTAGGTGCGCATCTCCATTGTGGGAACCGGCTACGTTGGCCTGGTCACGGGTGCGTGCCTCGCCGAGGTCGGGCATGATGTCACCTGCGTGGACAATGACCGGCTCAAGCTGGAGGCCATAGGCCGGGGCCGGTCGCCGATCTTCGAGGAAGGCTTGGAGTCGATTCTCCAGCGCCGGATCGGAGGCCGATTGAACGTGACGGACGACCTTCCGGCCGCCGTCTTGGAAAGCGATCTGACCTTCATCGCGGTTGGAACCCCGTTTGACGGCGAGCAAATAGATCTTTCCTATGTGCGTCAGGCCGCAAAGCAGGTCGGGCGGGCGCTTCGCGCGAAGAACGCCTACCACGTCGTCGTCATGAAAAGCACGGTGGTTCCCGGGACGACCGATGATGTCGTGACGCCGGCGCTTGCCGAAGCGTCCGGGCGGTCCGTGGGAAACGAGTTTGGGGTTGGAATGAACCCGGAGTTCTTGACGGAAGGGTCGGCCGTCGAGGATTTCATGAATCCCGACCGCATCGTGCTCGGAGGAATCGACGACCGGACGATCGGCGTTATGGCCGAAGTCTATGCGCCGTTCGAGGGTGCGCCGGTCGTTCGTACCACCAACAAGACCGCCGAGATGATCAAGTACGCCTCGAACGCGGTCCTGGCGACCATGATCTCGTTCTCCAATGAAATCGCGAACTTGTCCTCGACTCTCGGAGGCATCGACGCCGTCGAGGTCATGAACGCGGTTCACTTGTCGCGGTATTTCACGATGCCAACCGAGGGCGGAAAACGCAGCACGGCGCCGATCACGTCGTTCCTGCACGCGGGCTGTGGATTCGGAGGGAGCTGTCTGCCGAAGGATGTGAAGGCCTTGGTTGCGCAAGGCCGTTCGGCCGGTGAGCCGATGACATTGCTGAAAGGCGTCATGAGCGTCAACGAAACCCAACCCGCGCGCATGATCGGCATCATCCGCCGGCACTTCCCTCGACTAAAGGGACTGCGCGTTTCGGTGCTGGGCCTCGCGTTCAAGCCCGATACCGATGACATGCGGGAGTCTCCCGCTATTTCAATCATCAGCGAACTGATTGGCGCCGGCGTGTCCGTGACCGCATACGATCCCGTCGTGAACGGGGCCGCGGAGAAAGTCTTGCCGGCCGGCCCGCCGATTACGATTGCTTCCAGCCTTGAACAAGCCATCGAAGGCGTGGACGCTGTCGTTATTGCGACGAGTTGGCGCGAGTTCGAGTGTCTTCCGGCCCTGTTGTCCGGCCGTTCGAACGCGCCATTGGTTGTCGATGGGCGGAGAACGCTCAGGATGGACGGCATCGAGCGGTATGACGGGATCGGGCTTTGATGCCGGCCTCGAACCGGATGAGGGCACGGAACAGGTGTCCGTGTGAGGCTCGCCCCGCCGTATCTGGAATGGAGTGGCCTGGGATGGACTGGCGCGGGACGGATTGGCGCGGGACGGATTGGCGCGCCGTTCAGTGGACCTCCGGAACCCGGTCTCGATCGCGCGGCGGTGCGGTTTTTGTTCCATGGTCCGGGTCCAGGGGACCATGCTGGAATTAACGTTGGGCCCGGGCTCTGGCGAGGCCAAAACGGTGCTCTGTCTAGGCGCCCACTGCGACGACATCGAAATCGGATGCGGTGCGACCCTTCTTCGTTTCGCCGAGGAGTACCCGGCCGCCGAAATTCGATGGGTGGTATTCAGCTCCGACGCGCGCCGCGCCGCGGAGACAAGCCGTGCCGCCAAAATGTTATTTGGGCAAGAGCACCGAACGGACATCGTTTTCAAGGAGTTCCGCAACAGCTTTTTTCCTTATATCGGTTTGGAGATAAAAGAATACTTCGAGCAACTCAAGAGAGAAATTCAACCGGAGGTGATTTTCACGCATTATCGTCAGGACTTGCATCAGGATCACCGGGTTATTTCGGATCTGACTTGGACCACGTTTCGCGAGAGCCTGATCCTCGAATACGAGGTCCCGAAATATGATGGCGATATCGGGCAGCCGAATTTCTTCGTGCCGATTTCCGAACGGTTTCTCAAGCGCAAGGTTGAAATGTTGATGCGTTGTTTTGAAACTCAAGCGAAGAAACATTGGTTCTCGCCGGAAACGTTCACCGGGCTGATGCGCCTAAGGGGTATCGAGTGCCGCGCGGCCGATGGTTACGCCGAGGGCTTTCACTGCCGCAAGATCGTTCTGACCGGCCCAAGTCGTTCCGGCCGGTCATGAACGTTCCGAGCAATAGCCGGACCCTTCCGGCCGAGGACAGCCCGCGCCCGGTTTTCGATCGGGTGCCGCGCCTGGAGTCCATGGGCCAGGAGATTCACGACTTCATCGCCGAGCTCTATCCCATACCGCGATGCATCACGGGCGACGGCGTGCGCGAAACCCTGCGCCGCATCGGCCAGAGAATACCCTTGCAAATTCACGAGGTTCCAAGTGGAACCAAGGTTTTGGACTGGACGGTCCCGAAGGAATGGAACATCCGTGGCGCCAGTCTCAAAACGAGCGCCGGCGACACGGTTCTGGATTTCGCCGACTGCAATCTGCACGTCGTCTATTCCAGTGCGCCGATCGACGCGACGATGCCGCTTTCGGAATTGCGGCCGAGGCTCTACAGCCTGCCCGAGCATCCCGATTGGGTGCCCTACCGGTATTCGCATTACGGCAACGCCTGGGGCTTTTGCCTGAGCCATCGTCAGTTGGAGGCGCTTCCGGACGGCGACTACCATGTGCGCATCGACTCGACGCTCAGCGACGGGTCGCTCACCTACGGCGAGTGCGTGATCCAAGGCCGCAGCGATGAGGAGGTGCTGGTCTCCTGTCATATCTGTCATCCCGCGCTCGCCAACGACAACCTGTCGGGTGTCGCGATTGCGACGGCTCTGGCGGGCCATCTCGGCGGGCTCGACCTCACCTATACCTATCGCTTCATCTTCATTCCCAGCCTGATCGGCGCGATCACCTGGCTCGCGCGCAATGAAGCCGGTCTCGGCCGCATCCGGGCGGGACTCGTCCTTTCGTGTCTGGGGGATCCGGGGCCGCCGACCTATAAGAAGAGCCGCCACGGCGGCCGCGAGATCGATCGCGCGGTGGCGCATATCCTTGGACAGTCGGGGGATCCGTTCGACGTCGTGGATTTCTCCCCCTACGGCTATGACGAACGGCAGTTCAATTCGCCCGGCTTCGACCTTCCGGTCGGGCTTTTGATGCGGACCCCCTTCGAGCGATTTGCCGAGTACCACACGTCCGCGGACAACCTGGATTTCGTGCGTCCCGACGCCTTGGCCGATTCTTTTCACAAGTGCCTTTCGATCTTCCACGTGCTCGATAACAACCGGATTTTGATCAATCAGAGTCCCAAGGGTGAACCGCAGCTTGGACGCCGCGGCCTCTATCGGGAGGTCTCCGGTCAGAGTGATGAAAAGCTCGAGGAACTGCCGCTGCTCTGGGTTTTGAATCTGTGCGACGGAAGCCATAGCCTATTGGACATCGCCGAGCGGTCGGGCCTCGCGTTCACCCGCATTAAACACGCGGCCAACGCGCTTCAGCGGGTGGGTCTTCTCAAGGACGCGGGCGTCTCGCCGTGATCTTCATCGAGACGGAACCGAAGGGCGCCCATGGTCCGGAGCACGGACGTGGGGTGCGCTGGAACGATCCCGCGTTTGACATCGGCCGGCCCGAACGCGGACCCATCGTCAATCAGCGGGACGCGGCGTAGCCGGTTTTCAAGGTCCGACTCCGCGGTGCGTCACCCGATGGGTCGCACCAACCCCTCGACTCCACGGCATGCCGTTTCCCGCCCCGGCACGGAAATTTACGGCGGTCCGGCAACGAATTCGCCGTCCAGACGGGAGAGGTTTACGTCACCGCGCTGAAAGGCGTCGAAAATCTCGGGATGCCTTGAGTGGAAAACCATACATTCGTCGTTCGGCCGGAAAAAACTATGAGAGCGGGAGACAATTCCCTGCAGGACGGGATCGGCGCGGCCCGCCAGGCCGGCCGCGCCGGCGCGATAAGCCTCCCGGATCACGAGGTCGAATAGCTTCGGCGCGGCCTTGTCCGTCGCGCCGAAGTCCAGTAGCTCGGCGATTTGGCCGGGTTTCGTGCAAAGGACGCACCAGCCGACCAGGTTTTCCGTTCGGTCATAAGCGCCAAGTATGCGAAGGCGCCCAAACATTTCCTTACCCGCCCGTAAGCGGCCGAGCGCCCAGCTTAGCCAGGTATTGTTGTCGGGCTGTATGACCTTCCTTGGCTCCAGCCTCGATTTGCATTTTAGAAGGGATTCGCAATCGATTTCCCGGAGCGACAAATCGGCGGCCGGGGGAGGAACTCTAATGTATGGCAGGCGCGACGACAGGCGGTCCAGAATCAGCGCGGTCGGAGTCCCCGCCCTGGCGAGGAGCCTCGTCGGCGCCGCCCCCTTCGCCCTGGACAGCACGAGCGAGAGCGGCCGAAGGGGGCGCAGCCAATGGCAACTCAATGGAGCCGAAACACCCGCGCCCGCAATAATCAGAAGTTTTCGGGCCATATCGGATGTCGCGTCCGCGTATAATAGATCCTGTGGTCCCGCTAACGCAGCGCGCAATAACCGAATGCCGACGAACTTTCCCCGGTTTGCCGGATCCACCAGAAAGTGTGTACCGACGGCGCCCGAAATGACATCACCCCTGAAGAGTATTGGCTTCGGAACACGCCCAAAGAAGCCTACGATACGGCCTCCTTTTTCCTCGAAAACCAAGGACCGTATGTTTGTGTCGCCATGCGGATGGTTGAGGAAAATGTCGAATAGATTTTGACGACGGCGTTGCCGCGCCGCCTCGTTCGGGGGCGCGCCGACAACGCGCTCGGCCAGGCCCGCAACGGCCTCGACATCTGTTCCCGAAAACTCCCGGAGTCCGCTGACGGCTCTTGCTCCATGCTGACGCTAGAGCGATTCCGGCTTGGCCGGAACCGCTCTAGCTTTTTGTCGCTCACGGCTGCGGACCGGAAGGTCCGCGCCTGCGCGGGCGCGCCGGATAACCGGCGGGCCGCCTTGCGGCCTTGAGCGGTTCCAGGTGAACTGGAAACGCTCTAGACCGGTCCAAAACCAAAACCGGGCGGCACGCCATAGCGCCCTGTTCCGCGGAACATTACGCTGTTGCGGCGCCGTTACGCGCTCGTTTTTCCAGTGGGTATTTGTAAACGGTGACTCCGGGGAGGCCCATTTCAAATCGGAGGTATTGCGCGCCTAGCACTATCAAATTTGCGCGAGGCGACGATGGTCCTGACGGAAGACCACGGTTCGGGCGCTGTTGCGCGGGACGCGGTGCTCCGGATGGCGGCGCGGAGCCCGCTCCAGCGCGAGGTTCTCGATGCCGCGGCCGGCCGCGGTCCGCTCAGCAGTAGCGGTCGACCCGATGCAGCCGGGTCACGTTGTCGGCGTCGAAGACCACCGGTGCGGCGGGAGCCGCGTCCTGGCGAGTTCGCCGCGCGATGACCAGCAGATACAGTGCCAGGATCGCCAGCACGGCGCCGTACGCAAGCCCAACCGCAAAAGTCAGCAAGAACAAATCCCAGGACATTGGCCACTCCGTCGTGTCTAACATCGCGATGCCGCCCCTATTGCGGCAAAGCCATCCGGCGCGATTGCGCGGACGCGGGAGGGGCGTGGTGATGGCCAGCGCCTCGACACCCGCAACACCAAAAACGATGCCACATGGCTGAACCCTGCGGATCAAGCGAGGGGGTTACGCCGCGTCGAATAAGGGGTACCCCGGCGCGTTGGAGGGAGCCGGGCCTGCGCGCCCCTGGGCCGGCGCCGGGGGTCCCAGGGTCCAGGGATACCGCCGCCGGGCGGCCAAACGATCCCGCGAAGCGACGGATCGATTACACCATTTGGGGAACCCCCTTGGCGTGCCCGCTTCGAAGTCCTTGAAACACCTTGGGTTTCCCCTCGAATACTGCGCCGCTACACCATTTGCACAGTTGCTGGCCGGCCCCCGAATCAGTGCAATGGGACGGGGATTCGGGCGCGTTTCGCCCACTACGCAGGGGAGCCGGATCGATGAGATTTGCAAGGGTCACAGCCACTTTTGGTGGGATTCTCCTGGCGGCGGCGCTGGCTGGCGAGGCCACTGCGGCCGAAAGCGATCTCGAGGATACCCGTCCGGCCCTGATTGAAGACGCGAGCCCAATTGGCTCCAGTGCTGCCCTGGTCGATCTGGACAAGCTTCGGGCGCGCGGTACGGGCGATAGTGAGAGCACGTCCCGGGCGCGCGAGGCCATCGGACCGATCCTCCTGATCTTCCTGCTGCGGCAGAACCGGTTCGCCGACGGCATCGATATTCTGCAGCCCGTAACCACCCGCTAGAACGCTTCCGGTTCATCTAGAATCGCTCAAGGCCGCAAGGCGGCCCGCCGGTTATCCGGCGCGCTCACGCAGGCGCGGCCATCCTTAATTCATCCGAGATTGTCTCGTCCGCAGCCGTGAGCGATAAAAACTAGAGAGTGGTTCCGGCCCAAGCCGGAACCACTCTAAGCCCCCTGATCGGGCCCCAGCGGCGGTAAAGTGCGCCCTCCGAGCCCCAACCCTTCCTGTACTCTTCTCCCGCGTCCCGGCCGAGGCGCCGCGGCCGCCCATGGCGTGCGGCGGCGCGGCTGTTTGGCGTCAACCAACCTCGGCGGGCGCGGTCCGTTAACCAAGAATTCGAGCCCAAAAAAAAGCCCCCCGCGAACAAGCGGGGGGCAGTGCACACCAGAGAGGGAAGGAACGCCTTCGCGTCAAGGTGGATATTAGGCTCGGGGCGTCGGCGAAACAAAACAGCATAGGGTCTAACCATTTTGGGACATGCTTACCCCTGATGATGGTCCCGATCCGGTAAAGCCAAGTGGCGCCGAGTCCCCGTGGGCCAGGTTCATTCGCTGGCGTCTCGCCATTTCACAAGCGCGGAGAGCTCGTCGAGACCGAAAGGCTTCAGCAGAATCGCCGCTTCGCCGAAGCTTGCCCCGGACGCGCCCAAATCGGTATCGCAGGTCAGGACAACCCGCAGACCCGGCGCCGTGCGCCGCAACCGTGCCGCCAATGTCTCGCCCGTCCAAGCCCCCGGCAGCCTGCATTCGGTGACGAGAAGATCGGCCGGCGCTTCGTCGCCGTATGCGATGGCGTCTTCGGCATCTCCCGAGTCCATGACCTCGTAATCCAGCAGGCGCAGGAGACTCGCCGTCACTCGGCGGACATCGGGATCGGGTTCCAGCACGATTGCCGTGCGTCGGGCCGGGGCTTCGGCCGTGGGCTCTTCGACCTCGGCGCGATCCTGATCCTGAAGGGCGGCGCGCGGCATGTCGCCGGTGTCGGATGCCGGGGCCGATGGATCGGCCTGCACCGGGCGCGACGTCCGGCCTTGGAGAAGCGACAAAAGCCGAATGCCGAGCGCGGCGCCGCGCTCGCTCGACGCGAGGGCACGGCCGATGATGTCGCCGCCGGCGCCACGGCCCTCCTTGAGCCGCGTCAGGTCGCCCAGACTATCGGCCAGCGCGCGGTTCAGGTCGGCGGCAATCCGGCAGGCCGCTTCGAAGGCGGCGTCGACCATCCGCCGCTGCGCCGCATGATCCTCTTCGTCCTTGAGGTCGGTGAGGTCCGAGACCACGAAGAGGGTTCCGTCGCCCTCGAGGTCGTGGCGGCGGATTTGCAGCCAATGGGGCCCGATCCAACCCTCGAAGAACGCATCCACCTCGACGGCCTGCGCCGTGGGCGTGGTCCCGTCTTCCGGGATGGCCTCGTTTTCCGGTATGTCCTCGCCGTCAGCGGTTGTCGGCATTGCCGGCACTGGCGGGGTGACGCCGCGCTCGCGGAGCGCACTCTGGAACCCCGCCGGAGAAATACCGGGGCGGATCAGGTCGGTGTGAGGTTCGGCGAGATCGAAAGCGCGGTTGCGGAATACGAATTGATCGCCTCGATCGAAAAAGATTATTCCCACGGGCAGGTCGTCGGCGGCCCGGGTCAAGCCCGCCAGCAGATCGGCCTGCTCCGGCGCCAATTCCGGAAGACCGGCCGCGATGGCTTCCTCCCGCGCCGCGCCATGGTAGCCGAGAAAGATCCCGGATTGGTCCAGCGCCGCCGTTCCACTGAAGCGGAAAACGCGTCCGGCCCCGGCTTCTGGACCTGGGTCGGCCCCACGGTCGGTCCCTGTGTCGGCCCCAGGTTCGTCGAAGTCGTATCGAAGGTTGCGGAACGGTTCGTGGGAGCCGATTTGCCGGTGAATTTCGTCCGTCCCGTCTTCGGCGTCCGCGTCATGCAGGTCGAGAAGCCGCGTCCCGATGAGCGCCCCGGCAATGGGGTGGGGTTCGCCGCTCGCGGTTTCGTCCATTGCCGTGAAGCGCAGATCGGCGTCGGTCCGCCATAGAACGTCCAGGGCCGAATCGACCGCATCCCGATAGACCCGCCCGTCCCGGATGAGGCCGGCCTCGCGATCGTGGGGGTCGGAAACGTCGGTGAAGGTTTGAAGATAGCCGGCGGGTTTTGCGTCGCCCGTCCGGAAAATGGGCCGGCTATCCGTCAGGACCCAGGCGCTGGCCCCGTCGGGCCGGCGGATCCTCGCCAAACCGGTGGCGGCCGCATCGGGTTTTTGTCCGGACTCCGGCCCGGGCTTGGCGAGGGGTGGAATGGCGTTCCCGAACATTCCCTGCGCGGCGTCGTTCGATGCGACGAGGCCGCCATCGTGGTCATGGAGCGCGATGCCGTCCGGATGGGCGTCGAAGGCCGCGCGGAACCTCGCCTCGCTTTCTTCCAGGAGATCGAGGCGGTGCCTCGCGTCGGTGATGTCCGCGATATGACCGGTCCAGATGACGTCGCCGTTCGGGCACAGCCGCGGGAGGGAAATGGACCGCAGCCACTTTGTTTCCCCACCGTTGGAGACGACACGGAACTCGAAAGTCAGGGGCGTCCGGCGCGCCGCGGAGGCGCCCAACATGTCGTCGAACCTGGTCCGGTCGTCGGGATGGATCGTGCGCCGAATCCATGACGAATCCGCCGCCGCTTGCGCGGACTCGACGCCAAAGACGTCGCGTGCGCCTTCGCTCAGATAGGAATACTGGATGGCCCCGCTCGGCTTGCGGACCAGCCGGAAGATGACGCCTGGGATCGAAGAGGCGATCTCATTGAAACGGGCCTCGGTTTCGAGGATATCGGCCTCCAGGCGGTGGGTGCGGCGGCGGCGCCGGGCGCGGGTCGAACGGGTGTAAAGGACGAGCAAGCCCAACAGCATCGAAGCCGCCCAACCTCCGCCGCGGAATATCGGCACATACCTGTCCGCTGCATCGTTCCAGCCGCCGGCGGGAACCGCCGCCAGTTCCCAAAACCCGCGAGAAACGCCGATGGGATAGATCGCGGGTTCGACGAGGGCGCCCCGGCCCAGGGGAAATACGCTCCTGCCCCCGCCATCGCGCAAGGACACGACGATATTCCGGCCGTATCGGCCAAGATTCGCCTCCTCGATCAGGGCGTGCGCGTAGAAATCGATTCCGACCTGCACACTGGGTGGACCGGCGCCGGCCAGTTCGATCACGGCCGTGACGAGGGCCTCGCCGCCGGGCGCCGCGATGTCGCTGACCTCCACGCGGGTTTCGCCGGGCGCGATGCCGCCGTCCGCCGGATGGCGCCGCCGCCCCAGGAGATCCTCGTTCCCCGTGAGCGGCGCGACGGCGGTGACCATGGCGCTGCGGGCAATCCAGGCTTGCAGGATGTCCGCCTTCTCCAGCGGCAAGTTTCCGGCGTAGGCCACAAACCGCTCCCGTGTGTCACGAATGGACCGGCCCTCGTCGAGTGTGCTCTCGGATGCGACGAAGGCCGCGATCCCTTCCAGGATCGAGACCCGGCTGCGCAAGGATTGCTGGAGGTTGGTTCCGATGATGGCGAGCTGATCTTCGACCCGTTCGCGTTCCCGCGCCGAAATCTCCCGCTCGAGGGCCGACGAGGCTGGACGCCAGACGATGAGGGCAAGCAGCGCCGTGACCACGGCGGCCAGGGTGAGTGGCCAGAGCCAGACGCTTGGGGTATGGGGTCGCTGTTCGCTCATGCCAAACTCAGCACCGAAATCAGTTTCGGCCACGCCCGCGCCCGAGGCAACGTTCCGCCGCCGACGCGAGCTCATACAAGAAAATCCACTTGGACCACGATTATCCACCCGAAGCGGGGGCGGCAACGAATACCTAGGGGTAATTCGGGGAGAACCCGGGCTAAGCGTTACGCTCCGCTTCGGCCAACAGGGTTAACGCGCCTTTGGCCCGCTATTCCTTGCCGTCCGTACCGAGTTTGTCCTCCACGGCCTCGATAAGGTCCTTCAGGCTGAAGGGTTTGGGCACGAACGTGGCGTCCAATTCGCGGTCCAGGTTCTTGCGGAACACGTCTTCGGCATAGCCCGAAATCATGATGGCTTTCATGCCCGGGTAGATGCGGCGCACCGCCTTGATCAGTTCGACTCCGTCCATTCGGGGCATGACGACATCGGTGATCAAGAGGTCGACCCCGCCGGGCTGCTGCTGGAGGACTTCCAGGGCCGCTTCGCCATGCTCGGCGCTTACCACCCGGTAGCCGGCATTTTCCAAGGCCCGCACAGAGAACCGGCGCACCGCCTCTTCGTCCTCGACGAGAAGGATCGTCGCGGCGGGTTCCGCCTCCTCGGGCTCCGCCGCCTCCGTCTCCGCGTCCGCCGCGGGCTCGGGTGCGGCCTCAACGGCCCGGCTTTCCTGGAAGCGCGGCAAGAAGATTTCGAACGTGGTCCCGTCGTCCTCCCTACTCGAAGCGATGATGGTTCCGCCCATTTGCTCGACGATCTCGCGGACAATCGACAGGCCAAAGCCCAGACCCACGCCCTTGGACATAATCAAGGGCTCAAACAGCTCATCGAGCTGGTCGGGCTCCATGTAGAGACCGCCGGCGGTGATGGAAAGAACCACGTACTCGCCCGGAGGCAGGGTTTGGTCGCGGTGGCGCAGGGGCGCGCCAAGTCGGGCGTTGTCCGTCCGCATGGTCAGGGTCCCACCGTCGGGCATGCCGTCGCGGGCGTTCAGCACGATGTTGATGATGACGAGCTCGAGCTGGCCCTGGTCAACGAGGATCGGCGCGAGGTCACGTCCATGAATGATCTTGAGTTCGACCCCATCCCCGATCAGCCGCCTGATGAGCTCCGAGGTCTCGCTCAGAACCTCGGTCAGGGCCAGGATTTTCGGTTGGATGCGTTGCTGGCGTGAAAACGCAAGCAACTGGCGCACGAGGTTGGCGGCGCGGTTGGCGCTGCGCTTGATCAGCATGATGTCGGCGCTGGTTTCCTCGTCGTCGCCATGGCGCAACAGCAAAAGATCGCAATAGCCGATCACCGTCGTCAGCAGATTGGAAAAGTCGTGGGCGATTCCACCCGCCAGCTGACCGACGGCTTGGAGTTTCTTGGACTGGGCGAGCTCGTCGTTGTTCTGCGCCCGCTCTTTCGCTGAAAGCAGGTAAACGACCGATCCGGCGGTATCGCCGCCAGGGCCGCCCCCGGGGCCGCCAACATAGGCCTCGGCCCGTTGCCCCGTCTCAAAGCGGATGCTGAGCGGGGCCGTTTCCGCGCCGGGCGCGGTCAAGCGAGCGCCGAGTTTTTCGCCGTCCTCGCTACCCACAAAGTCTAAGAGGCGGCGCCCTCCCGTCAGGTCGCTCTCTTCCCCCACCATGCGCCGGAAAGCGGCGTTGGCGTCAATGATGAGCCCGGCCGAATCGAGGACCACGATGCCCATGGGCGAATCGTCAAAGAAACGGCGGCTTGAGACCCCGGTGATGCGTTCGAGAGCGTCGTCGTGCTGGCCCGAGCCGTAGAGCCAAGACAGGCGCAGCGCGGCCTCCGCCGAACCCAGGCTGGCCAGTTTATCGTAGATGACGACGGCGGCTTCGACCTTGCCGGCTTCGAAAAGGGTCTGTGCATCGTCCAATAAAATCTGGTCAGGCATCAAAGCCACCCCGGTCCACCGCTGTTCGGCGCGATGCTATCGGCGGCCCAAATAACTGCATATTCACCATGTGGGCTACCCCTAAAGACTCGCGGTCGGCCGGGGACCGGCGCGGTAACCTTTGTCCTCCGGCCATGTGGAACCCGCGCTTGCGTCCCTGAATCGTGTCTAAATACCTGATCACCGGGGGGCTCGGATTTATCGGGGGCCACCTGGCCCACGCACTGTGCCGGGCGGGACACTCGGTCCGGATTCTGGACGACCTTTCCACTGGCCACCGCGAAAACGCGCCCGACGCTTGCGAGGTCCGGATCGGCGACATCACCGATCCCGCCGCCGCCGCCAGCGCCATGACCGGCATGGAGGGCTGCTTCCACCTTGCGGCCATCGCTTCCGTGGAACGCTCCAACGAAGAATGGGTGGCCTGTCATCGTGTGAACCTCGGGGGGACCGTAACGATCCTCGAGGCCGCCCGCGATGCGGGTAAGGTGCCGGTGGTCTATGCGTCCTCCGCCGCCGTTTACGGAGACCATCCCGAGGGAGCCCTCACCGAGGACTCGGCGACGCGCCCACTGAACGCCTACGGCGCCGATAAGCTGGGCGGCGAGTTTCACGCCGCCGTGGCGATGCGGCTGCATGGTGTGCGAACGGCGGCGCTGCGGTTCTTCAATGTCTACGGCCCCGGACAGGACCCGAACTCGCCCTACTCGGGCGTCATCTCCATCTTTGCGCAAAGGATCATGGCGGGCGAGCCCGTGGTGATTCATGGCGACGGCAAGCAAAGCCGCGATTTCGTATACGTTGGCGATGTCGTTCATTTCCTGGTTGCCGCCATGGCGGCGGCCTCCACGCACCCTCTCATATTAAACGTGTGCTCCGGGCGCGCCACCTCGGTCAGGGCTCTGTTCGACGTCCTGTGCGATGTTTGCGGCAGGCAGGTTCCGGTAACGCAAGGCCCGGCACGAGCCGGCGACATGCGGCGCTCCCTCGGCGATCCTCGCCTTGCCCGCGACACCCTTGGCGTCGCCGCCTCCACTACTTTACACGAGGGACTCATTTCGACGTTCGGAAATCCGATGCTGGTTGTCGGCGCCCGCGCCTAGCGTGCGCCCCGGGCGCTGAACACGACCCACACCGTCCGGAACAAGAGGTCGAGGTCCGTCCATAGGGACTGAGTCAAGATGTAGCGCGAGTCGAGCTCCTTTTGGAGCAAGAGATCGCCGTCGCTCCGCACCTCGACTTGCCACAGCCCCGTTATTCCCGGCCGCACGGACTCTCGAAGAGCGCGAAAGTCGGCGTCGAAACCGGCGAGGTGATAGGCCGGAAATGGACGCGGCCCCACAAGACCCATGTCCCCGCGCAGTACGTTCCAAAGCTGCGGCATTTCGTCGAGGCTGTATTTGCGCAGAAACAGGCCGATCCTCGGAATGATGCGCGGATCGGACCGAAGTTTGAAATGACGCAGCCATTCCTCCCGTTCTTCTGGGTTGGACTCCAAATAATCGTCGAGGAGCTCCACGGCGTTGGTCCGCATGGTTCGCAGCTTGATGATCTTGAACGGTTTCCCATTGAGACCGACACGCTCTTGCAGATAGAAGGCCGGGCCACGGTCGATAAGCTTGATGCAAATGGCCAGCACCGCGATCGGCGTAAGCGATAATGCGAATAGGAGCAGCGCGACCGGCCATTCGAAAAGGAATCTTACAGCCCCGACGTTCGCCGTGCGCGGGGCGATTGCGTGGCCGGCGGGGTGCGAAGGGGTGCTATCCGTGCTCATGCGAACTCCAACGGGAACAAAATTCGTCGCGGCGCCGCGCGCCGTGCTCCCAATTCTTTAGGAAACGACGTCGGGGGGAAACGACGCCGGGGCGAACGAAAGTCGTGATGTCTTGATCAACTGAACCGGCGCGATAAAAAAAGGGCAGTGCGTTCTCCCCAAGAAGAACCGGTCGCGAAAACGCCCCAATCGAAATCCGCCGGTACGACTGCGGGAGCAAGCGCCGTGCCATGGAACGCGTGCGCGCAACGTCTTGAAATGGTTGGGATCGCCGCCGAATCATCGAACGCCGTAAGGCGCCTCGCCGTTGCAATGTAATTATTTCGTGACACTGCGTTACGCGGCGCGGCGCAACTGTATCTGTAGTGACTCAATTAATTCGGTTTGGAATCCGAGCCCGCGGCGCTGCACAAACAGTTGCGGCGAATCGATGTCGGACGTATCGAACGGGCGCGCGCGATCGTCGCCGCAGGACAAGAAACGGTCTCTTGGAAACACCGGTTTGCTGCGGCCAAGAGATATTGGCCGTCAGCCCAAGTGATCCGCGGCGCCGGGCCGCGTGGGCGGCGCGTCTGTGATACCAAGGCACTCGCACTAAAACACCGGGCCAAAACACGCGGTGCAAAACGCGCCGCCGCCGCACTTATGGCGGCCGCGAAACGCGCGGGTGAAAGGACGAATGTTGGTCAAGCAGGGCGCTGTCGCATTCCTAACCTATCACCGCCTCGTTGCGCCGGGCGTGCGCACCGTTCATTACGATGTGTCCCTTGCCGATTTCGAGCGGCAAATGGAAGAGGTTTCGACGCGCGTACGCAGCGTGAGCGGTCCTCTCATCCAAATGATGGACGGCACGCACGTTTGCCTAAGCTTCGATGACGGTACGTCCGATCACCTGGACGGGGCGGAGGTGTTGGCGGGTCAGGGGTTGCCGGCGGTCTTCTTTATCGTCGTCGATCGCCTCGAATCCAAGGGTTACCTTGGCCGCGCGGACGTTCGCCGGTTGGCCGAGAGCGGACACACGATTGGGTCCCACTCCATGTCGCACCGGCGTCTCACGAAGCTCAGTTTCGAGCAGCGGCGCAAGGAATGCGAACGGTCCAAAGCCGCGCTGGAAGACTTGATCGGCGCGGAGGTCGCGTGGTTCGCTTTTCCCAACGGCGACTATTCGCTGGACTGTTTCATCGCCGCCGAGATCGCCGGTTACAAGGTCATGCGGACGATGGAATGGGGCTATGCGGGCTTTCCCCTTGAAGGAAAGGTGCGGTGTTGGCCGATGTTTGGCCACCGCGATCTCGCCGCCTTCCGCCGCATCCTCGACGGCCGGGCGCGCGCTTGGCCGTACCGAATCAAACAAGGCGTCAAAACCGTGCTGCCGGAAGGTGCGTATACCCGGTTGCGCGATCAGGCGCTTGTCGGCGGCCGGTGAGTCCGGTGAAGGACAAGGTGCTGATCATCGGCGGCGGCGTTACGGGCCTCTCCGTCGCCGGGTTCCTAGCCGATCGTTTCGATTGCCTTTTGCTCGAAAAGGAAGATGAGCTCGGTGGATATTGCCGGACCATCTATCAGGACGGATTCACTTGGGACTATTCGGGCCACTTCTTCCATTTCCGCGAGAAGTGGGTGGCCGACTACCTTGAAGCCCGAATGAATGCGGAAGATATCGTCACGTCCAAGAAACGGACCCGAGTGTATTTCCGCGACACCTACATCGATTATCCGTTCCAGTTCAACATTCACCAGCTTCCCCAGCCGGACTTGCTGCGCTGTCTCGCCGACATGCACGAGGCGCAGCGGCAAGACACGGGCCGCTACCGGAACTTCCGGGAAATGCTCGTCGCCCGCTACGGTGCGTCCATAGCGGAGTTGTTTCTGATTCCTTACACGGAAAAGCAATACGCGACGTCGGCGGAACGGCTCGACCCCGCCGCGATGGGAAGGTTTTTCCCGCACGTCGAGTTCTCGAAGCTTCTCGAGGTGTTGACGGGCCGCGCAACCCAGCCGACCTACAACGATACCTTCCGCTATCACCGGAGGGGCGCGAAAGGGTTCGTCGACGCCCTGGCGTCCTATGTGCCGAGCGGCGTCATTCATTTGGGCGTCGAATGCGGCGGGATCGATCTCGGCGAACAAACCGTGCGGGCCGGGGGCGAGACCTTGCGGTACGACAGGCTGGTTTCCTCGGTGCCGCTTCCGCGTCTGTTGCGGCTCTGCGGGATCACCTTCGACGAGAGCGTGTTTACGGCGAACAAGGTGCTGGTTTTCAACCTGGGGTTCGACCGCCCGTCGCCCCGGTCCGATCACTGGGTCTATTACCCCGATCCGGAACAGGTTTTCTACCGGGTGGGGCACTACGACAACATCCTGGGTCAGGACAGGATGAGCCTCTACGTGGAAATCGCCCTGCCGTCCGGCGCCCCCATGAAACTCGACGCCCTGTTCGAACGCACGATCGCGGATCTACGGCGCTGCGGCGTGATCGTGGATCATGAGCTGGTGAGTTGGGCCAGCGTCCTGATGGATCCGGCTTATGTGCACGTGAGCGAGGCGTCGCAAGAAGCGGCGGCCAAAGCCATCGAGAGTCTGGCCCGGCGCAATGTGTTTGTCCTGGGCCGTTACGGCACCTGGGCCTACTGCTCGATCGAAGACAACATCCTTTCAGCCTTCAACCTTGCGCAAGACTGGGGCGCTGCCGGGGCGGCGGCCCCCGTTCTTGCCGCGGCGGCGGCCGGCTAGGCGATGTCGGTTCAGGAGCGGATTACGCCGGTTGCGGCCGAGGACGGCTCTGCCCGCGCCCGGCCCGAGGCGGATGGCGGCGCACGTCCGTTGCGCGTCCTGATCATTGCTTACGCCTGCAGTCCGGCGTTGGGAGGCGAACATCTTCTCGGTTGGGAATGGGTCAGCCGCCTGTCCGCCAAGCATCGCGTCACGGTCATTGCCTGGGAGCAAGGCGTCCGGCATAGCGAGTCCCTGCGTCCCAAGAACCTGCACCTGATCGGTATCGACGAATCGAAATTCCGCTTTTTGAGCCGGATGGGATGGCCCGGCTGGTACCTCTACTACTGGTTCTGGCAAAGGGCGGCGGCGCGCCTTGGCGAGCGCCTTTTGCGCCAACGGCGATTCGACGTCGTTCACCAGCTCACCTTCCATTCCTTCCGGTTTCACGGGCGGCTCGCGAGACCGGGAAATCCTCCGTTCATTTGGGGGCCGGTCGCGGGTCTCGAAAGTATTCCGCTGCGGCTGTTTCCGCTTGTGGGCTGGAGATTCGCCTTCGAGGCGACGCGTCAGATGTCCAACTGGATTTCGCCCTGGCTGCCGGGCGTACGCCGGACATTGCGGTACTCCAGCGCGATCCTGGTTTCGAACCAGGACACGTTGAGGGGCCTGAAACGGATTCATCCAAAGGGCAATTTTGTCTTGCTTCCGGCCAACGCGGTCTCGGCCGAGCCCCGCGGCCGTTACGAACCGTCGGGCGACCCCTTGTTGATACTAGGAGTCGGCGAGTTCGTCCGGATGAGGGCGCATACCCTGATACTCGAGGCGCTTGCCGGGATCGATCCCGCGTCGCGGCGGCGAATTCACTTTGTGCTGGTCGGCGGCGGCCCGGGCAAGGCGTATCTGGAGCGGCGAACCAAGACCCTTGGGCTGGAGGACGTGGTCGAGTTTACCGGTCCGGTGCCGCGGACCGAAGCGCTGCGCTGGATGTCGAAGGCTCATTTGCTCGTCTTTCCAAGCCTCCGGGATAGTGGGGGCTCGGCGATCTGCGAGGCTTTGGCGTTGGGGCTGCCGGTGTTGGCCCTGGACCGTGCGGGGCCCGCGGTCCTGCTGCGTGAAGGCGGCGGGTTCCTCGTTCCCGCGCGGTCGCGCAAGCGGACCGTCGAGGAAATCCGGGCGGCCTTGCTCGGGTTCATCGCGCGGCGGGCGCCGCTTGCCCGCGCGAGCAAGGATGGCATGGCGGCGGCGCAAAAGCTGTTCGGCTGGGATTCGAGACTGCAAACAGTTGAGGAGCTTTACGCCCGGGTGGTTCGGGACGGACAAGCGGCGCGGGTGGCCAAGTGATCTTGACGGCATTGATGTC
The DNA here is from genome assembly GCA_022566715.1 of Pseudomonadota bacterium. Taxonomy (GTDB): domain Bacteria; phylum Pseudomonadota; class Alphaproteobacteria; order SHVP01; family SHVP01; genus JADFIH01. The sequence goes on along the minus strand of JADFIH010000008.1, from coordinate 16,426 downwards.
GAAAAAGGTACTGGGATCATCGGCCTTTCCCATCGCCGATCAGGCGCTGGTCAGCGGTGCTAATTTCCTGACGGTCATTTTCATTGCCCGGGCGCTCGGGCCCGGTGCGTTTGGCGTGTACTCGCTCGCCTGGTTCGTCGTTCTGTTCTTTGCCGGCATTCAATTCGCGCTGATCAGCGCCCCGATGATGAGCATCGGCCCGAAGCAGGACGAGGGCATTCGGCCTGCCTATTTTGGGGTGGTGTTTCTTCAGCAGGCGATCTTCGCGGCGGGAACCTTCGTGATCGTCGCGGCCGCCGTCGCAATAAGCGCGATATTCGCACCGCAATGGGGCGTCGGAGAATTGACCATACCGATCGCGCTCAGCGCCGCGGCCTATCAAGCGAAGGATTTTCTGCGCCGCTACTTTTTTTTGCTGGGCCGGCGCGGCGCGGCGCTGAGCGTCGATATTACGAGCTACTGCGGGCAGGTGGGCATTGTCGCCTGGTTGTTCGTGAGCGGGTCGCTCACCGCGAGCAGCGCGCTTTGGGCCGTCGTCGCGACCTCGTCGGCGGCCATATTGGTCGGGGGTTTGCTTGTTCAGCGATTGACTTGGTCCGAACTACCGTTTCGCGAAGTGACCCGCCGGCATTGGCGGTTCGCGCGCTGGCTTGCCGCGGACGCCGTCCTCCAGTTCAGCGCGGGCTACCTATACGTGATTGCCGCCGGTGCGGCGCTCGGGCCCACGGCGGTCGGGGCGCTCAGGGCGGCCCAAAACCTCATGGGGGTCAATCAGGTTATTGCGTTGGGATTGCAGAACGTTCTGCCCGCGAAGGCGAGCTGGCATTTTCATCACCAGGGCGCCGCCGGTCTCCTGAGTTATATACAGAGCGTCGCGCTGACCGGGGGCACGGTTACGATTGTTGTCGGGATCGCGATTGGCGCGACGCCGGAGTTCTGGCTGGGTCTCGTCTTCGGCGACGCGTATGTCGGTTTTGGGGGTTTGGTGCGGTGGTTCGCGGTCATTTATGTGCTGGTTTTTGTCCAGGTGGTTCTGCAGGCCGCGCTCAAGGCCGTTGAGCACACGATGCCGATTTTCGTGGCCGCGGTACTTTCCGCCTTCGTTGCGCTTGTCTCCGCCTATCCCCTTATCCACGCGTTCGGGGTGACCGGCGCGGCGATGGGGTTCCTTTTGGTTCTCGTTGTGTCGATTTCGGCCCTGAGTCTGGGACTCGTTCGGTGGCTGCGGGGCTTGGCGGGCGGCCGGCATGTGAAGGCCTCGGTGGGAATTCGACCATGACGCCGATCCTAGGCATGCAATCAGCCCGCATGCCGGCGGCGAACACGGCGAGACCTGGATGACCGCCAGCAAACTCTACCTCGTCATCATGGCGGGCCTGCTTCTGGGGTATGCCTTTCTCGACAGGGGCTTTGCATCACTTCCGCGTTCGCCGTTGTTCGTCGGAGAGATCGCGCTGCTGGCCGGACTGTTGGTCGCGGCCGCCGGTTCCGTCAGCACAAGGGTCTTGCGGTCGCCCGTGAGCTGGATGGTGCTCGCTTACGTCGGATGGAGCCTGCTGGTCGCCCTTCCCGACGTCGGCACCTTCGGACTTATGGTCTATCGGGACAGCGCCGTCTGGATCTACGCCTTATTCGCGTTGCTGGTGGGCGGCGTGTTGATGAAGTCGGGCCTGGAAGCACGCGTGCTCGACTGGTACGGAAGTTGGTTTTCCTGGTTCCTGATTTGGGCGCCCATTGCATTCTTGCTGTCCACGTTATTCGGCGAGTCCCTTCCACGCATGCCGGGAGGCGACGTGCCGATCTTGGCCGTGAAACCCGGCGATATCGGCGTTCATATCGCCGGCGCGGGCGCCTTCATGCTCCTTGGCCTTCACAAAGTGCATCCGGTGGTGCGGTCCCTGGCGCAGCGCCGGGATTTGCTGCTGTGGGGCGCATGGTCCGTCGCCTTCGTGGTTTTGGCCGCGAAAAGCCGGGGCGGAATGCTCGCCGTCGTCGCTGCCATCCTGCTGGTTCTCGCGTTTCGCCGAACCAAGCAGTCGCCGCGGCTGTTGCTGGGGGCGGGTCTCGCCCTCGGGGCCTTCGCTCTTTTGTTCACCGTGGTGGGCAACGTACAGATCTTCGATCGTACGATCTCCCTCTCACAGGTCGTCGAAAACGCGGTCAGCATCTTCGACAGTTCCCGCAACAGCGGGCTCGCCGGAACGGTTCAATGGCGCCTCGACTGGTGGGGCAAGGTCATTAACTACACGATTTTTGGCGACAACTTCTGGACCGGCAAAGGCTTCGGGATCAATCTGGCCGATAGCGACGGGTTCCAGACGAACGGAAGCCTTCGCAGCCCCCACAACGCACACATAACGATTCTGGCGCGTTCGGGCGTGCCCGGGTTGGTGCTGTGGGTGATGGTCCTGGTGACATTCTACGCCTCCATGACCAAAGCCTACTTGAGTGCCCGCCGGCTTGGACAACGGCACTTCGCGAACGCCAGCCTCTGGATTCTCGCATATACGACGGCCTTGCTCGTCAACATGTCGTTTGACGTTTACCTCGAAGGCCCGCAAGGCGGAATTTGGTTTTGGAGCGTAATGGGTTTTGGAATCGCCCTGAGCGAAAGGCAAAGGCGGGAGGCGCGGATCGCCACCCAGACCGTCGCGGAAAATCCAGGCCACGTTTCCTATGTCTGAGGTTTTGAGATGGAGTGATGCGGGATGAAAAGACGAGAGCTTCTAAAGGCGTTCGGGCTGTCGGCCGCGGTCATCGGTGCCTCGCCCGCGGTGCTCCGCGGTATCTCGTCGGATGCGGCGGCGGCCACCACCGTTGACAAAGTCCGCTACGTCCGCGCCGACGGCAAGGACACCAACGACGGGCGCTCACCGGCGTCCGCGAAGCGAAGCGTGGCCGCGGCGGTCAGATCCCTGCCGGAGGAAGGATCTGGACCGACGGCGAGAAAATCCGGCGACGTGTATATCGGCCCTGGCCTGTATGTCGAGGACGACACGCCCATAGATTGTTCGGCCAACATACGCTTCCATGGCTCCGGGGCGCCCCTGAATAGCGGCGCCATGGGAGGAGAATACGGCGGAACCGTCGTCAGACTGGCGGACAACCGGCGCACGCATTTGTTCGCTCCCCGGGACTCATTCGATGACTGGGCCCACGCCGTCATATTCGAGGGGATGGTCATTGACGGGAACAGGGCGAATAACGAAGGCGATTTCGATCTCATTCGGCTAAGAAGACCCGGCTTCAATACCACCATACGCGACGTCATGCTGGTAAGCGCGCCACGGACCGGCATCCATATCGAGGAAGCCGCCTCGAACTTTTACTTGTTCAACGTGACCGGCACCAACTGCGGAAAGCATTTCTTCCGCTACACGGGCGGGCCGGCGACGAACAATGTCGCGATCGCCATGTTTGGAATTCAAATAGACGACAGCGGCGAATTCCCGATTCAGATCGACCACAACAGTTTCGGCAGCGGGCACTTCGCCGTCTACAGCCTCGAAACGGAAGCGACACGGCCCGACCAGCACCGCGCCGTCATTCGGTACCGCCCGATCAGAGGCGGCAACGGGCTATATCTCACCTTGGACAACATCGCGGCGTGGAAAGCCGGCGCGGTCAAAGGGACCGACGAGGCGGTCGTTCTGATCGAGGATGGCAATGGCGCGGGGCCCCAGACGACCTACCGCAACCTCATCAACGACGGCTACGACTGGGTCTACCGCGATCTGAAAACCGGCATCAACAGCAAGCATCGGGAACAGGCGAAGTTTAGCGGCAGCCTGCAAACGTCGATGCAGCTTGGTCCGGTCATCTGGTCGTCGACGGACGTTGGACCGGAAGGTCAAGTCGTTGCGCCCCCTGGATCGCTTTGTTCGAAAACGGATGGAACACTTTGGATCAAATCATCCGGCAAAAGGAGCCGTGGGTGGAAGAAAGTCAGAACGGGCCGGTTCTCGTGACGCGGCCCCGCCTGCATTCCGCCGCGAATGACCGATGCACCCGGCCGAGCGGCGCACGGCGCCCCATGACGGCAGCGGAAACGCAATGAACAGCGCGGTGCGGGCCGCCCGGACGCAACGGGTTCCGGCGTCCCGGGTTTCGATACCTGGGATTCCGGCGCCCCAGGTTTCGGCCTCCATGAACAGCCGGATGGATCTCCTCGTGAGCGCACATTTCGTGCAGGCCGGCCGGGTCGGCGGGGCCGAGCAAATGCTCTACGGCCTCATCAAGGGTTTTCGCCAAATCGGCCAGCCGGTCAAGCTGCTTGTGGCGAACCCCGATCAACTCGACCCCGGTTTTCGCGGTTGGTTCGAAAGCGAAAAATGCGGCGAAATGATCGTTACAGGAAAGTCCTCGCGCCGATTCCTGGCCGAGCAGATGGCCTGTCTCGACCGCGAAATCGCTGGGGACGCGGTGGTTTTTCCAAACTACTTTACCCCGCCGATCATCCCACGGCGGGTCGGCAACCCACTGACGGTCATCCACGACCTTCAGTATCGGTATTTTCCTGAATATTTTTCGAGGCAGAGACGGGCCTGGATGAACATGGCGCACCGGCTCACCTTGCGGAAGGCATTCAAGGTCATCGCGATCTCCTCGTCGGTGCGCGACGACATCGAAAAACACTATGGAGACGCCGCGGCCGCCCGGACAACGGTCATACATGATCCGATCGATTGGACGAGGTTTGAGGACGAAGACGATCTCGCGCCTCCCGGCGAGCCATACATTCTCAGCGTGGCGGCGCAGTATCCACACAAGAACCTGGCAACCTTGGTCCGAGCGTACGGCGAGGTCCGCAAGCGCCACCCGGACTACAAACTCCTCTTGGTTGGTCAGGCCGGGGATCGCCTTTTGGGAACCCGTGGCGGCACCGACTTGCGCAAGCTCATTGCCGAAGAAGGCCTGTCCGATTCGGTGGTGATAACGGGTTACCTCAGCGATAAGGAACTCGGCCGCCTCTTGCGGAACGCAACCCTGTTTGCGTTTCCTTCGGTTTTCGAGGGTTTTGGAATGCCTCCCCTCGAGGCAATGGGATTTGGCGTCCCGACGATTACGACTCGTTGCGGTTCCCTTCCGGAAGTAACGCTTGGCCGCGCCGCCTACGTGCAGGATCCGTACAGCGTGGGAGAGTGGGCGGACCGAATCTCGGAGGTGTTGGACGCACCCGCGAACCATCGGGTCGCCGCCAAGGATGTCGCCGAAATTCGGCGGCGGTATGCACCTTCCAACATCGCCATGCAGTATTTGCAAGCGTTGGAACATCCGCTTTAGGCGGGGCGCATCCGCGGCGTCCCTTCGATGTGGCGTCGAGATGCGGACGGGCGCCGGACGTGCAATCGGGCGCAACGCCGACGCAAGCGCGGTACCCCGTCCGGCTCCGGCCGCGGGGGAGCTGAGAGAATCTCATTAGACCTATAAATGCGGGGGCCATGTTACTACAATCGAACGAACAACGCGGACCGGGGAGGATAGGCTAGTGTTGAAGTATGTTCGTGAAGGATCGTCTCGAAAAGATGGCGGAAAGACCAGCGAGGCCCCCGGACGGCTGACAAACAGTCACCGTTTGGCCGCCTTCGCCCTGATGCTTCCGGTCTCGTTGTTTGCCTTCGTTCCGCAGTCCGTGGCGGCCGCGACGGGGGAGCGTATGTCCGGTCCCGACGCTGGCGCCCTTGCCGAGCCACTCGGCGGAGCCTTGGTTCCTTGGGTTGAAACCCCGTCCGAAGCGCCGATCGTTCTCGCCCAAACGAGCGCCGGGCCGCAACGCGGGGAGGGCATTGAGGAGCGGGTGAGCCGCCGCTTCCAACCGGAAGGCGCCCGGTCGGGCTCATTCCTCGTCTTTCCGTCCATCGGCATTACGGGGCGTTGGGACGACAATATTTTTTCCACCAACACGAACGAAGTCGATGATTTTGTAACCCTCGTCAATCCGGCGCTTCGGCTTCAGTCGGACTGGAACAATCACGCCCTCAATTTCTCGGCGGACGCCGAATTCGCGCGATTCAGCGACCGCAGCCGGGAGGATTACCAGGATTACAATGTTGGCTTCGATAGCCGGGTCGACGTACGGCGGTCCACGAACATAACGGCGGGCGCGGCCTTTGGCGTTCAGCACGAGCAACGGTCGTCGCCGGACGACGTCGGCGGCCTGGAGCCTACGGAGTTCGCCGTGACGTCCGCCCAGGTCGGCGTTTTTCACGGTTTCAACCGGGTAAGCTTCGGGCTCAATGGATCGGTTAGCCGGCTGGATTTCGACGACGCCAGGACCGCGGCGGGCGCCAATATCAACAATGACGACCGGGACCGGTCCGAGTACAGCGCTTCGCTGCGCATCGGATTGGAGATCAATCCGACGTCCGAGGCGCAGGTCGTGGGGAGTTATAATCAGACCGAATACGACGCCTCGCTCGACGATCTCGGCTTCAACAGGGAGTCCGATGGCTACGCCATTCAAGGCGGGTTGGTTCTCGACCTTACCGGAACGGTGTTCGTCGATTTTCTTGTCGGCGTGTTCGCGCAATCCTTCGACGATACCGGGCTTCCCGACGTTAATGGCTCCACGTTCCAGCTTGGCGTGGATTGGAATGTAACGACGCTCACCACGGTTACGGCGGCGGTTTCACGTTCCGTCGAGGAAACGACTCTTACGGGCACGTCGGGCGTCCTTCGCACGTCCGCGGCGCTTGGGATCGATCACGAGCTTCTGCGGAATCTGATTCTCAGCGCCGATGTTTCGAACGTCATCGAGGACTTTCGCGGCATCGCCCGCGACGACCGGACGTTCGATTTTCGTGCCGCAGCGCAATACCTGATTCACCCCCGCTTCGTCGCGGAATTCGGCGTCAACATGACGACGCGCGATTCCGACGTCGCCGCGCAGGACTTCGATCGGAACCGGTACTTTCTGAGGTTTGTGGGCCGGCTCTAGCGCAGCATCCGTTCAGGTGGAACGCGTTCGGCGGTCACTGAACGGATAAAGCTGCTCCAGCCTCTTGAAGAGGTGAGCAATTTTTTCCGGCGGGCCGGGGACGTTGAACCGCGCCGGTTCAATCGCTTCGGAAATTGCTCTGGGTCGCAGTCGATTTTCCCGATCGAAATGCCCTGAAGATTTTCACCTGCTTCGGACGGCTTTCGCCGCAGTTGTTCTGAAACTCCGTGCCTCCATCAATAAGATGGCGGCACGGAGTTTCCATGCGGGAGGGCGTGTTGGGCGAGCGGAGTTTGGTACATGCGGGCGCGGGTGTTGGCTGCCATTTGCCCAAGACCCGGTTGTCCAAGACCTGGTTTTCCATGACCTGGATTTCCAAGACCCGGTTTCCCAAGACCCGGTTTCCCAAGACCCGGTTTCCCAAGACCGTCTTAGGATTCTGTATCCTCGTGCTGGTCGCGCTCCTCGCGCAAGGGGCGCCGGATGCTTTTGCGCAGGGCGACGCCATTCTGGCGTCCAGCGACCGGGTGAGGGTCACGGTATTCAGTCACCCCGATCTTTCCGGGGAATTCGAGGTTGACGCCGCCGGGTTCATTTCCATGCCACTGATCGGCAAGGTCGCGGCGGCGAATGGCGGGGCGGAGCGCCTCGAGGCCGCGATCGAAGAGAAACTTCTGGATGGTTACCTGAAAAATCCCCGGATCAGTGTCGAAGTGCTGAGTCTTCGAGCGATTTATGTGCTGGGCGAGGTCGGTGTTCCGGGCAGCTACCCGTATACGGTTGGCCTCACGGCCCTCAAGGCGGTCGCCCTGGCCGGAGGATTCTCCTACCGGGCGAAGAAGAACGGGATGCGCGTTACGAGGGCGTCCGAACCGGAAAAAGGGGAGCAGCGAATTGCCGGCAGCGCGGTGATCTCTCCGGGGGATATCGTCGTCGTGCCAGAGCGTTTCTTCTAAGACGACGTTAACGGATGGATCGCTCAAGGAGCCTCGTTCCCGTTGCGCCCGAGTTGCCGGCGCCGGCGGACCTCATCCCGCGGCCCCAGATGCGGGGCGCGCCGCCCGAGGACGAAATCGATATCCGCCGGGCGCTACGGACGTTGTGGCGCCGCAAGTTTTTGCTGTTGGGGACTATCTTCCTGATAACGGGTTCGACCGGAGTTCTGGTCTTCAAGGTGACGCCCACCTATACGGCCGAAACATTGATCGTGGTCGGGCAACAGAAGACGAACTTGATCAACATCGAAAGACTGCTTCCCGACGCGCGGTTGGATCTGCTGCAAGTCCAAACCGAGGTGGCGACGCTCAAGGCGGAGTCCTTGGCGGCCGATGTGGCTCAAAAGCTCGCTCTGTTCCGTGATCCGGAGTTTATTGCGCCTGGTTTTTTCGAGCGCGCGTTGGACCGGGTGGCGGGATACCTTCCGGGCTTGGGGTCCAATCCTTCGGCCGCGGCGCCGGTTGAGGCGGGGGCCCTCGTGGATAATAGGGCCGTAAAGGCGGTTCGCGCCCGGACCACCATCAAACCCGGACTCCAGTCCTACATGATCTCTTTGAAGTTCGACTCGAAGAGCCCCCGCAAAGCCGCCCTTGTGGCCAACACGTTTGCCGAGACCTACATCCAGCGTCAGCTCGACACAAAACTGGCCGCCGCCCGTGCCGCCAACGATTTTCTCAAGAAGCGGCTCGATACGTTGCGGGAGCGGATGCTGGTTGGGCAAGCCGCCGTCGAAGAGTACCGCGTGCGGTCCGGGGTCGTGCGCACCGCCAATTTGGCGGGAAACCCGAGTACGCTCACCACGCAGCAAGTCGCGCAGATCAATGGACAGCTTGTCGACGCGCGGCTCGAACGCGACAGTGTCGCCGCCCGGTTGCAGACGATCGAGGAGCGCCTCGCAAATCGCCTCGGCGCGTCGAGCGCCGTCGAAGTTCTCCAATCGCCACTGATACAGACCTTACGGGGTCAAGAGGCCCTGCTTCTGCGGACCGAAGCCGATCTTTCGACGACCTTTGGGGATCGTCATCCCAGGATGATCGAAGTGCGGGCGCAGGTGCGTGACCTGCAGATGAGAATAGAGATTGAGACCGCAAGAATCGTCGAAGGCGTTCGTAACGAGGTGCGGATCGCAAGGGTCAGGGTGGCCTCCCTCGAGTCGAGCCTGCACGATTTGACCGGACGTGTGGCGAACGAGAACATAACGCAGATCCGCCTAGGGGAGCTGGAGCGGGAAGCCCAGGCCGACCGCGACATTTACCTGGCGTTTCTCACCCGCTTCAAGGAGACGACCGAACAGATCGACTTCCAACAGGCCGACGCCCGGATTATCTCGGCGGCCGCCGTGCCCCTGTTTCCGAGCGCGCCGAAGAAGGGAAGGACACTCGCGCTCGCGCTCGTGGCGTCCACCCTTTTTGGCTTTTTGGTCGTTCTCATCGCGGAAAAGCTGAAGCGGGGCATTCACACCCCGGAGGAAGTGGAGCGCTGGGGGACGCAAGTGATCGGCATTGTTCCCAACTTGAACGAAGGTTGGCGCGGGTGGATTCGGCGCGGGCCGCGCCGGTCGGGTTCACCTAAGCGTGCCCTTAGCGATCCCTATTCTACCTTTGCGGAGGCCATGCAGCGCCTTCGCACCGTCATGCACCTGGGCGATCCGAATAAGCGGCCGCGAATCATACTGTTTGCCTCGGCCCTGGGCGGCGAAGGGAAGTCGACCGTGTCACGGGCATTCGCCGAAGTGGCCGCAAGGTCCGGCCAGAAGACCATACATATTAATTGCGACCTGAGACGGCCTGATCCCACGCCCGCATCCCGGTTCGCCGGCCACGCGCCCTCCGGTCTGGCCGACATTCTGAAGGGTGAATTCATCCCCGACTCGGCGATCGTCACCGACCCCGATACGGGCTGTCACTTTCTTGGTCCGGGTTTGGTTGACGTGGGGTCGCCGTTGGACCTATTGCGCTCCGGCGCCATGCGGGCGCTCATCGTCAGGTTGTCTCTCGAATACGAACTGATCGTTCTCGACTCGCCGCCCGTACTACCGGTATCGGATGCTCTTGTGCTTTCCAGGCTGGCCGACGTTACGGTCTATCTCGTGAGGTGGGGCCATACCTCGGCCGACGCCGCGTTCGGGGGACTCAAGGAGCTGCATGCGTCGGCCCGCAACATCGCGGGCGTGATGCTGACGCGGGCCAACATGCGCAAGCTGAAGGCCTTCGGTCAGGTCGGACACGGATCGTACTATGGTCTTTACGCGCCCCCGCAGCCCGCGGGCGGCCACGAAAATGGCCTGGGCAGATTTCTGCGGCGCACCTGAAACGCGCGCGGCCCTGCAAGACGCGCGGGCACATCATCAATTCAGTTTGCCGACTCCATGTTTGCCGTCCGCCGGCCGCTAAAGTGGTTCCGGCTTGGCCGGAAGACTTGGGGTCGGAAGCACTCTAGTTTTTGTCGCTCACGGCAGCGGGCCCACGGTCCGCGCCTACGCGGGCGCGCCGGATAACCGGAGGGCCGCCTCGCGGCCCTGGGCGATTCCAGCAGCCATGGGCGATTCCAGATAAACCGGAAACGCTAGGCCAAAGATATTGGGCCGCGCCGCATTTCCTACCCCCTAATGCGCTGCCCTGAATCCCTTAGAACGTCGCCACAATCATCCGGTCGGGGTACCTCTCGACACGGGCGAAGGCCGCTCAAATGGTGTTAGATGGGTGGGCTTCCCACATCGGGCGAGAGTCTGTTTCTTCCGCAACCTGGCGCTTTTTACGGTGAAATCAAAAAATATTCGCACGAAAGCCGGGGCCTGATGCGGGCCGGTTTGAGCCGTAAATGACGGACCGCGCGCCGATCAATCCGGTCGTCTTGTCGGGGGGCAGCGGAACCCGTCTCTGGCCCCTGTCGAACGCGCTCCGGCCCAAGCAGTTGATTCAACTCGGCCCGGATGAAAGTTTGTTCCAGCAAACCATGCGGCGGATGGGAGGAACCGCGCTGTTCGCGCCGCCCACGATCATCTGCAACGACGATCACCGCTTCCTCGTCGCGGAGCAGGTGCGCGAGACGGGCCTTCCCTGGCACTCGATCGTGCTCGAACCGGTGGGCCGTAACACGGCGCCGGCGGTGGCGGTGTCGTGTCTCCTGCTGGCGGCGGAGGACCCCGATGCGGTCGCAATGGTGGTCCCGTCGGATCATTTGATCGATGACGCCGAGGCGTTCCATGGCGCGGTGAGAACAGGCCTGCCGGCGGCCCGGCAGGGGCATCTCGTCGTCTTTGGAATCGCGCCGCGCGGCCCGGACACGGGGTTCGGGTACATCAGGCGGGGTCCCGCGTTGAGTGGCGCCGCCGGGGTCCATCGGGTCACTCATTTCGCCGAGAAGCCCGCGCTCCACGAAGCGCGGGAGTTTTTGGCGACCGGCGAGTATCTCTGGAACAGCGGAATGTTCCTGTTCCGGGCCGGCCGTTTCCTGGAGGAACTCGAACGCTGGGAACCCGCGATGCTGGCGGCCTGCCGGGCGGCCGTCGCCGGGTCCCAAAGTGATCTGCATTTCCTGCGGCTCGCGGCGGACCCCTTCCGGTCGATCCGCGGCAAGCCTGTCGATAAGGCCGTCATGGAGCGGACCGAGTCCGCCGCCGTCGTGCCGGCGGATTTCGGTTGGAGCGACGTCGGGTCATGGGCCGCCCTCTGGGAGGTCAGCGGCAAGGACGAGGCCGGCAACGCGACGCGAGGCGACGTGATCCTCGAAGATTGCAGAAATTCCTATGTTCACAGCACTGGCCGGACCGTCGCCGCCATGGGGGTCGACGATATGATCATCGTCGAGACGGAGGACGCCGTCCTCGTCACGCCCAAGGGGCGGTCTCAAGACGTGAGGGCAATCGTCGCCCAGCTCGAATCGAGGCCGCGCCGCGAGGTGCGGACGCGCGCCGAGGTGAGCCGTCCCTGGGGCTCCTACAAATCCATCGAGTCCGGTGACCGCTTTCAAGTCAAATGGCTCAAGGTGTCGCCGGGCCACCAATTGTCTGCCCAATTACATGAAAAACGGAGCGAGCATTGGGTGGTCGTCGCGGGCCGCGCGCGCGTGACGATCGGCGACAGGACGTTCGATCTCGAAGAGAACGAATCGGCCTTCGTGCCGAAAGGGACGCTTCATCGCCTCATGAATCCTACGGCCGATCCCTTGACGGTGATCGAAGTCCAGCACGGCGGTTACCTCGGCGAGGACGACATTATTCGATTTAGCGACGACTACGGGCGGGAAACGGAGACGCGGCGTTATGCCTAATTTGTGGAGTTGGTATCAGCGATGAAAGGTGATCGTAAACGAGTCTTGGTGACGGGTGGCGCCGGGTTTTTAGGTTCGCATCTGTGCGAGAGGTTGCTTGAAGACGGCGATGAAGTTCTCTGCGTGGACAACTTCTACACCGGATCGAGGGAGAACCTTTCCCACCTGTTGGCCAACCCCTATTTCGAGGTGATGCGTCACGACGTCACCTTTCCACTGTACGTTGAAGTTGACGAAATTTATAATTTGGCCTGTCCGGCCTCGCCCGTCCATTACCAATTTGATCCCATACAGACCACGAAAACCTGTATCGCCGGGTCCATCAACATGCTCGGGCTCGCAAAGCGCACGAAGGCCAAGATACTGCAAGCCTCGACGAGCGAAGTCTACGGCGACCCCGACGAACATCCGCAGAACGAAGACTACGTGGGACGGGTCAGTCCGATCGGTCCCCGGGCCTGCTACGACGAAGGGAAGCGTTGCGCCGAAACGCTTTTCTACGACTACAGGCGTCAGCACGGGCTCGAAATTCGTGTCGCGCGGATTTTCAACACCTATGGCCCCCGGATGCATCCGAACGATGGCCGCGTCGTCTCGAATTTCATCGTCCAGGCGCTCTCGGGCGAACCGCTGACGATCTACGGCGATGGCCAGCAATCCCGCTCGTTTTGTTATGTGGACGATCTGATCGAGGGCCTGTTGGCGCTCATGAACGCGCCGAAGGGAACGGTGGAGCCCTTCAACCTCGGGAATCCGACGGAGGTCACGGTTCTCGAGTTCGCCGAGCGCGTGAAGGCGCTGGCGCGGTCCCGCTCCAAGCTCGTGTTCCGGCCGCTCCCCGTGGACGATCCGCGGCGGCGCTGCCCCGACGTAACGCGGGCTTGGCGGCACCTCCAGTGGAAGCCGCAGACCGAACTTGCCGAGGGGCTTCGGCGCACGATCGAGTATTTCGAGTTCCGGGACAGGCCGAGGGTCGGCGGGAAGACCCTCGCGGTGGTCGGCGAATAGCGCCGGCCGAACGCCGCTTTGTCCATGTGTGTCGGTTTCTTTTGAGAGGTGGTTGCCGTGAATAAAGACTCGGTCGTTCTGGTTACGGGTGCAGGTGGATTTATCGGCGGGCACATCGTCGCCGAGCTCGTTCAACGTGGCTTCGGACGAATCCGCGGCGTCGACATCAAGCCGGTTCCGGAGTGGTTCCAGGTCCACCCCGAGGCCGAGTCCCTGCGGCTCGACCTGGCCGAATGGGGCGCTTGCCAAACGGCCTGCGACGGCGTCGGGGCGGTTTTCAACCTTGCCGCCGACATGGGCGGAATGGGCTTTATAGAGAACAACAAGGCCGACTGCATGTTGTCGGTGCTGATCAATACGCACATGCTCATGGCGGCCAAGGAGCAGGGCGTCGACCGCTTTTTCTATTCCTCCTCGGCTTGCGTGTACGCGGGCGAAAAGCAGACCGAAACCGACGTGACGCCGCTCAAGGAGAGCGACGCCTACCCGGCGATGCCCGAGGACGGATACGGGTGGGAGAAACTGTTCAGCGAGCGGATGTGCCGTCACTTCCGGGATGACTACGGCCTGGTCACGCGAGTCGCGCGCTACCACAATGTCTACGGTCCGCATGGGACCTTCGACCGCGGGCGGGAGAAGGCGCCGGCGGCGATCTGCCGCAAGGTGATCGAGGCCAAACGAAGCGGGACCAACGAGATCGAAATCTGGGGCGATGGCGAGCAAACGCGAAGCTTCATGTACATCGACGACTGCGTGAAAGGCACGTTCCTGATCATGGAGAGCGGCGTGACCGAGCCTCTGAACCTGGGGAGCGACCACCTGGTGACGATCAACGGCTTGGTCGACATCGTGGAAGATATCGCGGGCACGAAGCTGAAACGCCGGTATAAGCTGGACGCACCGCAGGGGGTTCGGGGGCGTAACAGCGACAACACCCGGATCGCGGAAGACCTCGGCTGGGCGCCGGGCATCACCCTCGAAGCGGGGATGGAGATAACCTACCGGTGGATTTTCGACCAGATGGCGTCCAAGCGCGCCGCCTGACGCCGTTCTAGGCTCTATCGCCCGTGACGCTGTCCAGCGCTCCCAGCGCCTTACATTCGCCGGACACCACCGAGCCGGCAAATCCCCAAATTCTCGGCGTCACGATCAGCGCCGTCGACATGGCGGCGGCGGTGGACCGGGTGCTGGGCTGGGTCGAGCGCGGCGACCGGCACTACGTGACCGTGACCGGCGTGCACGGCGTGGTCGAGGCCCAGGGGGACGCCACCTTCAAGCGGATTCTGAACGGCGCCGGGTTAGCCGTTCCCGACGGGATGCCCATGGTCTGGCTTTCCAGGCTGGCCGGGTACGCTCAGGTCTCGCGGGTCTTTGGCCCGGATTTCATGTTGGCGCTGACCCGCGGCCTGGCGAAAAAAAGACGGCGCGTTTTTTACTATGGCGGGGCCTCCGGCATCGCGGACGAGTTGGCGTCGACCATGCGGTCGAAATTCCCGGGCATCGTCGACGCCGGAACCTGCACCCCGCCTTACCGGGAACTCACCGGCGCGGAGCGCGACGAGGTCGTCCGGCTCATCAATGCCGCCCGCCCGGACGTGGTCTGGGTGGGCCTGAGCACGCCGAAGCAGGAAAAATGGATGGCGCAAATGCGGCCGTTCTTGTATGCGCCCGCGTTGATCGGCGTCGGTGCGGCGTTCGACTACAACACGGGCCGGGTCAAGAGGGCCCCGCGTTGGATGCAGACATCGGGGCTCGAATGGCTCTACCGGACCATCCAGGAGCCACGGCGGCTGTGGAAGCGCTATGCCCGGAACAACACCTTGTTCATCTACTATCTGCTTCTGCAGAAACTTCGCCTGCGGAACTTCGGTGAATCCTTTAATCCACGATAAGAGCGCCGCCCCGCGGAATCTTCACGTCGGAGAAGGTCTCGTATTGATCCGCGGCTGCTTCCGCGTCGGCCAGCAATCGTTCCAAGGCCGTCCCGGTTATGGTTTTACGAAATTTTGCAAACAGGAGTTCCGCTCCGGCGTGACCGCTCCGCCGCGCCAACGCGATCCAGAATAGACCGCGCCGCAGATCTTGCCGCACGCCCTCTCCGCACAGAAAGGCTTTGGCCAAGCGGTACTGCGCTTCCGGATTCCGCCGTTCGGCGCGTGCCCGGAGCCGTTCGATCCGGGCGTCTTGTATTGCCATCTGCGTTTGCCGTGGCGCGCCGCCCCTGGCCGGCCGCGGTGACGAGTGGGCTTCGAAGAAGGCGACCGTCTGCTCAACGGCCCACTCGACGAATTCGTCGGGCAAGGGCACGCGGCGAGTTCGATCGAGACGGTGTCTGACGTACGTGACGGCGGTTAGTGGCTCGGGAAGAGGGGCGGTCACGGACAAGGCGCCGGGCGAAGACTTTGGGAAAGCTTCGGGGATGGCCCCGCGGAAGGAATGACGGTCCTCGATGCTCCGCGGGGCGTCTTCCTCCGGACCGCCGTGCAAGAACTGCTGCACGATCCGCACGATCTGCGACTCGGGCAGGGAGTCCATATCGACCTCGCGTTTGCGCGACGCCCTTTCGCGCATCCAATCCGGGTAGTAGGTGAAACGGCGCCGAAGCAGAAAACGCACGAGCTCGGCGCGCGTTCTCGGTTGGTCGAAATTCGCGTCGGCCGGCCTCAGGTACTCCTGGTACTCCCGCGCGGTGAATAGGGCCAGGGCGCGCGAGGGCTCGCGCCCTAGAAATCGCCGGGCGACGAGCAGTTTGATGGCCTCGCGATTCGAAAGTTTTCGCGTCGAAATCAGCCAGACGCTTTCCGCTAACTGTTGCGCCCGCTCGACATTGGGGCCGGACGCGGCCTCGGTCTTGCGTTGATAATCGATCGCCTTCTTGGCCCACCAAAAGGGATCGGCGGGTTGGCGAAGGAACTCCGTCCAGGTGCGATGCGAAGCGAGCATGTTGACTTCAGATCTTACCGCCGCTCTCGGTTCCGGTGTCGCGGGCGCGGATCAACTCGAGCAAAACACTAGAGTGTTTCCGGCCTGGCCGGAAACCAACGTGGTCCGGTCTTGCGCGGTACTCCCACGGCCCCGCGAATTCGGTGTCCCGACTCCCGTGACGTTCGCCCAAGGAACGCCGCACGTAGCCGGAATCGGTTCGGCGCATGCGAAGGTGCGAGGACAGGCGAAGAGCATCTTGAGTCCGGTGCCGATGCCGCCGGCGCGTCA
>JADFIH010000244.1 GCA_022566715.1 Pseudomonadota bacterium | reverse complement strand
AGGGGCCCTACGGGGTCAGCGCCGTGATCGGCAAGCCGATGACCGCGACGACCCCCGAGCAGCGCCGGGCTCAACGCCTGCTCGGCGAATTGGGCAAGGATAAATTCTGGTCGGTCAAGCTGGCTTTCTTTCCCAATGCCAGCCCGGCGGCCGAACCCGAATACGAACTCGCCGTCAGCATGCATCCGAACTCCGTCGCCCGCTGGCTGGTCATGGATTACGGCTCCTTCGTCATCGACGCCAGGCTGGCGAAGATCGAGATTCTGCCCAAGTCGAATTGCTGATTTTTTTAGCCCCCCGGAAGATGTTTTTGAGCTCCGGCCCCTTGCCTAGCCGGATCAAACAGCCGATGTTCGCACCGTAGGCACGCTCGAATCCGGGCGTTGGAGACTACCCATTCCCACCAGGGGCAGGCATGGCATCGCAGGTCAAGCTGGTCTATCCGAGCATGAAGAAGGAATGGGTGCGCACGCGCATCCGGCGTCTTGTTCCGGGCGCCTACGGGTGGGTGGCCGCGTGCTCACGCCCGTCGAGGTCTCCGCCGATATCCTTCGCGCCCTGAAGCGGCGCGCCGAGACGGCCTTGGGCCGCGATGTCACACGCGCGGTCGTCACCGTGCCGGCCTATTTCGACGAGGCCGCCCGGAGCGCGACCAAGGATGCGGCAAAGCTCGCGGGCCTGGAGGTGCTGCGCCTCATCGGCGAGCCGACGGCGGCTGCGCTTGCCTATGGACTCGACACGGCGGCGGAAGGCTTGTTCGCCGTCTACGATCTGGGCGGCGGCACCTTCGACATCTCGATCCTGCGCATGGAGATGGGCGTCTTTCAGGTGATCGCGACAGGCGGCGACGCGGCCCTCGGGGGTGACGATTTCGATCACCTGATCGCGGAACACTTTCTCGCCCAGCGGGCCGCGTCCGTCGGCGAGGAGGCGTTCGAGCCGGGCGACGTCAAAATGGCCCTGGCGACCGCGCGCCTGGCCAAGGAATGCCTGACGACGCAGTCCGACGGCGAATGGGTCTTCGAGGCGTCGGGTAAGGTGACGCGCCATGCGCTCGACCGGGACAAGCTCGACATGCTGCTTGGACCGCTGGTCGACCGCACCATCGAGCTTTGCCGCGGCGTGCTGGCGGATGCCGAGCTCGATCCAAAAGATCTGAAGGGCGTCGTGCTGGTGGGCGGATCGACCCGCGTTCCCCTGGTGCGGCGGCGCGTCGAGGAGCTCTTCGGCCAGCCGCCGTTGGCTGGCGTCGATCCCGACGAAGTGGTGGCCTTGGGCGCGGCGTTGCAGGCGGAGGCCCTGACGGTGGGCTCGGATGCGTTGCTTCTCGATGTGACGCCGCTCTCCCTCGGCGTGGAGACAATGGGCGGCCTGGTCGAAAAGGTCATCCCGCGCAACTCGCCCATTCCTGTCGCGCGGGCGCAGGAGTTCACCACCTATCAGGACGGCCAGTCGGCCATGATGATCCATGTCGTCCAGGGCGAGCGCGAGTTGACCGATCAGTGCCGTTCGCTGGCGCGCTTCGAGCTGAGTGGTATTCCGGCGATGACGGCCGGCGCGGCCCGCATTCTCGTCACCTATTCGGTTGACGCCGACGGCCTTCTCACCGTTTCGGCGCGGGAAAAGACCACGGGCGTCGAGCAGGAGGTCGCGGTCAAGCCCAGCTACGGCCTCGGCGACGACGACATGGCGAACATGCTGCGGGAAAGCATGGAGCACGCGCGGGAGGATATGACGCTGCGCCTATTGGTAGAGGCGCGGGTCGAGGCGGAGCGGGCGGTCCTGGCGCTCGAATCGGCCCTGGCCGCCGACGGCGACTTGCTGAGCGCGGCCGAACGGCGTGAGATCGAGGCGCGGATCGACTCCGTCCGCGCGGCGGTGCGGGGCGAGGACCGCGATCCCATCAATACCCGGACCGAGGAATTGAACGAGGCGACACAAGACTTCGCCGCCCGCCGTATGGACCGGGGCATTCGCGCGGCCCTGACGGGCGTTTCGCTCGACACGGTGGAACAGCGCATCGAGACGGGCGACGGCTGAACATGCCCAAGTTGATATTCGTGCAAAAGGACGGTTCGCGCACCGAGATCGACGCCCCCTGCGGCGTGTCGGTCATGGAGATCGCCCACCAAAACGACGTCGAAATCGAAGGCGCCTGCGAGGGCGCGCTGGCCTGTTCGACCTGCCACGTGGTCGTCGATCCGGAAGACTACGAGCGCCTCGCGGAGGCCACGGAGGATGAGGAGGACATGTTGGATTTGGCCTTTGGCCTGACCCACACCTCGCGCCTCAGTTGCCAAATCGTCATGTCGGAGGAACTCGACGGGCTGACCGTGACCCTTCCGACCGCGACCCGCAACATGATGGTGGACTAGACCGTGGGCTGGACGGACATTCACGACATCGCCATCGAACTCGAGGACAACCACCCGGACGCGGATGTGGTGAACCTGCGCTTCACCGACCTGCACAAATGGGTCCGCGCGCTGGACGGGTTCGACGGCGACCCCGGCCGGTCCAACGAAAAGATTCTCGAGGCCATACAGACGGCCTGGCTCGAAGAACGGGAGTGATCGGCCCGGCGGGTGAAACCTCTCCCTTCGACAGGCTCAGGGGGAGGCTTCGACAGGCTCTGGGTGAGGCCCTCATGCTGAGCTTGGCGAAGTGCGAGGGCCGCTCCGTCAGCTTCCCTTGAAGACGGGCGTGCGTTTCTCCAGGAAGGCGGCGACGCCCTCGTCCAGGTCCTCGCTGGCGAACAGCAGCACGGTGGCCCGGCGCTCGTAGGCCAGACCGGCCTCGAGCCCGGTTTCAAACGCCTGCGACACGGCCTCCTTGATGAATCGGGTGGTCAGGGGCGACTTGCCGGCGATGGTCTCGGCGAGCTCGAGGGCGCGGGGAATGGTTTCATCG
>JADFIH010000073.1 GCA_022566715.1 Pseudomonadota bacterium | reverse complement strand
AGGTGATTGGCGTTAGCCGTATCGCGTCTACGACAAGTTCCATCCGCGCGCGACAGATACTCTTATTCGGGAGGAAAGGACTAGAGGCACGACCGCGGCAAGCGAGTCGCCGCTAGGTTCCACCGCCGCCAATCAAATCGGGTGCAACTTCCACGATATGGTCCGGCTACAGTTCGGTCCCCAAATTGGCCGGATCGCGACCGGCCTGAATCGCCTCCGCGCTCGTCTTATACTCCCAGGCAATCATCAGAATGTTGCCGTTCGGTAGCACTTCAACGTCGTGGTGTTGCAGCCTGTTGAGGTTGTCCGGGGCGACGGCCGAGACGCCGTAGTCAAAACTCCATTTGGGCGTGCCGTCCCATTCGACCCATTCGATTCGCCCACCAGCTCCGGCGGCGTTGATGACGACCGGCGCCGCGAACACGCCGGCCTGTGTGGTGACCCACCAGGCTCCGGCCTTGTGGGAGAGCGACGTCACCTCGGCGTTCGTTGCCAGCGCGACGCCGCGGCTGCGTCCCAGCTTGAGAAATCCCTGATGGATCGCGTGCACGTCCATGTCCATGCACTCGGGCTCATGGACGCCGCCCGCCACATACGCGGGATCCAGCACCGGCACCCGCGCGAGGATGTCCTTTTGGTCCAGCGGCTCGACGCTGGGCGTGAGCGCCTTTGAGTCGGCGAGGCCCTCATCGAGCGCCCGCCGTTGATCCTCGCGGCCGATAAAAATGGCGCCGCGCGGCGTCAATAGGGGGTGTTCGGTGAAGCCGTCCGGCGGGCTGTCGAAGAACGCCCGGCTTCCCACGGTCAGGCCGCGGATAACGGCGTTGCCATAGGTCGCGGTGAACAGGGCGGCCGAGCGGCCGGTCGTGTGATAGCCCGGCGTGTCTTCGCGTTCGAGCAGGGCGACCCGTCCGTGGGGCGCCAGCTCACAGGCGGCGGACGCCCCGGCGATACCCGCCCCGATCACGACGAAATCGAATGTTTTCACGGACCACGCTCCTGCACGCCTTCTTGGCCCGGTGCATACCATCTTGGGATGGTTCCCGGTGAGAAAATGCGTGGCGCCCCCTTGGGCGTTTCCGGTTCACCTGGAATCGCTCAAGGCTGCTGGAATCGCTCAAGGGGGCGAGGCGGCCCGCCGGTTATCCGGCGCGCTCACGCAGGCGCGGCCATCCTTAATTCATCCGAGATTGGCCGGTCCGCAGCCGTGAGCGATAAAAAGCTGGAGTGGTTCCGACCAAGTCGGAAACTCTCTTGAACGCGGCACGGGCGCAACCCCCGCAGCGTATGGGGTTGCGCCCGGAGCCTCGCGAAAGTTAGGCGGAGGGAGTGAGTTTCGCGTGGCGCAGCGTTTCCCACGATGTACCCGTGGCGACAACACAGGTCCGGCCCGTGGGCGAAGTGAGGAGCACGGTCCAAGTCCCCTTTTCGGAGGTCAGGACTTCCATGAGCCTGCCGTCCGCGGTCAGGGCTTCGAACGTGGGCTGCTCGGAATAGTCACGCGACAGGGCGCTGACCAAATGTGCGCGTTTACCGCAAATGGTCGCCGAGTGCGCGGGCGTGACAGTCGCGAGAATACCGCCCAGAACAAACAGCGGTACGAGGATCTTGCGAAGCATGGCAACCTCCTTCCCGTTGGCTCAGCACAGCGAGTGCGCCGAACCTTAGAAAACAGAGATTGGCCAACCTCCATGCCAGGGTACGTCCTGGTGATTTATAAGTAGTGACTTAGGGCCACGATTCAAACACATTGCGGTAGGGATTTAGTAACGTTTACAACGGGTTAACGTCATCGTGAGCGCTAAAAACCGGTCCGGAACAAAGGCTTGGGGGTAGGTATCGCGACGTCTGACATCAGTCTGGAACGTTTCGATCACATAGTATTTACGGTGCAAAGCATCTTGGACCGGGCTGTCCTCTCCCCCTTTGAGGGGCGTCAAGGGGACGGAGTAGGCCGGCGTCGCCCGCCGCTTGCCCCGTCCGGCGCGCGCCCCGCCGAATGATGTTGTAGGATCGGCGCGCCGGATTGGGGAGCGGCGCCGGGGAGATTTGCCGTGACGGAAAAAACATCTGCCGCCAAGTCGCGGCCTGAAATACCGCTGCGTTCGGTGCTGTTCGCGCCCGGTAACGAGGAACGCAAGGTGCGCAAGGTGGCGACGTTCGGTGCCGACTGCATCGTGCTCGACCTAGAAGACGCGGTGCCGGACGCGGAAAAGATCGAAACGCGGGCCAAGGTGCGCGCCGCCGTCGGCACCATGTCCGGCGCCTTCATCACCATCCGCGTCAACAGCCTGGCAACCGGCCTGACCGAAGGCGATGTCGACGCCATCGTGGCGCCGGGCCTCGACGGTATCGTCCTGCCCAAGGTCGTTCACCCCGACGAGGTGGAGCGCGTCGACGAGATGATCGGTAAGGCCGAAGCGCGCGAGGGCCTGCCCGAGGGCAAGATCCGGTTGATCACGACAGTGGAAACCTGCCTCGGCATCCTGCGCGGCGAGGCCATCGCGGCGGCGAAATCGGACCGGGTGATAACGCTCGCGTTCGGCAGCGGCGATCTGACGCTCGACCTCGACCTGCCCACGATCCGCCGCGACAACACGGGCGACGAACTCGCGTTTGGGCGCGGCAAACTCATCTACGACGCACGCTCCGCCGGGCTGGCGCGTCCCGTGGACGGCCCCTACCTCGCTATCCGCGACTTCGACGGCTTTGAGGAGGATTGTAAGGTCGCCCGAAAGCTCGGCTACCAGGGCAAGATTTGCGTCTATCCGCCGCAGGCGGCCATTGCCAACCGCATCTTCGCGCCCGACCCCGGCGAGGTCGAATTCTGCCGCAAGGTCGTGACGGAGTTTACGGCGGCGCTTGAGCGTGGCTCCGCCTCCATCACCGTCGACGGGGTGTTCGTGGACTATCCGATTCTGACCAAGGCCCAGCGCATCATCGCGCTGGCCGGCCTCCTGGCGGAACGCGACGCCGCGCATGCGCAAGCCGCCGCCCAAGCCGCCGCTGGCGACTGACGCCGTGGATTGCGCACCTATCCGATTCCCTCCACCCATGTGGGTTGAGATGGGACCGTGGCGCAAAAGCGCCGCGTAAGCCCAGCGAAGGGTTAGGGAGGGGGGTAGGACCACCCAACTCAAGGCCGGACGGCGAGGAAGGAAAAAGCGATGGCGACCGCTACTGGAAAGACGGAACTGCCGATGGCCGGCATCCGGGTTCTCGATGTGTCGAACTACATCGCCGGGCCCTATTGCTGCACCCAACTTGGCGAATTCGGGGCCGAGGTCATCAAAGTGGAGATGCCCAAGGTGGGCGACCCGTTGCGCAACTTCGGCACCCGCACCGACTGCGGCGAAACCCTGCCGTGGCTCAGCGAGGGGCGCAACAAAAAGTCCGTCACGCTCAATCTCAAGACGCCCGAGGGCTCGGAGATGTTGCGCCAGCTTGCCGCCAAGGCCGACGTCGTGGTGGAGAATTTCCGCCCGGGCGTCATGGAGGGCTGGGGGCTGGGATTTGAGGACCTCAACAAGGACCACCCGGGCCTGATCATGGTGCGGATTTCCGGCTACGGCCAGACCGGCCCCTACAAGAACCGGCCGGGCTTCGGGCGCATCGCCAACGCCTTCGGCGGCATTTCGTTCCTCGCCGGATTTCCCGACCGCCCACCGGTGACGCCGGGCTCGGCCACGCTGGCGGATTACATGGCCGGGCTTTACGGCTCGCTCGGCGTCATGTTCGCCTTGCGGGTGCGCGATGCGACAGGCCAGGGGCAGATGATCGATATCGGCCTGTACGAGGCCGTCTTTCGCATCCTCGACGAGCTCGCGCCCGCCTACGACTACAAGAAGTACGTGCGCCAGCGCATGGGTCCCTCCACGATCAACGTCTGTCCGCATAGCCATTACCTTACCGGCGACGAGCGTTGGGTGGCGATCGCCTGCACCACCGACAAGATTTTCACCCGGCTGGCCGTGACCATGGGCGAGCCCGAGGTTGCGGGGGAGGGCAAGTACGGCACCTTTGCGAAGCGTTGGGACAATCGCGAGGAGGTGGACGCCTGGGTCACCACCTGGACGCGCAGCCAAACCCGCGACGAGGTTCTGGCGGCCTGCGACAAGGGCGAGGTGCCGGCCGGGCCGGTTTACGCCATCGACGAAATTTTCGAGGACCCGCAGTACGCGGCGCGCGGGAACATTCTCGAGATGACCGACCCGCGCATCGGCTCGATCAAGATTCCCAACGCCATGCCGCGCATGAGCCTGACCCCTGCGCAGATCAACACCCTCGGCCCCTCCCTAGGCGAACACAATGCCGAAATCTTCGGCGGCCTGCTCGGCCTTTCCGAAGAGCGCATAAAGGAGTTGGTCGAGAAGGGGGTTGTCTGAAGTCGGGGATTGCGTGACCGCCCATTACTCCGCGGCCTCACGCCCCGCGCCGGTCTTTTTCAGGTAGGCTACGACTTCGTCCGTTGAGATCACATCGCCCAAGAAGCGGTTGATATCAAATAAAGTTATGTGGTGCGAGACGGGGATGCGGTCGAACACCGCTTCGGCGGGCACGATGGTGCGGAAGTTGTAGGACGCCGAATCGGACACGGTGGCGCGCACGCAGTTGCAGGTCGCCCCGCCGACGATGATCAGGGTGTCGATGGAGCGGTCGATCAGGTAGGCGTGCAGGGGCGTGCCGAAGAAGGCGCTCGATTTTTTCTTGGTGATGACGAGTTCGTCCGGCCGCGGCGCCAGGATGTCGACGATGCGGCTGCCGTGGGTGTCCTCGATATAGCTGTACTCGCTCGCCGGTGTGCCGAGCTTGCGGTGAAAGCCGCCGGCATCGTCGACCTTGGGGTCGATGGCAAAGCGCGTGTAGAACACCGGTACCTTGACCGCGCGCGCCGTGTCCAACAGCCGCTTCATGTACTCCACTGCCGCCCAACCCGCCTCGCCGCAGCTGAGCGGGTATTTCTCCGGGTCGTTCACGCCCTTCTCGCCGACCATGTAGTTCTGCGCGTCGATGATGATCAGCGCAGGGCGCACGCCGAAGCCGCCGCGCTGGGCCCACTTGCCGCGCGCCACGTTGGCCCGGTCCTCGTCGCTCAAGTAATCTTCCCAGGATGCCATCGCATCGCTCCCGCCGCAGCCAGTTGAGATGAGCCTAGCCGAGGCGGCGCGACCAAGTCTACTGGAGCCGGTTGCCTGGCATGAAGCCTGCGCCTAAGGTTCGCCGCAGATCACGAACATAAGACCATCAGGGGGAGACCCATGCAGATCGCCGACAAGGATATTCCGGGACCGAAGCGCGATTACATCGGCCATGGCCGCAACGTGCCCAAGGTCGTCTGGCCCAACGATGCGCGTGTCGCCATCAACATCGTCGTCAACTACGAGGAGGGCTCGGAGGTTCATATGGGGGCCGACGGCGCGAACGAGGCGGGCCTCGCCGAACTCAACTACGTGATGACGCCGGGCTACCGTGATCTCGCCATGGAGTCGGTCTACGAGTACGGGACGCGCGCCGGTATCTGGCGGCTGCAGCGTCTGTTCGACGAAATGAACATCCAGGTGACATTCTTCGCCGCCGCCGTGGCGCTCGAGCGCAACCCCGATGTGGCGAAGTGGATCGGCGAGGCCGGGCACGAGCCCTGCAGCCACGGCTGGCGCTGGGAGGAGGTCTGGCTGCTCTCCCGCGAGGAGGAAAAGGCGCACATCGCGGCCGCCGTCAAATCCATCGAGGAGACCACGGGCCAGCGCCCACAGGGCTGGTATTGCCGCTACGGCCCCTCGGTCCACACCCGCGAGCTGGTGGCCGAGGAGGGAGGTTTCGTATATGACGCAGATGCTTATAACGATGACTTGCCATATTACGTCGACGTGAAAGGCAAGCAGCACCTGGTGGTGCCCTACACCTTCACCTACAACGACGGCCGCTACGTGATCCCCCAAGGCTTCGGCAGCCCGTCCCATTTCTTCGACACGCTCAAGCGCGGCTTCGATTACTACTGGGACGAGGGGGCGACCCACCCGCGCATGATGTCGATCGGCCTGCACCCGCGCCTGATCGGCCAGGCGGCACGCATGTCGGCCCTGAAGGAGTTCATCGAGTACGCCCAGAAGAAGGGCCGCGTCTGGTTCGCCAAGCGCATCGACATCGCCAACTGGTGGAACGAACACCACCAGGAGTTCGAGAGCTAGCTTACTCTTCCAAAATCGGCGGTTTGCGCAGGTGCCAGTCGGTGGCTTGCTGGTAGGCGTAGCCGGTGCGGAAGAGCGTGGGTTCGTTCCACCAGGCGGCCTCCAGCATCATGCCGATGGGCAGGCCTTTTTTGGTGAAGCCGCAGGGCAGCGACAGTCCGGGCACGGAGGCGAGCGCGCCGCCATAGGTGAAGCGCGTCGCGTCGTGGGTTGCGTCCAATAGGTTGCGCGAATCGTCGATCAGACCGGCCTCCCCCGGCACGGTCGGCGAAATCACCACCTCGACCTCTCCGTAGATGCGGCGCAGCTCCCGGCGCCAGGCCTCGCGCGCCCGCAGCGCGCGCGCGTAGTCGCCACCGGAATATTGGAAACCCGTGTTCATGCGCTCGCGCACCTGGTCGGAGAACATCTCGGGTTGGTTTTTCAGGCGTTCGCCGAACTCGGCGATGATGTCCGAATAGATCATCGTAACGGCCCACTGGTGCGCCTCCCCGGCGCCCTCGACGAAGATCTCGCGGGTCTCCGCGCCCAAACCTTCCAGGATTTCGATGGCCTTGCGCACCGCGTCTTCGATCTCGGGGTCGAGGTCTTCGAAGTAATGGTTCTTCGGCAGTCCGATGCGCAAGCCCTCGACACCCCGGCCGAGGCTGGGAAGGAAATTTTCGAGGGGTTTGTCGCGCGATTGAAGGTCCAACGGGTCGTACGTTGCCAGGACGGCGAAGAGCCGCGCCACGTCCTCGACCCGGCGCGCCATCGGCCCCACCGTGTCGTGGGCGACGCTGACCGGGGTGATGCCGCGAATCGGGATGCGCCCGTGGGTCGGCCGCAGGCCCGTAATCCCGTTCATCGAGGCGGGCACGCGCACCGAGCCGCCGGTGTCGGTGCCCAGCGCACCCTGGCACATATCGGCGGCCAGCGCCGCCCCCGATCCACCGCTCGAGCCGCCGGGAATGTGGTCGAGGTTCCAGGGGTTATGACAGCTCCCCGACACCGGGTTCTGCGAGCGTATGCCAAACGCGAGCTCGTGCATGGTGGCTTTGCCGACGAAGACCGCGCCCGCCGCGCGCAGCTTTTGCACCACCGGCGCATCCTCATTGGGAACGTGATCCTTGAAGAACAAGGAGCCGCTGGTGGTGCGTACACCCGCCGTACTGATGTTGTCCTTGAGCGCGATGGGCATGCCGTGCAACAGGCCAAGCCAACGCCCCTCCGCCGCCGCGGCGTCCGCCCTCTCGGCGTCGGCGAGGGCCGCGTCCTCGGTCACCGTGATCATGGCGTTGACCACGCCGTTGTGGCGGCGAATGTTGTCGAGGCTTTCGCGCGTCCGCGCCAGCGCGCTTGGGTTCGTGTCGAGCACGTCGAGTCTCCCCGGTCCGAATTCTTGGCCGCCTAGTCCGTGGCCGGCATGGCCCCGCGCAACATGGCGCCGACTACCACCATTTCCGGAATTCTAGCCACAAAAGCGTCGAGCGAGGCGATCATCCGCGTCCGGATGTCGCCTTCGGGTTCCTCCGGCCCGATCTTGTTGCGGTCGAGCCTGGCCCAGGCGCCCGCGGCTTCGGCGTCGGCATGGGCGCGCACCCGTCCCGCCGCTTCGGCAACGGCGCCCGCCTGATAGTGCGGAAGGAGGGCCCGCGCGGCCACCGCAAGATAGGGCGGCCAGTTGGCCAGGTGACGGTAGAGGCCGGGGACGATGCGGTCGCCCGCCGTCGCGCCCGGGCTCGAAAGCTGGCCGACGAGCGCCGCGAGGTCCGGGGCCATGGCCTCGATGCGAACGATGTGCGGCGGTGCGGGAATTACTGCCAACGGTTTGCCCTCAGGTGGCGCCGCCATCGCGGCGCTCACGGCCTCGGGCGTCTCGCCGGCTAGGACGAATCGGGCGAGCTTTACGGCGATGATGTTGATCGGGTTGGCTCGATTGTAGAGGTCCAGGACTTTGGCGATGGCGGCGAGACCGTCCGCGCCGAGGCGTAGATCCAATACCGCCTTTTGCAGGCCCGGTAGCTCGCTGGTCACGGCCATTTCGGCGACGCGGTCGGCGCGCGCCGGAAGCTCGCCCGAGTCCATGAACGGCCCGATCACACCCCAGGCCCATTCGAGCCCCCCGGGAAAGGTCGCGAGGTGGCGGTAGATCAGGGGCACCAGGGCCGCGCCCGAGGTGCGCCGCAGGCCCGCGTAAATCTCCGCCGTGGTGCCCGTTGCTTCTGCTTCCGGCACTTCGGGAAGCGGTTTCGTGGTGGTTTGGTTCACCGCCAGAGCATAGGGAGGGGCCGCGGACCCGGTCAATGTCAGGACCTGGGCCAGACCTGGGCCAGACCTGGGCCAGACCTGGGCCAGACCTGGGCCAGACCTGGGCCAGACCTGGGTCAGACCTGGACCAGACCGGGGGTTGACCCAGGATTGACCCGGCGGCGCTTCGCGAACGATCATGCTAAAAGAGCATGCGGGGAGGAAATGGTTCATGAAAATCGTTGTACGGCCCATCAATGCGTCGGCCTTTGCCCCTTTCGGCCAAGTGCTTGAGTCGCCCGGCGAGGCAAACCGCCTTGATCATGCGGCGGCGGCAGCGAACTTGCGCGGCCAGGCCAAGATCAATGTTTGCGTGGTGCGCGCGCTTCCCCTGGCGTTGCCCCACAAGATCACTGATATGGAGCGGCACGCCTTCTCCTCGCAGGCTTTCTTTCCCCTCAACGTCGAGCGCTATCTGGTCATGGTCGCCCCGTCGGCGGACGACGATGCGCCGGACATGACGGGCCTGCGGGCCTTTTCCGTAGCCGGCCATCAGGCCATCAATTACGACGCCGGAACCTGGCACCATCCGCTGGCTACCATTGGCGGGCCGGGGGAGTTCGCCGTGCTCATGTGGGAGGATGGGGGTGACCGCGATACGGACTGGTCGAAAGTCTCTAAGGACGTTACGGTGGTGCTGGAGTAATAAGAAGCTTGAGCGACGGACGCGCCAAGCGAAATTCGTTGCCGATCCATGGGGGGGACGTTAGTGCCTGGAAGT
Source organism: Pseudomonadota bacterium (assembly GCA_022566715.1). Lineage (GTDB taxonomy): Bacteria > Pseudomonadota > Alphaproteobacteria > SHVP01 > SHVP01 > JADFIH01. Next base: position 4,408 of record JADFIH010000073.1, on the reverse strand, counting down.
GGAACGAAAACGTGCGATCTCATAGGTTTCGTTGAGGCCGACCTCGTTGCGGGCGATTACGTAATTATCTTGGATTGCACCGTTGCACCCTGCCTAGAGATGGCGGGAGGTGCCCCGTAAATTTGTTCGATTAGTTCGGGGAACTGCTGGACCCCGTTTATTTTTAGAGCATCCGGCAGAATCCACGGAGGAGGAGACGAAGTAATGATGAAAGCTGTATTAGGTTCGGTGGCGGCCCTCGGCTTTGCCGCGGCGGCGATGCTTGGGCACAGCGCCCCGGCGTCTGCCCAGGCAAACCTGGCGGCGGCCCAGGCGATGGTCGATGCGCACAAGTCCCTTCCGGTCTTCTCGGCGCCGGGACCAAAATTCGACGCGCGCTCCTGCATGGAAGGCAAGCGCATCCTGACTTTGCCGGTTTCAAGCGCGAACCCTTTCACCAAGAACATCGCGGTGGCGATGGTCGCGGCGGCAAAGGAAGTCGGCTTTGAGATCGTGGAATGGGAGAACCAGGCCCAGCCCAGCCAGTGGGTGCAGGGCATCAACTTCGCCATCAACGAGAAGTTCGACTTGATCGACCTGCTCGGCGGCGTCGATCCGCGGGCCATCTCGCCACAGATCAAGGCGGCGCGTGATGCGGGCATCATCGTCAAGACGTCGCACTTCTACGATCTGACGCAGAAAGAAATGTCCCAGAACGTCGGCATCGACGGCACGGTTCCGCTGAGCTTCAACACTGTCGGCCGCATCCTGGCGAACTGGGCGATTGTCCAGACCCAGGGCAAAGCCAACATTTTGATCATCGGGTCTGACGAGATCGTTCCCACGGCGCCGTTCGTGTCCGGTATCCGGGACGAGTTGGCGAAGAACTGCGCGGGTTGCGAAGTCGTGGCCTACATCAATGCGCCGGTTCCGGAGTGGGCAACGAAGATTCAGTCGAGTGTTCAATCCGCGTTGCTGGCGAACCCGAAGATCAACTACATCATTCCGATCTATGACTCGATGTCGGGTTTCGTCGTCCCGGGCGTGCGTATCGCCGGTAAGTCGGGGCAGGTAAAGATAGCCACCTTCAACGGTACGCCGTTTGTCATCGACTTCATCCAACAGGGGCAAGTCGAGATGGTCATCGGCGAGAGCTTGGGTTGGATCGCCCGTGCGATCGTCGATTCGCACATGCGGACCTTGTGCGGCCTGCAAGAGCCGGCCGAGTTGAATGTGCCGTTCTACCTCTTCACCGCGGAAAACGCGAAAACGGCGGGCACGCCCGCTGACTTCGACCGCGGCTACGGGGACGTGCATGTCAGCGGCTTCCGCAAGCTGTGGGGTTTGGAATAGTTGTCAAGTACCGCGCATGACGCGCAGGGGGCGCCGGATTCCGGCGCCCCCGCTTTGTTGGTCCGTCATTTTTCCAAAAGCTTTGGCGGTGCGCGGGCCCTCGATGACGTCTCGTTGAGCGTTCGGCCGGGCGAGGTCCACGGCCTTCTCGGACAAAACGGATCGGGCAAGTCGACCCTGATCAAAGTTCTTTCCGGCTACCACAGTGCGGACTTGGGCGGCGAACTGGAGATTTACGGAAAACGGGTTTCGCTGCCGCTTTCGCCGGGGCAGTTCCGTAACCTCGGCATGGCATTCGTGCATCAGCACCTTGCGCTGGTGCCTTCGCTCACCGTGCTCGAGAACCTGCGTGTCGGCGACTTCGCGGCGAAAAACAGCGCCTATATTTCTTGGGGCGCGGAACGGCGCCGCGCCGTGGAGACCTTCAACCGGTTCGATCTTCCGATCGACCCGGACGCGCTCGTGCAGGACATTCCACAAGTAGAGCGCGCGCTCTTCGCCATTGTGCGTGCGTTTGAGGAGATCCGCGCCGAGCGGGAGGCGCACGGCAATCCCGGAATCTTGTTTCTTGACGAACCGACCCCGTTCCTCCCCAAGGAAGGAGTCGAGAAGCTTTTCAACCTCATTCGCGGCATCGTCCGGGAAGGGGCCAGTGTGGTTTTCGTTTCGCACGACGTGGACGAGGTTCTCGAGATTACCGACCGCGCCACGGTCTTGCGTGATGGGCGCGTCGCCGGAACGCTGGTCACCGCCGAGGCGACCAAGGATAAATTCATCGAAACGATCATCGGGCGCAAGATCGAACCCTTTCAGGCGCAGGCACAGGACCTCACGGGACAAAAGGTCGACATTGCCATCACGGGCCTCACGGGTGGCACGGTACGAGATACCAACATCGAGCTGCACAAGGGTGAGGTTCTGGGCCTGACGGGCTTGATCGGCTCGGGCTTCGAGGAAGTTCTCTACATGGTTTTTGGCGCGACACCTGCGGCGGCGGGCGACCTGCGGATCAACGGCAACACCTACGATCTGACGGCGATGTCTCCGGGAACCGCGATCAAGAATGGAGTGGCGCTTCTTCCATCGGACCGGCAGGGCGCGGGCGGTGTGGGCGAACTCACCGTGGAGGACAACGTCACGCTGACGGTGCTTGATAAATTTTTCGTCAGGATCGGCCTCAGCCGGCGCCGGATGCGGCGTGCGGCACAGGAACTCGGCGCACGTTATGACGTACGGCCGAACCTACCCCTGATGGACCTGCAGGATCTAAGCGGCGGCAACCAGCAAAAGGTCCTGCTCGCGAAATGGCTGCAGACGACGCCGGAGCTATTGCTGCTCGACGAGCCGACCCAAGGCGTCGACGTGGGGGCCCGTCAGCAGGTTTATGCGGCCATCACCGAGGCGGCGGAGCGGGGGACGATCGTCATTTGCGCGAGCACCGACTACGAGCAGCTTGCCGCTATCTGCGACCGCGTTCTGATCTTCGCGCGTGGCGTCATCGTACAGCACCTAGTAGGATCGGACGTGACCAAGGATCGCATCGCCCAGCAGACCTTGCTGAGCATGTCGATCGGGAGGGCCGCGGAGACGGCCGCTGAAATAAAAGGTCCAAAGTAACCTAATGACCCAAACAAATAACACTGCCGGCCAACAGCCCCGCGCCCCGGCGGGTGGGGGCGCGGCGAAGGCGAAGATTGACTGGGTCAATCAGGCCGAACGCTACGGACTGATCTTGGCTTGGGGAGTGGTCATCATCTTCTTCGGTCTTGTCGGGCCGAGTTCCTTTTTGTCGTGGCCGACGTTCTCGTCGATCATTTTCGGCTCGCAGGGCGTCCTTCTCATGTTGACGCTTGCCCTGATCATTCCGTTGACCACGGGCGACTTCGACCTTTCGATTGCCAACATCTTGATTTTCTCCGCCATGCTGCTGATGGTCCTCAACCGCAACGCGGGCGTCGCGGAATGGCCGCTCCTGCTGGTCATACCCCTTTGCATAGTGATGGGGCTCCTGGTTGGCCTTTTGAACGCGTTCTTTATTGTCGTCTTCCGAATTCATTCCCTGATCGTGACCTTGGGGACGGGGTCCATCCTGCAGGGGCTCACCTTCTGGATCAGCAGTTCGCAGACCTTGGCCGGCGTGGACAACACGCTGATCGAGTGGGTGATCGTGAAACGGCTGTTCAGCATCCCGCTCGCGTTTTACTACGCCATGGCCCTGGGGGTGGTCATTTGGTACGTGTTCGAATACACGGCCGCTGGGCGGCGGCTCATGTTCGTTGGGCGGGGCCGCGAGGTGGCGCGGCTGAGCGGCATCCGCGTCAGCCGGGTCCGGGCGATGAGCCTGATGGCGTCCGGCGCCATTGCGGCCCTGGCCGGGATCATCAGCGTCGGGACCACCGGCGCGGCCGACCCTCTATCGGGCAACCTGCTGTTGCTGCCGGCGTTTGCCGCGGCCTTCCTGGGCGCCACCGCCATTGTGCCGGGCCGCTTCAATCCCCTGGGATCGATCTTGGCGGTTTTCTTCCTGGTGACCGGTATTACGGGCCTCAACTTCCTGGGCGCGAACACCTTCGTCCAAAACCTGTTCAACGGCGCCGCCCTGGTTCTGGCGGTGGCGCTGTCGCAGCTTGTACGGGGGCGTCAGGAGCAAAGCCTGACCTGAGGCTTCACGGTCCCCGCAGCGGCCAAATTGTAGAGGCCCGGGCGGGGGCCAAATGATCGTGAAAAGGCGACCCCAGAGCTTGATTCCGGGGCCGGAGGTTTCCTAAATTGTCGCGGCGGTAGGGGGACTTACCGCACGGCAGGGAGAATCTCCGCCCTGGGGGACCTACCAAAATGACCGGCCGGACGGAAGATCGGGCCGGCGATAGGAGGATGGACGTGTCGGGATTGCTCGAAGTCCATAACCTGACCAAAAAGTTTGGCCCGCTGACCGCGGTCGACGACGTGTCGTTCAGCATCGCGCAGGGTGAGGTCGGGCTGAGCTACTCCCCATCCGTTGGACAGGTTCTCGGGTGATTTAAGCTACGGTCCGGGCCTGTTGATCTGGTTTCATGTTCCGCTCGTTACGCGACCA
>JADFIH010000072.1 GCA_022566715.1 Pseudomonadota bacterium | reverse complement strand
ACACGAGCCAGCTCACGGGGTTCTCGGTGGACCTCGCGGCCGTGTCGAAGGCCATCCGCGCGGTCGCCCCCGATTGCTACATCATCGTCGACGGCATCCAGCACGCGCCGCACGGCACGGTTCGCGTGGCCGAGTACGGCGTCGACGCCTACGTCTTTTCGCCCTACAAGGCCTTTACCCGGCTTTCGATCGGCTTCGCCTGGATCAGCGAGCGCATGATCGCGGTCCCGCACGAACACATGCTGGGCAAAAGCGCCGACATTTGGGAGCTGGGCTCGCGCGATCCCGCGTTCTACGCCACGCAATCCAAGGTGATCGATTACTTCTGCTGGATCGGCGAACATTTCACCAACAGCGGCGACCGCGCCGCCCAACTGCACGCCGGCACGGCGGCGATGGAGCGTCAAGAGGCGGCGCTCATCGACCTTTTGCTCAACGGCGATGGCGGCGGCGGCGGCAGCGATGGCGCCACTAAAGGACTGCTGGCAATGGACGGCGTGGCGGTGATCGGACGCCCCTCGCTCGAGGGCCGCGAGGGCATCGTGTCGTTCAACCTCAAGGGGATATCCGCGCCCGACCTGGTCCAGCGCTTCGCCGCGCAGGGTATCCGCGTGCACGCGCGCATGTCCGACGCCTACTCAGGCCACATCCTTGCCGCGCTCGACCTGCCCGATTGTTTGCGGGTCTCGATGTGCCACTACAACACGCTCGACGAAGTGCGGCGCTTCCTTTCCGTGCTGGAGGATATCGCCGCCGGGATCAACTGACGCGGTGCGCCGTGCCCGCGTCTAGAGCAGCATCCGTTCAGGTGGAATCACCCCATTGAATTCTCCGGTGGCGATCACCGAACGGATAAAGCTGCTCTAGCATCTTGAAAAGTAGAGCAATATCCGAGTGCCGAGGGTATCGAGCCGGCCCGTTCAATCACTCGGATATTGCTCGGGGTCGACCGCGACGCCGTAATCGCGGCGCGCGCCCTCGGCGCTGACGGCCCCGTCTTCCACATCGGCCAGCACGCGTTCCGGATCGCGCGCGCGCGGATCGCCGTAGCCGCCGCCGCCTGCCTCGTAAAAGGACAGGGTATCTCCGGGCGCGAGATCGAGCCGGCCCTTGGGCGCGATTGCATCGCCGTTCAACAGGATGCGGCGGGCCGCGCCCGGGCCCCCTCCCCGATAGCCCTGGGCCGGGAACTCGGTGCGCATGCCGAACATGAACACCGTGACGGGGCGCGGCGAGGCGTTGGTCATTTCGACGTACTGGCCGAGGCCACCCCTGAATTCGCCCGCGCCGCCCGAATCCGGCAGCAGGCGCCGGCACTTGATCTCCACGCCGGTCTCGTCCTCCCAGACCTCGCTCGCCACGACCGCGTTGTTGGTGGGAAAGGGCGTGCAGTGGTGGCCGTCGAGCCCCTTCATGGCGCCGAGCCCGCCCGCCAGGAAATATTGCGTCACCTTGGCGCGGCCCTCCGCCGTCGTCGAGCGCACGATGAACAGGGAGGCCATGCCCGCTTCCGCTTGCACGCGGTCCGGCACCGCGTCGGCCAGCGCCCCCATGATCAGGGGAACGACGAACCAGCCCACGGAATGGCGGCCGCCGGTGGGGGACGGCCGCTGCGCGTTCAGGATACAGCCCTCGGGCGCCGACACGCTGACGGGCAGCACCGCGCCCTGGTTGTTCGGGATGGAGGGCGTCGTCAGGCACTTCACGGTGAAGGTGGCGAAGGCGCTCGTGTAGCACAGGGGCACGTTGACGGCGAAGGGAACGGACGGGCCGGTGCCCTCGAAATCCACATGGACGCTGCCGCCCTTGATCGTGACGGCGCAGGCCAAGGTCACGGCCTCGTCCATACCCTCCACCTGCACGCTGTGCCTGTAGACGCCGTCCGGGATATCGGCGATGCGCGCCCGCGCCGCGCCTTCCGACTGGCCGATGATGCCGTCGGCCAACGGCCCCAACCCCGTAAGGCCGTATTCCGCCATGAACTCCCCGATCAGGCGCTCGCCCACGATGCAGCCCGAGACATCGGCCAGAAGGTCGCCGAACACCTGATCGGGCACCCGCACGTTCGCCCCGATCAGGTCGTGCAGGGTCGTGTCGGGCTCACCCGCGACGTAGAGCTTGCACAAGGGCAGGATCAGGCCTTCCTCGTAGACGCTTTTGTTGGTCACCGACAGCCCGACCCCGCCGATGTCAGGCAGGTGACTGATCGTCATGACGAACCCGACCAGCACGCCACCCACGAACGCGGCGCGCGCCACGCAAATGTCGGGCGTGTGCCCGGTGCCAAGCCAGGGGTCATTGGTGACGACCACATCGCCCGGCCGCCAGGTCGCGGCCGGATAGCGCTCCAGCATGTGGCGCATGGTGGCGGGCGCGGTACCGATGAACGCGGGCATCGACAGGGTCGCTTGCGCGATCGAGCGCCCGTCCGCATCGAACATGACGCAAGCCAGGTCCCAGGCTTCGCGCACACCCACGGAGAACGAGGTGCGCACGATCGACAGCAGAATCTCGTCCGTGATGGCCTGCAGGCGGTCCCACATGATGCCGAGGTCGACGAGGTCGATGTCCGGGCCCGTGCTCATGCCGTCCCCGCGATCGTCACCACTAGATTGCCGTGCCCATCGACACGCGCCGAATCCCCCGCCCCGATGAGGCCGGTCGACTCGCGCTCCTCGATCAATGCGGGGCCCTCGAGCCGGTCCCCGGCGCCGAGCGCGTAGCGGTCGTACACGGGCGTGTCGACAAACCGCCCCGAAACCGGTTCGTAGGCTTTGCGCTTGCCCTTGAGGGCGTTTCCCCCGTTCGCGGCATCCAATCGCGGCGTACCGGACAGGCCCGCCAGGGGCACGGACGCCTCCACCTTCCAGTTGATGATCTCCAGGGGCTCGGCGGGGAAACTCTTAGCGAAGACCTGCTCATAGACGCCGGTATACAGGTCCGGCAGCGCGCGCAACACCTCGCGCGCGGGCAAATCCGGCAACGGAACCTCGAGCTCATACCCTTGACCGCGGTAGCGCATGTCGAGGCGGCGCGTGATCGTGACATCGCCGGTGGCGGCATCGCCAAGTTTCAACAGCGACAAGGCCTCGTCGATGAGCGGCGCGAAGCGCGCCTCGAACGCCTCGGGCGTCAGGGAGGAAAGCTCCACCCGGCCGGAGCGGAAGGTCTCGAACGACAGGGGCGTCGACAGCAGCCCCACGGCCGACATGACGCCGGCGGCGGGCGGAAAGATCACCGTCGGAACGCGAAGCTTGCGGGCGACCCGGCAGGCGTGGGCCGGACCCGACCCGCCAAACGCCACCATGACGCAAGCGCGGTAGTCGAAGCCGCGCTCGGACGCGTGATTGCGGAAGGCGCGGGAGATGTCCTCGTTGACCGATTCATGTATGCCCCAGGCGGCGCGCTCCTCGCTCACTTGCAGGGGCCGTCCGACACCCATCGCCAGGGCCTCGCCGACGGCGGTGGCGTCGAGAGGCATCTCACCGCCGAGGAAAAAATCGGCGTCGAGGTAGCCAAGCGTAAGGTTGGCGTCCGTAAGCGTCGGATCGCTTCCGCCAAGCCCATAGCAGACGGGCCCCGGATCGGCGCCCGCGCTTTTCGGACCGACCTGGATCGTTCCGCGCGCATTGATCGCCGCGATCGATCCGCCGCCGGCGCCGATTTCGATGAGATCGATGACCGGGATCTTGGCCGGCAGACCGCTGCCCATCTTGAAGTCATGTACCCGCGCGACCTCCATCTCGTAGCGTTTGAGGGGCGCGCCGCCGCGAACCAGCGCCCCCTTCGCGGTGGTGCCGCCCATGTCGAAGGACAGAAGGTCGGGGATGCCGAGGAGCTTCCCGACGTTGGCGGTCTGGAGCACCCCCGCCGCCGGCCCCGATTCCAAAAGGCGTACCGGATAACGCCGGCCCGCCTCGGGCGCCATCATGCCCCCCGAGGACGACATGATGTAGAGCGCGCCACGGAACCCCTGCTCCGCCAGCCCGCCTTCGAGCCGGTCGAGGTAACCCCCGAACATGGGTCCGACGTAGGCGTTCATGGTCGCCGTGGTCCAGCGTTCGTATTCGCGCATGAAGGGCAGAATATCGGCCGACGTGCAAATGTAGAGATGCGGGTACATTTCCGCCGCCAGCGCGGCGATGGCATCCTCGTGCGTCCGGTTGGCCGGACTATTGAGCAGGCAAACCGCGAGGGCCTCGGCGCCCCGTTCCTCGACAAGCCGGCGGATGCTTTGGCGCGCATCGTCTGGGTCCAGCGGCGTGAGAACGCCGCCGTCGGCGCCGATGCGTTCGCGAACCTCGCCGCGCAGACGCTTTGGAACGAGCGGCTTGGGGTAGGTGCTCGCGAGATCGTACATGTCGTAGCGGCGTTCGCGCGCGATCTCCAGCACGTCGCCAAAGCCCTCGGTGCAGATCATCGCAGTGGGCGCGCCGCGCCGTTCGATGATGGCGTTGGTGACGAGTGTCGTGCCGTGAACGATGGCTTCCACGTCCCCTATGGCCGCGCCCGCTTTTTCAAGCAGGACCGGCAACCCCAACAACACGGCCTCGGACGGATCCTTGGGCGTGGTCAGACGTTTGCTGATGACGAGCCGGTTGCCGGCGGAACCGAGGAGGGCGAAATCGGTGAAGGTTCCGCCGATGTCGATGCCGACACGGCAGGTCACGGGCACACGCGGGTTCGATGCAAGGGAATGGCGCCGCTAGTCTTGACGCCGGAACGCCGTGACTTCCAGTTCGACTTTCATACCCTCGGACGCCATGGTGCAGACGATGGTCGTATTGGCCGGCCGGATTTTGTCGAAAGTCTCCTTCAGCACGCCCGACACGGCCATGACGTCGGCGCGGTCGGCCACGAAGACCCGAATCCGCACGACATCCTCCATGGTGGCCCCGGCCATCTCCAGGCCATCACGAATGTTTTTCAGCGATTGCCGGGTTTGTTCCACCACGCCCTCCTCGAGGGTGTCGTTCTTGTGGTCATGGCCGGAGGTCCCGGCGAGCAAAATCCAATCGCCCTCGACGACGGCGCGCGAATAACCGGCGAGCTCCTCGAACTTCGACCCTGACGAAATCAAGCGGCGGCTCATAAAACTATCCTCCCCGGAGACCTAAAAAAAACATTGTTTGCCATATAAAGCATCGTTTGCAATACCATGGGCGGACGCAAGACTGTATCTTTTTGCCCGGTGAACGCTTTCGGGCAGCCTTCACCCTTGCGGAACTCGAGTTCCCTAAGCGCCAACGGTGGCGCCCGGCCATATGAAAACAAGGCAAACAACGGACCGATCGGACGGTCCTCACGTTGCGGAGGTGATCCGCCTGCACGAGGTTATCGCCGCCTGGACGACCGGGGAGGCCGCTAACACCGATGACTCGTTTCGCCGGTTCGCCGGCGCGCTCGCCCCCGGCTTCATGATCGTCAACCCGGGCGGCGTGGCCGAGGATCGCGAGTCGGTGGTATCGCGCTTTCGCGGTCTGCACGGCGCCCGCGCCGGCCGCGATTTCCGCATCGAAATTCACCAGCCGGCGGTCCGCCGGGAAACCGGCGACGTTACGCTGGTGACCTACCACGAACATTGGTTCGAGGGCGCGGAAGAAAAGTCGATCATTATCGCCACCGCCCTCCTTCAGCCCGAGCCGGAGGCGCCGGGGGGCCTTGTGTGGCGTCACCTTCACGAGAGCTGGCTGCGCCCGCCGGTGGCGCCATGAGCAAGTCCCAAGGGCGCGGCGTGCGCCTGGCCGTCGATATCGGGGGAACCTTCACCGATGTCGCATTGGAGACCGGCGAGCGCAGAATCACCATCAAAGTGCTGACGACCCAGGACGCGCCCGACCGGGGCGTCCTGCAGGGCATTACGTCGGTTCTCGAAGAGGCCCACGTTGCGCCCGAGGCGGTCGGCCTCATCATCCACGGCACCACGCTCGCGACCAATGCCTTGATCGAACGAAAAGGCGCACGCACCGCCTTCGTCACGACGGACGGGTTTCGCGATGTGCTCGAAACCGGCTACGAACGCCGGTTCGAGCAGTACGACATATACATGGACAAGCCGCCGCCCCTGGTGCCCCGACGCTTGCGCTTTACCGTGCCCGAGCGCGTCGCCGCCGACGGCTGCGTCCTCAGGAAGCTCGATGAAGGGGCGCTCTCAACCCTCGCCAAGCAACTGGAGAGCGAAGGCATCGAGTCCATCGGCATCGGGTTCCTGCACAGCTATGTCAATGCGGCCCACGAGGAGCGCGCCCGCGAGGTCCTGCTCGCGGCGCTGCCGCATCTGTCGGTGACGATCTCCTCCGAGGTCAGCCCGGAAATCCGGGAATACGACCGCTTCTCCACGGCCTGCGCCAACGCCTATGTGCAGCCCCAGATGGCGGGCTACCTGAGCAAACTATCGGTGGCCTGCCGGGGCATGGGCCTGACCTGCCCCCTGCTGTTGATGACCTCGGCGGGGGGGCTCACCACCATCGACTCCGCCATCCGGTTTCCCATCCGGCTGGTGGAATCGGGGCCCGCGGGCGGCGCCATGCTGGCCAGCCACCTGGCGCGGGTCTACGGCCTCGGCGACGTGCTGTCCTTCGACATGGGCGGCACCACTGCGAAGATATGCCTGATCTCGGACGGCGTGCCGGAACGCTCGCGCGCCTTCGAGGTCGCCCGGGCCTACCGCAACCTCAAGGGAAGCGGCCTGCCGGTGCGCGTCCCCGTCATCGAGATGGTGGAGATCGGCGCGGGCGGCGGCTCCCTCGCATCGGTCGACGCCATGCACCGCATCGCGGTGGGCCCCGAAAGCGCGGGCTCCGAGCCGGGCCCCGCGTGCTACGGGCAGGGCGGCCGGCGGCCCGCCGTCACCGACGCCAACCTCGTGCTGCACCGGCTCGATGCGGAGCGCTTCGCCGGTGGCAGTATCAAACTCGACCCCGCGGCGGCGCGCGACGCCATCGCGGCCGATGTGGGCCGTGCCCTCGGCCTAGATGCGTCGTGGGCGGCGGTGGGCATTAGCGAGATCGTCGAGGAAAACATGGCCAACGCGGCGCGCGTCCACGCCATCGAGCGCGGCAAGGTGATCGAGCGCCACGTGATGATAGCGTTCGGTGGAGGGGCGCCCCTGCACGCCTGCCGCGTCGCGCGCAAGCTGGGCGTCACCCGGATTCTGGTACCGGCGGGCGCCGGGGTCGGATCGGCCATCGGCTTCCTGCGCGCGCCCATCTCCTATCAAGTGACGCGCAGCCGCTATGGGCTCCTCGCCGACCTCGATTTGTCGGCGCTTAACGGCTGGCTCTCCGCCATGCGGGACGAGGCGCGCGCGATCGTCGAGCCGGGCGCACCCAACGAGCCGCTGACGGAAACTCGCCATGTCGATCTGCGCTACACGGGGCAAGGCCACGAGTTGGTCATCGCCCTGCCCACCCGGGATTTGGGCCCGGACGACCTCGGCAAGCTGCACCGCGACTTCGAGGACCGTTACCGCGCGCTCTACGGGCTCACCTTGCCCGACATGGGGATCGAGACGCTGACCTGGTCGGTCACGGTGTCAACGGAACCCGAGGCGGTGACGGCGGTTCCAACACCGTCCTACTCCGCCGAGGGGTTCGAGCCGACCGGGCTGCGTGAGGTGTTCGATCCCGACGCGGGCAAGCCCGTGCCGACGCCGGTTTATTGGCGGCCCGACCTCACTCCAGGCGCCGAGATAATCGGCCCCGCGCTGATCGACGAGGACGAAACCACGACGCTCATCGCGGACGGCTGGCGGGCGCGAATCGACGGGCGCGGGTACATCGACATGGCTCAGCTGCCCGGGAACGGCGGAGGGTAATGCGGACATGACAGCCTCACCGGCCGGCCAGCTTCACATGCAGGTCATGTGGAACCGCTTGATCTCGGTTGTCGAGGAACAGGCGCAGGCCCTGTTGCGCACGGCGTTCGGCTCGGTGGTACGCGAGGCGGGCGACCTGTCGGCGGGGGTTTACGATCTGCGCGGCCGCATGCTCGCCCAGGCGGTGACCGGGACGCCGGGACACGTCAACACCATGGCGGTGGCGGTCGGGCATTTCCTCGAACGCTTTCCCATCGACACCATGCGCGAAGGCGACGTTTACGTCACCAACGATCCCTGGATGGGGACCGGACACCTGTTCGACTTCGTCGTCGTCACCCCGGCGTTCCGGGCGGGACGCCTGGTCAGCCTTTTCGCCTCGACCTGCCATCTCGTCGACGTGGGTGGGCTCGGGTTCTCGGCGGACGCAAGAAGCGTCTACGAGGAAGGCATCCGCGTGCCCCACATGAAGCTGTACGACCGGGGCACGCTCAACGATGTCCTCATGCGCGTCATCGAAACGAACGTGCGCCAACCCATCGAGGCGAAGGGCGACATGATGGCGCTGGTGAGCTGCAACAATGCGGGATGCACGCGCTTTGTCGCCATGATGGATGAATTCGGCATCGACTCCATCGATCCGCTGGCGGAGCACATTCTCGAAAATTCGCGCCGCGCCATGGAAGAGGCCGTCCGCAAAGTGCCGCAAGGCGAATACCGGGCCAGCATGACGCTCGATGGCTACGAGGACGAGGTCCGCCTCGAGCTCCGCATGACGGTCAAGGACGGCGCCATAACGCTCGACTATGAAGGCTCGTCGGCGGCCTCCCAGTTCGGCATCAATTCGCCGAAATGCTACTCCGACGCCTACTCCGTCTTCGGCCTCAAATGCGTCGTCGCCCCCGAGGTGCCGAACAACGCGGGCTCGCTTTCGGTCATCCGTGTCGAGGCGCCCGAAGGATCCATCGTGAACCCCCTTGACCCCTCGCCCGTCACGGCGCGTCACGTGGTGGGCCAGATGCTGCCCGACATCGTGTTCGGCTGCCTGCACCAGGCCATGTCGGGTGGCGTTCAGGCCGAGAGCTCGGGCTCGATCTGGGTGCTGGCCATGTCGGGCCCGGCCGAACGCGACTCCGCGGAGGCGTTCACGGTGATGAGCGTGAGCGTCGGCGGCGTTGGCGCGCGGCCCACCAAGGACGGACTCGACTCCACCGCCTTCCCCTCGGGCGTCGGCGCCATCCCCGTGGAAGTCACCGAATCCGTGGCGCCCGTGGTTTTCTGGCGCCGGGAGTTTCAACCGGATTCGGGTGGCGCCGGACGTTTTCGGGGCGGTCTCGGCCAGATCGTCGAGATCGAGTCCCGCTGCAACCTTCCTTTCCAGATCTCCGCGGCGACCTTCGACCGCTTACGCAATCCGGCGCGGGGCCGGGAAAAAGGCGAACCCGGTGCCGCCGGACAGCTCAAGCTCGCCCACGGGCAGGACCTTGTGGGCAAGGGCGTCCACGAGGTGCCGCCCGGCGAACGCCTGGTGATCGAGCTCCCTGGCGGCGGCGGATTCGGCGACCCCCGCGCGCGGTCACCGGACGCGGTGGCGGCCGACGTACGCAACGGCATCGTGTCCCGCGAGGCCGCCCGCAAGGCTTACGGCGTCGCGGTGAACGAGGATGGGGCCCTCGACGAGGTGGAGACGGCCAAGCTGCGCGGCGGTTAGGCCGCCGAGGGAACCGGAAGCGCCCTAATCGCCCGGGCCTGCCGCCCGCCCGCCCGCCACGCCGTCCGGCAAGCGCGCCTCCTGCGACACGATCCGCTTTTCCCTCAAGATGCCCGCCGGCCGGTACAGCAGCATCAACACCAGTCCGAGGCCGATGAGCACGATCCTCACCGACGCCGCCTGGGTCTGGATCGTGGGCGGCAGAATGCCGGCGATCAGAGCGCCGCTGCCCGACCAAAGCGCCCAGACCACGACACCGCCCAATATGGCCCCTAGGTTGTTGCCGCTGCCGCCGACGATGAGCATGATGAAGACCTGGAAGGTGAAGATCGGGATGAAGTCCTGGGGACTGATGAACCCCACGAAGTTGGCGTAAAGGGCGCCCGACAAACCCATCACCGCGCAGCCCACCACGAAGGCCTGCAGGCGGTAGCGGAACACGTTCTTGCCCAGGGCCAGCGCGGCGGTTTCGTCCTCGCGAATGGCGCGCAGGACGCGTCCCCAAGGCGACCGCACCATGCGCTCGAGGCCCCAATAGACCACGCCGATGGAGACGGCGCAGATCGCCAAGTAGAAAAGGTTGTCCACCAGGACCGAGGTCGAGACACCGGAAAACGGCTTCGGCAGGGAGTAAAGGCCATCGGGGCCGCGCGTCAGCCGCGAGAAATTGAGCGCGACGAGCTGGATGGAAATGGCGATACCAAATGTGGAGATCGCCAGGAAATCCTCACGCAGACGCAAGGTGACGAACCCGACCAGGAGACCGGCCAGGCCGGCGGCAATCACCGCACCCGCAAAGCCCACGATGACGGGCAGGCCAAAACCGCCCAACAAGGTGTCCGGATAATCGGGGCCGGTCAGAATGGCCGAAGCGTAGGCGCCGATGGCGAAAAAGCCGACCACGCCCACGTTGAACAAGCCCGTGAAACCCCATTGCATGTTCAATCCGAGGCACGCCACCGAATAGACGGAGGCGACGATCAGAAAAAAGGTGAGGAAGGAAAGCAGGGATAGAAAATCCATCAGGCCTTCTCCCCCAGCAGACCCTGCGGCCGCACAAGTAGGATCAACATGATGACCATGAACACCACGGCGGCGCGATAGGCCGACAAACCGATTGCAACCGACATGGAATCGATCAGACCGACCAGGATGGCCCCCAATACAGTGCCATAGAGATTGCCGGCGCCGCCCAGGATCAGCGCGGCGAACATCAACAGCAGAAGATCGAACCCCATCTCGGGCCGCAACTGCTCGATATGGCCCAGAAAGGTTCCGCCGACGGTGGCGAACGCGGTGCCGATGATCCAGGTCCAGCGGATGACTTGGCGCGTGTCGATGCCGTTTATGCGCGCCAGTACCGGGTTCTCGGCGACGGCCCGCATGGATTTACCCATGATCGTCCGCGACAGATAGAAATACAGGCCGATGAACGCAGAAGCCGCTATCCCCATCACGGCGAGCTCGTCTGGACCGATCTTGGCTCCCGGGAATAGCTCGAACACCTTGCGTATGGAAAATTCGTAGTACTTGGGATCGCCACCGGCGAACAGGGTGATCAGGCTGCGGCCCATTAGGGAGAGGCCGAAGGCCGCCATGATCAGCGTAATCCGCGTGGCGTTCTTGTTCCGCAACTGACGGAAAACGAGCGCGTCGACAAGCAAGATGATCATGCTCGTCACAAATATCGAAATGGGGAGCGATACGAGCAATGGCCAGCCAAAGGCGATCGGCCCGATCGACCCGACCCCGGCGCCGATGAGCGTAACGACGGCGAGGGAGAAATACGCCCCGATCGCGATTACTTCGCCATGGGCGAAATTAGCGAACCGAAGGATGTTGTAGGTCATGCTGAGCCCGACGGCGCCTAGCGCAATCGTAGACGCAAGCACCAGCCCATTGAGCACAAACTGCATCATGACTTGCCGGGTCCCGTTTTTGCCAGGTGCGACTTGGCGCCAAGCCCAGTTTTTGCTAGGCGCGACTTGGCGCCAAGAAAGAGTTCGCCGACCTCGGGGTTGTCGAGCAGCGAAGCGGCATCGCCCTGAAGATGCTCGCGGCCCTCCGCCAGGATGTACCCCCGGTCCGAAATCTGAAGCGCCGCGCGGGCGTTCTGCTCGACCATCAGGATCGTCACTCCGGCGTCACGCACCTTCAAAAGTTGCGAAAACACAACCTGCGCCAGCTTAGGCGACAGGCCGGCCGACGGCTCGTCAAGCATGAGCAGTTTCGGGTTGGCCATCAGGGCGCGCCCCACCGCCAGCATCTGGCGCTGTCCCCCCGAAAGCTTTCCGGCGGCGAGCGAGCGTTGGCGCGCCAGATCGGGAAAGAGCTCGAAAATGCGTTCGCGCTGGCGCGGATACTCCTTGCGGTTGACGAGGCACCCAATCTCCAAGTTCTCTTCCACCGAAAGTTTGGCGAAGACGTTTTCGGTTTGAGGAACGTAGCCGAGCCCTTCGCGCACCAGGTCATGGGTCTCGAATTTCGTCAGGTCGCGGCCAAGAAAGTGAGCCGTCCCCGACCAGACCTTGAGGATTCCCGCGATCGCCTTGATCAGGGTGGATTTGCCGGCGCCGTTGGGCCCCAGCAACGTCACGATTTCCCCCACCTTTACGTCGAGCGAAACGCCGTTGAGAATGGGCAGGGTCGGGACATAGCCGGAAACCACGTTCCGAACCTCGAGAATGTTTCCGCCCGGCACGGCTCAGTCCGCCTCTTGCGCGACGCCGCCCAGGAACGCTTCGAGGACCCGCTCGTCGTTCCGCACTTCCTCCGCGCTCCCCTCCATCAGGAGCTTGCCCTCGGCCATCACGAGAACCCGCTCACATAACGTCATGACCAGGTCCATGTTGTGCTCGATGATCACGAAGGTGATGCCACGCCGCCCGAGCTCGGCGATTTTCTCCACGATCTCACCGAGCAGCGTCGGATTGATCCCGGCGCCGGGTTCGTCCAGCAAGATCATTTTCGGGTCCGACATCAGGGCGCGGCCGAGTTCCAGCAGCTTGAGCTGCCCACCCGAGATGTTCTTTGCGGCCTCCTCGCCGAGGTGAACGAGGTTGAGAAAGGTCAGAATGTCGACGGCGCGGTCGCGATGTTCACGTTCCTCGGCCCGGACGGCGCCAAGCCGGAACCAGTTGTTCCAGAACCGCTCCCCAAGCTGGTCCTGCGGGACCGTCATAAGGTTCTCGAGCACGGTCATTTCGGCGAAGGGCCGGGGAATCTGGAAGGTCCGCACCAGCCCCCGCGCAAATGATT
The DNA here is from genome assembly GCA_022566715.1 of Pseudomonadota bacterium. GTDB lineage: Bacteria > Pseudomonadota > Alphaproteobacteria > SHVP01 > SHVP01 > JADFIH01. The sequence goes on along the minus strand of JADFIH010000072.1, from coordinate 836 downwards.
TGTAGGAAGGCATTCCGGTAATGTCGTGGCCATCGAACTGCACGCGGCCCGCCGTCGGTGGGAAATGACCGGCCACGATGTTGAACATCGTCGTCTTGCCGGCGCCGTTCGGGCCGATCAGCCCGGTGATCGTGCCTTCCCTAACCTCGAAGGAAACCCCGTCGACGGCGCGCAGGCCGCCAAAATCCTTCGCCAAATCAACTACTTTAAGCATAAACTATCTAGGGACTCCGGGGGTGTGGCGGAAATTGCGCTGATGACGTGACTCGCGGGCAAGTTACACGCTATTATCAGGAATTGGCATCAAGATACAAATGCCTCAGGGAGGAGATTTTCATGAAGTTGAAGAAATTGGTCGCGTCGGTTGGCATTCTTGGGGTGCTTGCCTCCGGCACAGCGATTATTGGCGCCCCCGCCGCCCATGCCCAGGATTGTGGGCACACGGTTGGCGCCGTGCTGTCCCTCACGGGGTCCTATGGCGCTTTTGGCGTGCCCATCTCGAAGGCCGCGGAAATGGGTGTCGAGCAGGTCGAGGAAGCGCGCGCCGCGATTGGGGTCGGTTGCACTCTCAAGTATGACGTCCGCGATTCGCAAACGCAGAATTCAGTGGCCATCGATGCGGCAACGAAACTGATCGATCTGGGAAATGTGACGGCGCTGGTCGGACCGGTCTCGTCCGGCATCACGGCGCCGTTGCTGACGTCGGTGACGGTGGAAAGGGACGTGGTGCTTGTCGCCACGGCGTCGACATCGTCGACCTTCACCATTATGGGACGCGAGGGAAAGACCAAGGGGCTTTTCTTCCGCACCCTGCCGGCCGATTCGCTACAGGCCGT
>JADFIH010000243.1 GCA_022566715.1 Pseudomonadota bacterium | reverse complement strand
GGTCGCTTACGTCGCTGGGCACGTCCGTGCGCATCGCAGGGAGGGCCCGCCCTCGTCCTTCGAGACGGCGCTTCCGCCCCCCTCGGGATGAGGGCTAACGGCGACTCAGCTCTCCGGGGGCCGCCCTCGTCCTTCGAGACGGGGCTTCCGCCCCCCTAAGGATGAGGGCTAACGGCAACTCACCTCTCCGGGAGGCCGCCCTCGTCCTTCGAGACGGGGCTTCCGCCCCCCTCAGGATGAGGGCGTCTCTCTTATGTTCGACCGGCTTACGCGGCCCCACTGGGGCCACGGTCCGGTCTCTACCTCACCCTGAGGAAGCCCCCCTTCGAGACGCCGCCCAACGGCGGCTCCTCAGGACAAGGGGCTGTCTCGAAGGGCGCGGGCCGCCCTGGCGCCGTCTCGAAGTATGACCATTTCGTGAAATGCCGCGCGGCGGGGTTGCGCGCGGGCCGGCGCACCACATATGAGCCCTCCCGATGGGGGCGTGCCGGGCCCCGCCGTATCGCGGAAGAATTGGCTTCGCCCGTGCAGGAATAGGCTTCGCCCGTGCAGGAATTGGCTTCGCTCGCCCAAAAATTGCGTTCGGAATGGCTTTGGGTGGGGTCGAAATGGCTTCGCTTAAGACGCGCGTTTTGCACCAACCCACTGAAGCGAAAGGATTCGTTGCCGCGCCGATTGGGTTCGCTTTGCAGAATCAGCAAAAGCGGCGCGCCGCAATTCGCAACACCGCGTCATGCGCCCCCTTTTGCGCAGGCGATGCAGGTGGGGACGGCCGGGTCGAGTTCGATGCGCTTGGCGCCGATCGCCTCGCCGCAGGTCAGGCATTCGCCGAACTCGCCGTCGTCGAGGCGTCGCAGCGCTGCTTGTATTTGCCGCAGCCGGGCCTGGCGCCGCGCTTCCGAGGCCTTGGCCATTTCCTGGACCTGGAGTGCGTCCATGCGCGAAAGCCGGCCCACGCTCTGCTGGTCGAGCGTCACCGGCGCGCGGTCCTCGCGGCTCGCCGCGCCCTGGGCGCGCAACTCCCCGGCCTCGGCCGCAAGGCGCGCGCGAAAGGCGTCAAGGCCGGAGAGGTCTCCCACCCCTACCGCGCGGCGAAATCGGGCCGCCGCGAGAGGCGGCTGAGCCCGCCGATGGTCGCCAGGGCCAACAGGATGACGAACGCCGCGATCCAGAAAATCCATCGTGGATCGGCGTTGTCCATGATCCAACCGAACAGGATGGGCATGATTGCCGTGCCGATGCTTATGCCCGTGGAGACGAAGCCGAAGACCTTGCCCATGGAGCCGGGCGGGGTGACGCTGCGCACCAGCAGGTCGCGCGAGGGCTGAACCATTCCGTTCAGAAACCCGGCCGCGCTCAGCACGCCGACCAACAAGGCGATGGGCAGGGAGGGCGCGCCCACGAGGGTCAAGAGCGCGGCGCTGAGGACGAACCCGATGGTGGCGATGCGTTCCGGCCTACCGAAACGGTCGGCCAGAATACCGCCCGCGAGGATGCCGGCCGCGCTGCCGATCAGAAATCCCGTCAGCGCCCCGTTGGCGACGGCGAGCGGCATGCCGTAGATGGCGACGAACGCGGCCACCGAAAACGCGCGCACGCCGCCAAAGCCGATGGCCAAAAGGAAGAAGAACAGAAAGGCCAAGAGGATGGGCGGAGAAAACAACAGGGCGAAACCGCTTCGCGCCGCCTTGGGCTCGGCGTCCGCTGGCGGCGCGGGCGCGGCGCTCGACGCCCGTTCGTCTTTCAAGGCGTCACGCTGCGTCCAGATGACGACGGCCGCGGCGAGCCCGGCGAGACCCAAGACGACCAGCGCGGCCCGCCAGTTCCAAAGGGCGGTGAGCGACACCATCGCCGCCGGCGCCAGGGCCCAGCCGATGTTGCCGCTGAAGGTGTGGATGCTGAACGCGCGGCCCAGCCGTTCGGGGCGAATCGAGGCGCTTAGAATCGAATAATCGGCCGGGTGGTACACGGTGTTCCCGAGGCCCGCCACGGCGAACAAGATGACCAGCGCCCAATAGGATCCCGTGAGTCCCGCGAGTGTTATGGCGATCCCCTGGCAGGCCAGGCCCGCGACCAAAAGCCCGCGTGCGCCCAGGCGGTCGACCAGGAACCCGACGGGGGTCTGGCCAATGCCGCTGGCGACGCTGAACGCCGCAAGGATCAAGCCCAGGGAGGCGTAGCTGACGCCCAGTTCCACCCGCAGCAGGGGGAACAGGGGCGGCAGAAGCAGCGAGTAGAAATGGCTGAAAAAATGCCCGCCGCTGACCAAGCCGATCGTCTTGGCGGCGCTCCGGCGCTCGGAAACCGAAACCGTTTGTTCCAAATCAACTCCCTTCGCGCCCAAGATCGCGGCCGCGCCTCACCATAGCAGAGCCCGGGTGGCCGTCCGATCCGAGGTGGTCTTGAGGGGAGGCGGGCGCCCTGTCAGGATCGGCGCGGCATGCCCGAACTTCCCGACATCGTCGTCTACATCGAAGCGCTTGAAGGGCGCGTTCTCGGTGAACCCCTGCGGCAGGTGCGCCTCGCCAGCCCGTTCCTGCTGCGCTCGGTCGATCCGCCCGTGTCGGCGGCGGCCGGCAAACACGTAATCAAGCTGCGCCGGATCGGCAAGCGCATCGTCTTGGAGTTGGAGGACGACCTGTTCCTGGTGTTGCACCTGATGATCGCCGGCCGCCTGCACTGGCGCGGCGCGGACGCCGTACTCGCCGGTAAGCAAACCCTCGCGGCGTTCGACTTTCCCGCGGGCTCCCTCGTGCTGACCGAGGCGGGCTCAAGGAAGCGGGCGTCGCTGCATGTCGTCAGGGGCGAGGAGGGGTTGCGGGAACACGATCCCGGCGGCCTCGAGGTTCTGGACGCCAGCCTCGGCGAATTCCGGGCGGCGATCACCGCGACGAACCACACCCTGAAGCGGGCGCTGACCGATCCGCGCATCTTCAGCGGCATCGGCAAC
>JADFIH010000242.1 GCA_022566715.1 Pseudomonadota bacterium | reverse complement strand
CTGGATGCCATTCCGCGTTTCCCTCGACTGACGACATGGAAATCTCCACCCAGTTCACTCGCTACGCCGTCGTCGGTCTGGCCGCCAACGGAGTCTTGTACGTCTCGTATCTGGCCCTGACATGGGCCGGCATGGGCCACAAGACCGCCATGACGTTGCTGTACGTGGTCGGCGTCTCGCTGACATTCCTGTTCAACAGGAACTGGTCGTTTCGGCATGACGGCGCGGCCAGTCCCGCGATGCTTCGCTATTTCGCGGTCTACGGATTCGGGTATGCACTGAACTTCTTCGTACTCCTCGTTCTCGTCGACCATCTTCGCCTGCCCCATGAGATCGTCCAGGGCGTCATGGTCTTGGCGCTGGCGGTCATGCTGTTCCTTCTGCAAAGATATTGGGTGTTTCGTCCTGAAACGCGTACTTTGTAGGTAGGCCCCGGCGGTATAAAGAGGCGAAGGTGTCCGAGTACCGAATCCCGTTCAACAAGCCCGCGATCATCGGAAAGGAGCTCGATTACGTCGCCCAGTCCGTGTTGTCGGGCCACATAAGCGGCGACGGCACCTTTTCCAAGCGGTGCCAGCGCTTTCTGTCGGAACGTTTCGGGGCGGAACAGGTTCTCATGACCACGTCGTGCACCGCGGCGCTGGAATTAGCGGCCCATTTGTGCGACCTCGATCCCGGCGACGAAGTCGTCATGCCGTCCTACACATTCGTGTCGACGGCGAATGCCTTCGCCCTGCGCGGTGCGAGGATCGTCTTTGTCGACATTCGTCCCGATACCTTGAACATGGATGAGACGCTGCTCGAAGGCGTGGTAACCGACCGCACAAGAGCCATCGTTCCGGTGCACTATGCCGGCGTCGCCTGCGAGATGGACACGATCAACGACATTGCCCGTAAATGCGGCGCCCTGGTCGTGGAAGATGCCGCACAGGGTGTGAACGCCAAATACAGGGACGCCTATCTCGGGACCATCGGCGACCTCGGGACGTACAGCTTTCACGAAACCAAGAACTTCATCTGCGGCGAGGGCGGCGCGTTCCTCACCAACAACCGGTCGTTCCACGACCGCGCCGAGATCATTCGGCAAAAAGGCACCAATCGCAGCCAGTTCCTCCGTGGACAGGTGGACAAATACACCTGGATGGAAGTGGGATCGTCCTACGCGCCTGCGGATATGCTGTGCGCTTTCCTGTACGCCCAGTTGGAGAACATGGAGGAGATAACCGGGAAGCGGCGGAACATATACGACCGGTATCTGACGCTTCTGACGCCGCTGGCGGATCGCGGCCTGCTGACGCTGCCGACGATACCACGGCACTGCCAGTCGAATTATCACATGTTCTACATCCTTCTTGCGGATCTTGAAACGCGCACAAACCTGATCGACCACCTCAAACGGAACGGGATCCTGGCGGTGTTTCACTACGTGCCACTCCATACTTCTCCGGTCGGGAAGAATATGGGCTATCGGGAGGGCATGTTGCCCGTGACCGAGTCGTTGAGTGAACGCCTCCTACGCCTTCCCATGTATTACGGGTTGGGCGAGGAAGATATCGTGCAGGTTACGGACTGCGTCGCGGAATTCTTTGGTGTCTCATGACCGGATCAACCGCCAGCCAAAAAACGAACACTACGAGGGCCGTTTTTCATGCTTGAATGACGGACGATTGGACCTCCCGCCGTTCAAGCATGAAAAGCGGCAAGCCCCCGCCCCTCACCCCTGCTCCGCCCTCCACACCACAAGCCCGATAAGCCTGTCGGCCTCGACCCGGCCGCCGGGAAGGGCGGACCGCAACAGCCCGTATTCCGCAGAATCCCGCACCTCTTCGCGGCGCGCCGCCCGCCAGGCCCGGCCGGCGTCCGACCGCATGACGAAGGAAAAGGAATCCTGCAGGCCGATCTTGGGCAGCATCCAGTATTGCGGGTCCACGTTGGCGGCCGCCGCCTGGCGCAGGATGTACTTGGTCTTGCCGTCCTTGAGCTTCCATCCGGTGGGCAGGCTTATGGCGAGGGACACCAGGTCGTCGTCCCAGTACGCGGGCGCCGGGCACAGGCCGAGCGGGGCCTGGATCTCCGCCGGCTCATGGAAAAACATCTCGGGGCACATCTGGATGGAGACGAGGGCGAAAAACGGGCCGAAGTCCCCCTCGCCGGCCTTCCCGGCCGCGTCCGGGAAGCGCTCGGCGAAGCGCTCCACCGCGACCCGGTACACGGCGCGTTCGTGGGCGCGGCGGTAGCCGTCCGTGGCGCCCATGGTACGCTCGGGATAGGGCGGAATTCCGGCGCTCCAGTTGCGGAAATGGATGGCGAGCTTTTTTGCCTCCGGGTGCGGGACATGGCCGAGCAGCCGCGCCGCCAGGCCGGCGGCCCCCGCTTTGTCGAGAAGTCCGTACGCCCGGAGCAGCTTCCGGTACAGGAGATACCGGTTCATGCCGAGGAACAGGCGGTCCGCGCCGTCGCCGTCGAACAGGGTCCGCACGCCGTCCTTTTGGGCGGCCAGGGCCGCGAACCGCATGGTCGCGTTGTTGAAGCCGACGGGCTCGCTGCATGCGGCGCTGGCGGCGGTGTAGTTTTCCAGGATCTCGTCCGCGGCGAGCGATATCTTGCGCACGGTGATGCCGAGCAGGTCCGCCAGCCTGTCGATGCGCTTGAATTCGTCGTAATGGCCCTCGTAGGCGAGGTTGTAGCCGAGCACCGTGGCGCCGCCATGGACCAGCTTTTGCGCGATGTACCCGGAATCGACGCCGCCGCTGAGCGCGATCCCCACGGGCCCGGACGTGCCGGCGCGCAGGCCGACCGCGTGGTCCAGGCGCCGGTCGATGGCGGCGCAGATCTCGGCTTCCGGTTTCGCCGCGTACGCGTGCGGGCGATACAGGTCGAGGACGTCGAAATACCGGGTCACGCGAACCTGGCCGTCGGTCATTTCGAGGGTGGATCCCGGGGGCAGCTTGCG
>JADFIH010000071.1 GCA_022566715.1 Pseudomonadota bacterium | reverse complement strand
GAGGTTCGGGTGCTGAAGGACGCGATCACGGAGGGGCGGGACGGCCAAGTGACGTTGAAGGAAGAGGTTCGGGTGCTGAAGGACACGGTCGCGGCGGCGCGGGACGGCCAAGTCACGTTGAAGGAAGAGGTTCGGGTGCTGAAGGACACGGTCACGGCGGCGCGGGACGGCCAAGTCACGTTGAAGGAAGAGGTTCGGGTGCTGAAGGACACGGTCACGGCGGCGCAGGAGGGCCAAGTGACGTTGAAGGAAGAGGTCCGGGTGCTGAAGGACACGGTCACGGCGGCGCGGGAGGGCCAAGTGACGTTGAAGGAAGAGGTCCGAGTGCTGAAGGACACGGTCACGGCGGCGCAGGTCGGCCAAGTGACGTTGAAGGAAGAGGTCCGGGTGCTCAAGAACACGGCCGCGACGGCGCGGGAGGTTCAGGTGACCTTGCGCGAGGATATCGAGAGCGGCGTTGCCGGCCTCACCAACGACATCGAAGGAATCCTCAGGGAGATCCAAGAGAGGGAATCGGCCTTCATCGTCGCGGTGAGGGAACTTAACGCCCGCCTTGACGACCTCCAGTCGAACATGCGCGCGGAACGCTGACGCTCGACGCAACGCCGGTGAACCCGCGGGGCGAAAACGCCTACCGCTATTTCGTGCCGACCCCGAACCCGCAGGCCTCGGCGGCGGGGCCGCGGCGCCTATTTCAGAAGGCTTCCGGCCCTTTCAAAAGGATCCGGCGGGCCTACATATTGGCCACCCGCTACGGGTGTTTGGTCACGTTTGATTTCATGCCGCTCACGTTCCCAAAGTATCGCTGCGTGCTCCCTCGCCGCATATTCCGCTTGAGATGCGGCATCCTGGCCGCGCTCGGTCTTCTCGCCGTGGCGCCCGGTCTTATCACGGCGGCGCCGGCGTGGGCCGAACCCATCGACGTGACGACGAGTTCCGTGGCGCTCGACAGGCGCGACGCGGCGCGTCAAACCCTGGGACCGCTGACCTATCTTGGCGGCCTGCGGCTTCGCTCGCCTAGCCGGATTTTCGGGGGTCTGTCGGGCCTCGAAGTCTCGGAAGACGGGCGGCGCCTGCTCGCCATATCCGACCGCGGCTTTTGGTTCAGCGCCGATCTGGTGTTTGGTGCGGATGGCCGTCTCAGCGGGCTCGCGAACACCGATTTCAGCCGCATGCGGGGCCGCGACGGAAAGCCGCTAACGCGCCGCTTCCTGCAGGATGCCGAGGCATTGGCCCGCGACGGTGGGGATTACCTCGTCGCCTTCGAGGGCGCGCACCGGATCTGGCGCTATTCGGTCGCGCGGGGCACCATGGCGGCCGGCGTGCCGACACACGCCATCCCCGGCCTGCGTGGCCTGCCATCGAATGGCGGTATCGAGGCGCTTACGGTGCTTCGCCCCGGCGTTCTCCTCGTCCTTAGCGAGGACGGGCGCACGCCCGAGGGGGATTTGCGGGGCTGGCTCATCGACGGGGAGCAGCACGGCGAGCTCAGTTTCGTCACGCAAGGGCGTTTCAAGCCGACGGACCTCGCCGTCCTGCCGTCGGGCGATCTCCTGGTTTTGGAGCGCAGTTTTTCGGGCCTCGGCGGATTCGGCGTCCGGTTGAGCGTGATCGGCCGGGAGACGGTCGTACCCGGCGCACGCCTGGTGGCGCGCGAGATCGCGCGCTTTCGCGCACCCCTCGTGGTCGACAATTTCGAGGGGCTCGCCGTGGTGGAGGTGGGCGGGCGGACCCTGCTGTACATGGTGTCCGACGACAACTTCAGCGCCTTCCAGCGCAATCTTTTGCTGATGTTCGAACTCGACGAGAGCCAGATCACCTCACAGTAGAGTTCTCTTTAGGGCGAGGCCGCCGCATCCGTCCGTGGACTTACCTCGTCCCGAACAGGCGGTCGCCCGCGTCGCCCAGCCCCGGCACGATATAGGCGTGCTCATTCAGCTTTTCGTCGAGCGCGGCCACATAGACGGGGACGTCCGGATGGGCCTCCTGCACGACGCGCACGCCCTCGGGCGCCGCGACCAGGGCGAGGAAGCGGATGTCGCGGTCGTCGACGCCCTTGCTGTTCAGGACGTTGATCGCGTGGACCGCCGAATTGCCCGTCGCCACCATGGGATCCACCAGGATGAAACTGCGCCCCTCGACCTCGGGAAGTTTGACCAGGTATTCGACCGCTTGCAGGGTCTTGGGATCGCGGTAGACGCCGATGTGACCGACGCGCGCCGAAGGCATCAACTCCATCAATCCGTCCGCCATGCCGAGGCCCGCGCGCAGGATGGGGACGATCGCTACTTTCTTGCCGGCGATGAACTCGCCTTGCGTCCGCGCCACCGGCGTCTCGATCGGTTCGCGCCGGACCGGCAGATTGCGTGTCACCTCATAGCCCATGAGAAGCGCGATTTCCTTGAGCAACTGCCGGAAGTCCTTGGTGGGCGTCGTCTGATCCCGCATCAGGCTCAGCTTATGGACGATGAGCGGATGATCGAGGATGTGCAGGTTGGGGAACGTGTTCTTGGTAGCCATGGCGGCTCGGCCTTCTCAATGCGGGCGCGCGCCAGCATAGAGCAATATCCGAAGTGATTGAACGGCTGCGGTACGATCTCCTCGGCCCGCCGGATAAAATTGCCCTGACCGAGCGCCCCGCCCGCGCAAGGCTTGCGGTTTCGTGCCGGACGTGGTGTTTTTCGCACCCGCGGCCGCATGCGCCGGCCCCACGTTCCACGCACCCACGCGGCTTTGAGGCGGTCCTATGAAAGTTTCCGGCTGGTTCCTGATTGTGACCGTGCTGTTTGTCGCCGCGCTGATCGCCTCCAACATCATCGCCGTAAAACTCATCGTCGTTGCCGACCGGGTGCTGCCGGCGGCGATCATCGTCTTTCCCCTGAGCTACATCATCGGCGACGTGCTGACCGAAGTGTACGGCTACCGCCAGGCGCGGCGCGTGATCTGGCTCGGGTTCCTGGCGAACCTCTTCGTCGTCGTGGCGATCTGGCTGGGCGGATTGCTGCCCGCGGCCGGTTTCTGGGACGGGCAGGACGCCTATGAGCGTATCCTCGGCCTGGCGCCGCGCATCATGGCGGCGTCGTTCCTTGCGTATTTGCTGGGTGAGTTCGCCAACGCCTACATCCTGGCGAAGATCAAGATCGCCATGGCGGGGCGGCTATTGTGGGTGCGCACCATCGCCTCGACCATCGTCGGGCAGGGCATCGATTCGGGCATGTTCATCACGTTGGCCTTCGTGGGGACGATCCCGGCGCCGGTCCTGATCGAACTGATCATCACGCAGTGGCTGGTGAAGACCGCGTACGAAGCGGCGGCGACGCCCTTGACGTACGTGACCGTGGGCTTCCTCAAACGCCGCGAGGAGATCGACACCTACGACACGGACACACGCTTCAACCCGCTGGCCATCTCGGATTAGGGAAACAAAAAAGCCCGCTCGGGGCGGGCCTTCGAGCGGCTAATCGATCGTCTTAGGCGGATAATTCTGGAGAATTTGCGCTGGCCTCGCGCGCCTTGCGAATCTGCGTCTTGATGCGGCGCGCGCGCAAGGAAAGTTTTTCGTCCTTGGCTTTCAGGAGGAAATTGTCGAGGCCGCCGTTGTGGTCCACCGAGCGCTGCGCCTGGCGCGAAATCTTCAAGCGTATGGTCCGTCCCAGCGCGTCGCTCAGCAGCGAGACATCGTGCACGTTGGGAAGGAAACGCCGGCGGTTCCGGTTGTTGGCGTGGCTCACGTTGTTGCCCACCTGAACGCCCTTGCCGGTCAGTTCGCAGCGTCGTGCCATGGCGTCATCCAGTATCCGGCAAATCCAAAGGGCGGGCACACCTGGGGCCCGGCAGGCGGCCTTATTACGAGAGCCTCCTTCCGCCGTCAAGGCAAAAGCGGCTGATGTGGCTTCCACAGCCGCCTCCAACGGCCGGAGTTCGATGGGACCCTCCCGCGGCCGGGTTCCCGCAGCGAATAAAATTATGGCCACTTCCGGGGGTCTTCCAGGTCTTGCCATAACGGGAAAAGTATATACAATAAAGATACATCGGGCGCGTAGGCTCGAGCGTTGGAAGCCCTTTGGCGAAGTTTAGGACAGGAGCTTGGAATGCGGACGAGGATTGCAAAATGGGGCAATAGTTTGGCCCTCAGGCTGCCCCGTAGCGCGGTTCAGGACGCGAATCTCGCTGAGGGCTCGGAGGTCGATGTTCGGGTCGAGGGCGATAGGATCATCGTGACACCGACCCGGCGAAAATACACGCTGGATCACTTGCTGGAACAACTCGGTGGCGAGGAGCGTCACCCGGAAGTCGAATGGGGACCCCCGGCGGGCCGGGAGTCCTGGTAGGCAATGGCCGCCTACCAACCCGATCGCGGAGATTTTGTCTATCTGGATTACACACCCCAGGCGGGGTCCGAAATGGCCGGGCATCGCCCCGCGCTCATCCTGTCGCCGCGGAGATTCAACATAGCGACGGGGTTAGCGTTCGCGTGCCCCATCACAAATCAGGCGAAAGGCGGCTCCTTTGAGGTTCCGGTCCCCGCGGGCGCGAACGTTACTGGGGTGGTCTTGTCGGACCAGTTAAGGAGCCTTGATTGGTTGGCCCGGGGCGCCCGTTTCCATGGCCGCGCACCCGGTGACCTTGTTGCCGAAGTTCTCGCGAGAATCGAGGCAATACTCGGGGGCTGACGGGCGCGCGGATCGTGTCTTCCGTAACCGCCCTACCCCCGGCCCCTTCGGTAGGCCGTGACGATGGCTTGGGCGGCGGCGCCCGGAAGCATGTCGCCCAAACCGACCTTGCGCTCGAGGTCCGGCAGGGCGGCCGCGACGGCTGCATCATCGCGCAGGCCGGCCAGCACGTCCTCTGTCACCTCGCTCCACATCCACTCCCGGGATTGGCGGGCCCGTAATTCTTGCAGCGCGCCGCTCTCCGACAGGGCCCTTTGATGGGCCTCGGCCGTTTCCCAGGCCCTGGCGATGCCCCGGTTCATGAGGGCGGAGCATTGCTGAACGGTGGGCCGCCAATCGGGCGTCGTGGGCCGTAGCAAGGACAACGCGGCCGCGTATTCGGCCGCGATCCGGCCCGCCGCCGGCTCCAGGTCGCCGTCCGATTTATTCACCAGGACGAGGTCGGCGAGCTCGACGATGCCCCGCTTGATGCCCTGTAATTCATCGCCGCCGCCCGGCGCGATGAGCAAGAGAAACATGTCCACCATGGCGGCGACGGCGGTCTCCGATTGGCCGACCCCCACCGTTTCGGCGATGACCACGCCGTACCCCGCGGCCTCGCACAGCAGCATGGCCTCGCGGGTTCGTCGCGCCACGCCGCCCAGGGTGCGGCCGGCGGGTGAGGGCCGGATAAAGGCTTGATCGCTGCGTGCAAGCTTTTCCATCCGCGTCTTATCGCCCAGGATCGAGCCGCCGGAGCGCCGGCTGGTGGGATCGACGGCGATCACGGCGACCTTTTTTCCCCGGCCGATGAGATGCAGACCGAAGGCCTCGATGAAGGTGGATTTGCCGACGCCCGGCGCGCCCGAGATGCCGAGGCGCAGGGCCTTGCCGGTGGCCGGAAGGAGGTCGCGAAGCAAGGTCTCGGCCTCTTCCCGATGGTCGGCGCGTTCCGATTCGATCAGCGTGATGGCGCGGGCCAGCGCCCGGCGGCCGCCCGCCAGGACCTGGGAGGCGAGGCCGTTTTCGGGGGTCACGGTGTCGGGGGCTGCGCCGGTCACGCGCTCAGAATAGTCGATGGCGAGTGGGCCCGAAAGTCCGGCCCGGAGCACCGGCGGTGCAGGGATCCCGCGGTGCAAAGACCTATGGGGTATCCTTGCCCATGATGGCCTTGGCCATCTTCTCGATCTCTTCCTCGCCCAACTCCTCGCGCATTTTGCCGTGGACGCGCATGGCTTCCTGAATAAGAGCCTTGCGGCTGGCGGTCATGGGGGGCGACGTGGGCCCACCTTTTCCGCCTGCGCCGGCCTTGGCCATTTTAGCCGTTTTGGGTGCCAGCGGCCCCGCGGGCAGGCCCAACAGCCGGGCAAGAATTCCTCTTTTAGCCATGGGCCTCTCCACCCTAGAGTCGCGTCAACCGAAGCCTAGGTCGGCCATGCTTAAGGACCCCTTACCGTCCCGGTGGCGGCGGCGCGCATACGAAACAGGTTTTTGTGTCCGCCGTACGGTCACGAATGCCGCGCGAGACAACCCGGTTGGGCCCTACGCCCTATAGTGGGGCGGGCTCGCTCCTTCGAGGGGGCCAATGGAGATTACGGGTCGGGTGGTCTCGGCATGACAACGAGGGAATCGCAAAAGGCCCGGCCCGGGCATTTCTGGCGTTTCGCCATCGGCGGTGTCTTTTTCCAAGGCGGCGCCGCCTCGGTCGAGTCCAGCACGATCATCGCCGCCCTCGTTCAAGGTTTGACCGGCAGCACCCTGGCCGTCGGCGCCGCGGCCGCGATCAGCCGTTACGGATGGCTTTTCCCCCAGATCATCGTCGCCTATCTCGCGCAGGGACGGACGCGGCGCATGCCCTTCTATGCGTTTGGGGCGTTCGGACGCGTGGCTTGCCTTGCCGGAGTCGCGGCGCTGCTATGGCTTGGCCAAGGCCTTCCCGGCGGCGTTGTCGCCGGTTTCTTCTTTCTGGGGTGGACCGCCTATGCGTTCGTGAGCGGCGTGGTTGCGGTCCCCTACAACGATATCGTGGCGCGCGCCGTCCCGTCGTCACACCGCAGCCGCATGCTGGCGATCCGGTTCTTTGGGGGTGGTGTGCTGGCCCTCGGCGTGGCGTGGGCGGCGCACGAACTCCTCGATGTGCTTCCGTTTCACGAAGCCTATGCGGCCATTCTCTTTCTGGGCGCGATCGGTTTGGCCGTGTCGGCGGCACTCTTTGTCTCCGCTCATGAACAGCCGGCGCCCCTGCCCTCCGACGTTCCATCGAGTTTTCGCGCCTTCCTCGCCGACGGCGTCAAGGTGCTGAAAGAAGACCGCCGCTTCCGGCAGTTCGTCTACGTCCAGTGGTTGGCGGGCGTGGTGTCGATGGCCCTGCCGTTCTACATCCTTCAGGTCGCGCCAGGCAAAGTAGAGGTGCCCTTCGTCGGCATTCTCCTCGGCGCTCAGACCGCGGGCGGACTGCTCTCGAACAGCCTCTGGGGCTGGTGGGGGGATCGCCATGGCAAGCTGAGCCTCCTGCGTTTTGTGTCCACACTCAACGTGGCGGCGCCGGCGGCAATGCTGTTGTGGATCGGGCTCGGGCTGACGGGGTCGTCATTGACGGTTCCCTGGTTTGGCGGATTGTTCTTCGTGCTTGGGGCCGTCGGCAACGGCCGCGCCATCGCTTACATTGGCTATCTCATGGAGATATCGCCGAACGACCGCCGCCCCGCCTATAGCGGTTACTTCAACGCCTTGATCGCACCGGCGTCGCTCCTGCCCATCCTGGGTGCGGCACTTTCCACCGTCCTGCCTTTCGCAACGGTTTTTTCGCTCAGCCTCGGCGCCGCCGTGCTGCAAATCGCCGCCCTCCACCGGGGCCATTTCGGTCAAGCGTAGGGGCGTCATGAACCCGCTCGGATGGCAGTACTTGAAATTGCGCTACCGTCTACACGGGCTGAGGCTTGTCGGGCAGCCTGGCGAAGAGGTGTGGTATTTCGCCTTTGGCGCTAACATGCATGACAGCGCATTCCGGGAAAGACGGGGCATGTCGCCGCTGGAGTGGCGGGCCGGGAGGGTGCGCGGCTACCGGCTGCGCTTTAATTTGGACGGGCGGCCCCGCGGCAAGGCGGCGCCGGCGAACATCGCCGCCGACGCGCACGCCGACGTATGGGGCGTCCTTTATCGCATTACCCGTGCCGGTCTCGTGCATCTCGACGGCACCGAAGGCGTGCCCGGCGCCAGGTACCGGCATCTGTGGCTCGACGCGGAAGATGCAAATGGCGAGCCCCTGCGCGCCGTGACCTACATCGCCGACGGCAACGAGGCGGACGGACACCCATCGTTGCGCTACATCACCCTATTGCGGGAGGGCGCGCGCGCACATGGCCTGCCGGACCATTATTTGCGCTTTCTCGACGGGGTTGAGCACGCCGAGTAACGCCTTCGCGGTAAAATGCCCCGGCTAAATATGGACGGAACAGCCACGACGACTCAGGCTTGACCCGCTCCACGAATTGCCGGGACCAATCACCTAAAGGTTGATCGTCGCCACGGGAGCCCGGCCCTACTCCGCGGCTTCCTTGTTGGGGCGCTCGATGGGCTCGGGGAGCTCTTCGACCAGGCGGGCGCGGCCTTCTTCCAGAGCGGCGCGGCGCATGTTGTAGCCGTTTCCGGGCCAGGCCCGCATTTCCTCGGGCGGCGTGTGGCGCGTCGGT
Source organism: Pseudomonadota bacterium (assembly GCA_022566715.1). GTDB lineage: Bacteria > Pseudomonadota > Alphaproteobacteria > SHVP01 > SHVP01 > JADFIH01. Next base: position 5,384 of record JADFIH010000071.1, on the reverse strand, counting down.
TCGGGCCAGTGGCCGGGCTGCGGGCTCGATCCCTCGGCGGCGATGTCCAGCGGCTCGGTGTCCGAGATCGCCGGCGGGTTGGTGATCTCCAGGCACTCCCATGAGAGTTCCAACGGGATATTGTTCAACGGGTCGAAGAAATAGATCGACCAGATGGTGCCGTGATCGACGGCGCCCGTGACCTCGATGCCGGCGGCCTCCAGCTTGTCGCGCATGGCGAACAGGTCTTGCTTGCTGCCGACGGTGAGGGAGACGTGGTCGAAGCCCAGGGGCTTGGTCGATTTCACGCCGTGGTGCTTCTTCTCCATGGGCACCGCGCCGTCGTACTCGAAGAAGGCGATCATGTTGTCGCCGAAGCGGAAGAAGTAATGGCGGAAGCCGTCGTGGCCGATCCCGGCCTCGAGCTCCATGCCCAAAAGATCGCGGTAGAAGCGGATCGTCTTGGGCAAATCCTCGGTGATGAACGCGAGGTGATTGATGGCGGTGATCTTGGTCATGGTTTCTCCCCTAGCTGGCGGTCTGACCTACTAGATGGTGCGGCGCCCCCGGCGCGCGCGAATAAAGATTGCTTGAGCGGGCCCTAGGCCGGCCCCAGGCCGTCTATCGACCGGGCCGGCCCCAATCCGTCCATTGAGTTGGTCCCCATTCTAGCGGAAACTGGGCGCCGCCGCCCAGTCTAGACGCGGGGCCGGTTTTTCCGTGATTTCAAGTATTATTGGGATGCTAGGGTGCCGCAAAGACCCTGGCGCGGGAGGGCAAATGGCCGAAATCATCACATTGCGCGAGGCCGCGGCGGCGGTCCCGCGGGACGGCGTTCGATGAAACCCTTCACCTATGAATCCGCTCCGGCCCGCGTGATTTTTGGCGCGGGCTCCGTCGCCCAACTCGCGGACGAAGTGAGGCGTTTCGGGTTCAAGCGCGCCCTCGTGCTGACGACCAAGGGACAAGCGGCGTTGGGCGAAAAGACGGCCGCGCGGTTGGGCGATTTGTCGGTCGGCGCCTACCCCGGGGCCGTCATGCACACCCCGGCGGACGTAGGCGAGGCCGGGTGCGCCGAAGCGCGCCGCCTCGATGCCGATTGCACCGTGGCCGTGGGCGGCGGCTCGGCCATCGGCCTGGGCAAGATCATCGCCCGCGATACCGGCCTGCCACAAATCGCAGTGCCAACGACCTATTCCGGTTCCGAAATGACGGCGATCTGGGGCGTCACCAAGGACGGCGTCAAGGTCACCGGCCCCGACCCCAAGGTGCGGCCGGTCTGCGTCATCTACGATCCGGAACTGACGCTGCGCCTGCCGGCCAGCGTGTCGGGGCCCAGCGGCCTCAATGCGATGGCGCACTCGGTCGAGGCGCTGTATGCGGAAAACGCCAATCCCATCGCCTCCCTCATGGCCGAGGAAAGCATCCGCGCGCTTGGCAAGAGCCTGCCCGTCGTCGTGAAAGACCCAGCGAACCTCGAGGCGCGCGGCGAAGCGTTGTATGGCGCCTGGTTGGCGGCCTCCGCGCTGGCGCAGGCCGGCATAGCCCTGCACCACAAGCTGTGCCACACCCTTGGCGGGGCGTTCGATCTGCCCCACGCGGAGGTGCACACCATCCTTTTGCCCCATGCCTGCGCCTACAACCGGGACGCCGCGGCCGAGGCCATGGCGCGGGTTGCGCGTTCTCTCGGGGTGCAAGATGCTGCGGTCGGGATCTACGATCTCGCCCTGGCCATTGGCGCGAAGGTGGCGCTGAAGGACATCGGCATGCGCGAAGCGGATCTGGACAAGGCCGCCGGCCTCGTGGTCCAGAATCCCTATTACAATCCCGCGCCGGTGACGCGCGACGGCGTGCGCGCCCTACTGGACGATGCTTTTCATGGCCGGCGGCCCGCCGCCGCCTGACATGGGTTACGACGACGAGGGGAAAGATCATGGCGGAAGCCTTTATTTGCGATGGCGTGCGGACGCCGATCGGACGCTATGGCGGCGGTCTTTCGAAGGTCCGTACGGACGATCTCGCCGCCCTGCCCCTGGCCACGCTCTTGGAGCGCAACCCGTCCGTCGACTGGGGCGCGGTGGATGACGTAATCTACGGTTGTGCTAATCAGTCGGGCGAGGACAACCGGAACGTAGCCCGCATGGCGCTTCTGCTGGCGGGCCTGCCGGAGGAAGTGCCGGGCGCGACCCTCAACCGGCTCTGCGGTTCGGGGCTCGACGCGCTGGGCTCCACCGCGCGCTCCATCAAGGCGGGCGAGACCGAGCTTTGCATCGCGGGCGGCGTCGAGAGCATGTCGCGCGCGCCCTTCGTCATGGCCAAGGCCGATGCGGCGTTTTCGCGCAAGGTGGAGGTGTACGACACCACCTTGGGCTGGCGCTTCGTGAACCCGAAGATGGAGAAGCGCTGCGGCGTCGATTCGATGGCCGAAACCGCCGAGAACGTGGCCGAGGAGTTTCAAGTCACGCGCGCCGATCAGGATGCCTTTGCCCTGCGCAGCCACCAGCGCGCCGCGCGCGCGCAGGGGAACGGCGTCCTTGCCAGCGAGATCGTTCCGGTGCCCGTGCCCCAGCGCAAGGGAGACCCGATCATCGTGGAGCGCGACGAGCATCCCCGCGCCGACACCAGCCTCGAGAAGCTCGCCAAACTGCCGACGCCCTTCCGCGAAGGCGGCACGGTGACGGCGGGGAATGCGTCGGGCATCAACGACGGCGCGGTCGCCTTGATCGTCGCCTCGGAAGACGCCGCCAAGCGCCACGGGCTGACGCCGCGCGGGCGCATCGTCGCCATGGCGACGGCGGGCGTGGCGCCGCGCATCATGGGCTTTGGCCCGGCGCCGGCGAGCCGCAAGGTCCTTGCGAAAGCAGACTTGAAGATGGGCGACATGGACGTCATCGAACTGAACGAGGCCTTTGCGAGTCAGGCGCTCGCCGTGCTGCGCGATCTTGGCCTCGCCGATGATTCGGAGCACGTCAATCCCAACGGCGGCGCCATCGCGCTGGGTCACCCCCTCGGTATGAGCGGCGGCCGCATGGCGCTCGCGGCGCTGAACGAGTTGCATCGCCGCGATGGCCGCTACGCGCTCTGCGCCATGTGCATCGGCGTCGGTCAGGGCATCGCCATGGTGATCGAGCGGGTGTAAGGGGCCTCGGCCTTAATCAACTCGTCCTTCGGCCCGCTTGTTGAAGGGCGTGGCCTGTGCCATGTATTTTTAAGTTCGTGTTGACCCCCGGCTTGAGGAGGCTGGGATGCCAGAGGAAACCATCATGTCAGAGGAAACCGTCATAGATGACGCGACCCGTACCGAGCTCGAAGCCGCCGCGTTCCGCCGGCTGGTGCAGCACCTGCGGGATCACCCCGAAATTCAGAACATCGCCCTGATGGAGGTCGGCGACTTCTGCCGCAATTGCCTATCGAAATGGTACCGCGCAGCGGCCGAGGAAAAGGGGCTCGATATTAGCTACGACGAGGCGCGCGAGATCGTCTACGGCATGCCTTACGCGGAGTGGAAGGAAAAATATCAGACCGAGGCCACGCCGGAGCAAATGGCCGCCCACCGGGCCCACGAAGAACGCGAGGCCCGCAAGTAAATTAGGGCGCCGCGGTTCGAACTCGCGCCCGCACCAAACGGCGATTCCAAAAGAACGGTGCCCGCGCCGTTGCGCCGCCACGGCGGGATCAGTATCGTCCCTTCCATCAAGAACACTGCGCAGGCGCGGACACTGACAGGGAGCGGATCGGGGCATGAAGCGGATCGGGGCATGAACGAAATCAGGGACGTGGCGAAGGACCAACTGAAGTCTTTCGTCGAACGCATCGAACGGCTCGAAGAAGAAAAAGCCGCTCTCGGCGGCGATGTGCGCGAGGTTTACGCGGAGCTGAAGTCCTATGGCCTGGACCCCAAGATCGTGCGCCAGGTCGTGCGCCTGCGCAAAATGGACCGCGCCGAGTACCAGGAGCAGGAAGCGCTGCTCGACGTCTACAAGGCCGCGCTGGGGATGGAATAACAGATGCCAGACATCAGATCACTGGCATCTGTGGTCTGTCTTCTGATCTCTGATTAGAACTTCTCTACCCAGGGGCGCAGGTCGATTTCCTGGCTCCAGGTGCTGCGGTGCTGTTTGTGCAGGCCGTAGTACACGTCGGCGATGGCGTCGGGTTCGAGGAAGGAATCCTTGGGCCGGTCCTTGACCATATCCTTGACGCGCTCCGACATGATGCCGCCGTCGATGTTGATGTGGGCCACATGGATACCCTGGGGCCCGAACTCGCGCGCCATGCTTTGGGCCAACGCCCGCAAACCGAATTTGCCCACGGCGAAGGCCGCGAAGTTCTTCCCGCCGCGCATGGACGCGGTCGCGCCGGTCATCAGGATGGTGCCGTGGCCGCGCGGCAACATGCGCCTCGCCGCCTCGCGCCCCAGGAAGAAACCGCCGAGGCAGGACTTGCGCCACGAGTCTTCCATGTCCTGCGCCGTGAGGTCGAGGATGCTTTTGATCGCCCGGCCGCTGGCGTTGTAGACCGCAACCTCGAGGGGGCCGAGCTCCTTCTCCGTACGCGCGACCAGGTCGGTCACGGCAGCCTCGTCGGTGCCGTCGATGGCCGCGCCCAGAACCTTGACGCCGAGGCCGGCGACCTCGCCGGCGATAGCGTCCACCTTCGCCTGCGTGCGGGCGGCGAGCGCAATCGGATGTCCCTCCCGCGCGAAACGCCGGGCCAGCGAAGCCCCTAGCCCCGGGCCAACGCCCACGATGATTACGGATCCTTTTTCGGCCATTGTGTGCCCTCCAGAAAGTAGGTTTCAGGTCTTATAGCCCGGAGTGGCAACGATGTGGGCGAAGGCCGCACGGGCGCCGATCAAAGATTGGAGAGGAGCGGGGGCGGACCGGCGCAAAAACCCTCATTCGGCGGCGGCCCGGCTCGCCGGTTGGGCGAAAGCGTCGCGGAGCTCGGCTTCCTTCGCCTTGGCTTTTTCGATGGCGGCGGCTTTGACGTGGCCATAGCCGCGGATCATGGCGGGCACACTCGCCAGTTCCACGGCGATGCCATGATTATCGCCATCGAGCTTTGCCGAAAGGTCGCGCACCAGAGTCTCGTAGTCGACGATCAATTGGCGCTCGGCGCGGCGCTCCGCCTGATAGCCGAAGATGTCGAAGGCGCCGCCGCGCAGGCCGCGCAGGCGCGCCAGAACCTTGAACGCACCCATCATCCAGGGCCCGAAGTCGCGTTTCTTGAGCCGGCCGGTGGCGGGATCGCGGCGCGTCAGCAGGGGCGGCGCAAGGTGAAACCGCAGCTTGAAGTCCCCTTCGAACTGCTCGTTCAGGCGGCGGTGGAAGGCGGGATCGGTATAAAGGCGCGCGACTTCGTATTCGTCCTTGTAGGCCATCAGCTTGAAGGCGTTGCGGGCG
>JADFIH010000241.1 GCA_022566715.1 Pseudomonadota bacterium | reverse complement strand
GGCCGCCGCGCCTGGCGGGAGACCTGCGCCGGGCCATGGTCGAGGAGGGTCTGCGCAAGGTCGACCTCTGGACCGCGCGCTACAAGCTGGCGCGCGTCGAATTCGCGCTGGTCGAGACCCCGGCCGGCCCCCTCGACCCCTTCTTCAACACCAACCGCCCCGAAGACCTGGAAGCGGCCGAGCGCTTCGCCGCCGCCTGAGGCCTTCCCGATTCCGCCGCCGTTTGACCGCGGCCTTTGACCGCCGCCTTTGACCTGTGTCATTGCGCCGTTTCTCGAACCGGTCTATGAAGCCGAGCAACCCGTTTTGGCATCGAGCGAAGCCGGCCGGGTCGAGCGCCCACAGCCGCTTCGCCCAAGGAGGAGAGGTGGCTATGCACGAGACGATGGTTCCGAGAAAACGTTCCCGGCGCTTGGCGTCGGCCGTTGTCATGGCGGCGGGTTTCGTCTTGGCCGGCGTGGCGGCCGCCACGCTCGCGGCGCCGCCGGTGGCGGCGGACGAGATGGAGTCGTCCTACGCGCGCGGCGGCAAGCTCTACGACAAGTGGTACAAGGTGATCGACGTCGATGCGCCCAAGGCCTCGCACCCGCTCTATCCCAGCGACAAGAAGTACGCCAAGAAAGCCAAGAGCAACTGGCGCTGCAAGGAATGCCACGGCTGGGACTACATGGGTAAGGACGGCGCCTATGCCTCGGGCAAGCACAGCACCGGCATCAAGGGCGTCGCCGGCCTGCGCGGCGCCGATCCGGCCAAGGTGGTCGCGGTGCTCAAGGGCGCGGACCACGGCTACGGCGACAGGCTGTCCGACGATGACATGATGGATCTGGCCAACTTCATCACCCAGGGCCAAACCGACATGGCCAAGTACATCGACCCGGCCACCAAAATGCCCATCGGCGGCGACGCGGCCCAAGGCGCAGCCTACTACAACACCGTCTGCGCCGGGTGCCACGGCAAAGATGGCACGCTGCCCAAGGACATGGGCAAGTCGCTCGGCGCCCAGATGGGCAATCCCTGGGAGGTCATGCACAAGATCGTGAACGGGCAGCCGGACGAGAAGATGCCGGCGCTACGCGCCTTCGGCATGCAGCCGGTCGTCGACATCATGGCGCACATCGCCACCTTGCCAAGCAAGAAGCTGAAATAGAAACCACGCGCGCGCGGCGTCCCGCCCGGGATCGATCGGGTTGGGCGCTGCGGGCGCGCGACCACCCATCGATACTTCGCGTGCCTCCCTTCGTCCGGCCTCGTCTCGCCGCCTCGTCTCGCCAGGGTGGCGGACCGGTCTCGGCCACTGATATGTTCGATCGATGTCGTTACCGAGTCGGCACGCTGCGCGCCGGAGGGTGACCATGCCTGGACCGGATCAGGATCGATCGAACCCGCATCGCGGGTTCGAACGATCCTGTGAATCCGGTCTACATCGATAAGGTAGAGCAGATTCACGCGGTTGATGGGATCGCCGACGGCGATTCCATCAACCCCGATCTGCTCTAGGGAGCGGTCAACATGATTGTACGTGTGTGGCGATGGTTCTGGTCGCCGACCAGCCGCTATGGCTGGGGTGGGATATTCATCGTCGGCGGCGTGGCCGGGGTGATCTTCTGGGGCGGCTTCAACACCTTCATGGAATACACCAACACCCTCGAGTTCTGCGTCTCCTGCCACGAGATGGATCAACTGGTCTACCAGGAGTACAAGCAGAGCGTGCACTACACCAACGCCGCGGGCGTGCGGGTGATCTGCTCCGACTGCCACGTGCCCAAGGACTGGACCGCCAAGCTGATTCGCAAGATCAGGGCCACCAACGAGCTGTTCCACAAGATCGTCGGCTCCATCGACACGCCCGCGAAGTTCGAGGCCAAGCGCCTGGAATTGGCGGAACACGTCTGGGCCTCGATGGAGGCCAGTGATTCGCGGGAGTGCCGCAACTGTCATTCCTATGAGGCCATGGCCTTCCACAAGCAGGAGCGCCGCGCCGCCGACAAGATGCGCAGGGCCCAGGAAAAGGGCGAAACCTGCATCGAATGCCACAAGGGCATCGCGCACAAACTGCCCGAGGATTTCGAGGAGGACGACTGACCCCGGGGCCTCCGTTGCCATGACTCCGGTCTTGGCTGCGCTGCTGGGCCCCCGCCTTAGCCAGGGCATCGGCGGGCCGGCCACCGCTCCCACGGCGTCCGGGCGGACTCCCGACTTAACATTTGCCCGCGGACCCGCTATGACTGGGCTGCGCGCGCCCCCGCGGCTCTTGTGGCCGGGGGGGCTTGAGCGCGAAAGCCGGGAGCGCGAAGATTGCAGGCGATGAAAGATCAGGTATCACTGCCGCTCGGCATCGTGCTGGAGCGTCGGCGCGTCGACAATCCCTGGAATGACTTCGACTGGCGCCCCGTGGCGGTGATCCCGGGGGCGCCCGCCTGCGACCCGGAGGGTGAATGGCGGCTGCTCGGCGAGGGCGAGGACTGGATCCATTATCATAGCGGGACGCTCCCGCTCGAGCTGTTTCCGCGCGAGACCGAGGGCTACAAGTTCAACCTGACGCACGATCCGCCGCGCCTGTTCGTGGTCCTGCACGGCGGCGTGGACGTGGAGTGCGAGCACGACGTGCTGCCGTTCCTGGTTACCGCCTGTCCTTACGAGGCGCAGGACTATCTCGACAGCGGCGAGGAAATCGTCGAGGCCGTGACCATGCCGGCGGGCGTGGTCGCCTTCGTCCAGGACTACATCGACCGCCACCACGTCGACGAACCGTTCAAGAAACGCAAGCGCAAGCGCCACGATCCCGACGAGGACAACTTCGCCCGTCGGGCCCCGGCCGGCCCGCGCCGCAACGGCCATGGCTGATCCGGAGGATCCCTTCCTCGCGCGCTGGTCGCGCCGCAAGCGCGACACGCGCCGCGATCGGCCCGCGCCGGACGCCAAGCCCGAGCGTCGCGACTCCGATGCCGCCGCCGCGCCGACGGA
>JADFIH010000070.1 GCA_022566715.1 Pseudomonadota bacterium | reverse complement strand
AACATCGCGCCCAGGATTTCCTTGGCCTTGACCAGGTGGTGCAGGTAGGCGCGCCCGTAATCCCGGCAGGCGGGACAGGCGCACGCCCCGTCGAGGGGACGGGTGTCTTCGGCATGGCGCGCATTGCGCAGGTTCAGGGTCCCGGCCCGCGTGAACGCCTGGCTGGTGCGGCCGGACCGGGTCGGCAAAACGCAATCGAACATATCGATTCCGCGCAAGACGGCGCCGACGATGTCGTCCGGTTTGCCGACGCCCATCAGGTAACGCGGCTTGTCCGTCGGAAGATGCGGCACGGTCACGTCCAAGGTGGCGAACATCCGGTCCTGCCCCTCGCCGACGGCGAGCCCGCCGACGGCATAGCCGTCAAATCCGAGACCGACGGTTTCGCGCGCCGACTGTTCGCGCAAGGCGGGAAAGACGCTCCCCTGTACGATGCCGAACAAGCCCCGTCCGGGCCGCGCCTCGAACGTCTCCTTGCAGCCCTCGGCCCAGTGCAGGGATAAGGCCATCGATTTGGCCGCCGTGTCCCGGTCCGCGGGGTACGGCGTGCACTCGTCGAGCACCATGACGATATCGGAACCGAGCAGCGCCTGAACTTCCATGCAGCGCGCCGGCGTGAGTTCGAGCGTCGCGCCGTCGAGGTGGGACTGAAAGGTAACGCCCGTCTCATCGATCTTGCGCAGTCCGGCCAGGGACATCACCTGATAGCCGCCCGAATCGGTCAGGATCGGCCCCGGCCAGTTCATGAAGCGGTGCAATCCGCCCAACGCCGCCACCCGCTCGGCCCCTGGCCGCAGCATCAGATGGTAGGTGTTGCCCAGAATGATCTCGGCGCCCGTCGCCTTCACCGACTCGGGCCGCATCGCCTTGACCGTGCCGGCGGTGCCGACAGGCATGAAGGCCGGGGTATGTATTTCGCCGCGGCCGGTGGTCAGGACGCCTGTGCGCGCCGCGCCGTCGCGCGCGTCGATGTCAAAGGTCAGCGCCTGCGCGCTCATGCCGGCGGCCGATGAAGAAGACAGGCGTCGCCGTAGGAGTAAAAACGATAGCGCGCGGCCTTGGCGTGCTCGTAAGCCGCAACCATCCGGCCGGTCCTGGCGAAGGCACACACCAGCATGAACAGGGTCGAACGGGGCAAATGGAAATTCGTCAACATCAGGTCGGCCACCCTGAAACGGTATCCGGGCGTAATGAAAATCGAGGTGTTCCCCTCGAAGGGAGACACGCGCCCAAATTCGTCCGCCGCGCTCTCGAGAAGCCGCAGGCTGGTGCTTCCGACGGCGACGACCCGGCCTCCCTTCTCGTGCGTTTCGTTGACGAGAGTGGCGGCGTTCCCGCCGATCCGGCCCCACTCCGCGTGCATGCGGTGATCGCGAACGTACTCGGTCTTCACCGGCAGAAATGTGCCGGCGCCCACGTGCAGGGTCACGGTGCAACGCCGCACGCCGCGCGCATCCAGCGCCCGCAGCAGCGCGGGTGTGAAATGCAGCCCCGCCGTCGGCGCCGCCACCGCGCCCGGCTCATGGGCAAACGTCGTCTGATAATCCTCCCGGTCCGCGCCGTCGGCCGGCCGTGCGCCCGCGATGTAGGGCGGCAGCGGCATCTCGCCATGGGCCTCGAGCGCCGCCAGGACGTCTTGCCCGCCGAAGGCCAGGGTCACCTCCCCGGCCTCGCCCTTTTCGGCGACCTCGGCGGAAAGGCCGGACGCGAACTCGATCCGGTCGGCGGCACGCAACTTCCTTGCCGGGCGCGCCAACGCGGTCCAAGTCCCGGACCCGAGCGGCCGCAGGAGGGTCACTTCCACCTTGGCGTCCCCCCGCCTGCCACGCAGGCGCGACGGCAGCACGCGGGTGTCGTTGACGACGAGGAGGTCACCCGGTTCGAGCAGCGACGGCAGGTCCTTGACGGCGCGGTCCTGAAATTCGCCGTCGATCACCAGAAGGCGCGCCGAATCACGCGGCCGCGCCGGGCGCAGCGCGATCAACTCCCGCGGCAACTCGAAATCGAAGTCGTCCACCTTCGCGTCCAGCATGGCCTCATGGTACCGCGACGGGAAAGAAAAAGGGCGCCCGCGCGGCGCCCGTCCGAGTCCAAAACGAATGCCTTCATTCCTCGACGTCGGCGGCGATCCACGCCCTGACGACGATGTCCGGATCGGTAACAACGCCGCCACCGGCGCCCTGCTTGAGGGCGTCGATATGCTCCATGCCGTCGGTCACGCGGCCCCAGACAGTGTACTGGCCGTCGAGGTGCGACGCGGGCTGGAACACGATAAAGAATTGCGAATCGGCGCTATCAGGGCTTTGCGCACGCGCCATCGATACGGTCCCGCGAAGGTGCGGCTCCTTGCTGAACTCCGCTTTGAGCTTTTTCCCCGAACCGCCGCTTCCCGTGCCGGTCGGATCGCCGGTCTGGGCCATGAAGCCCTCGATGACGCGGTGGAATTTCACCCCATCGTAAAAGCCCTCGCGGACAAGTTCCTTGATGCGCGCCACATGTTTGGGCGCAAGATCAGGACGCATTTCGATCGTCACCCGGCCCGATTCCAGCTCGAGATAGAGTGTGTCCTCAAGTTCGGCGGCCATACCCGTCACCGGTCCAAAAAGAAGGCCGCCAACGAGCGACGCGAACAAATACCGTAGCATGCCGTTCTCCTCATAGTAAGCGCGCCAAGGCTATTTGCCGGCGGCCGCCTGCCGCGCCGCGCGCGCCTCGGTTAAACGCTTCGCTACATTTGAAGAAACGAAACTGGTGATATCGCCGCCAAGCAACGCGATTTCCTTCACGAAGCGTGAGGCGATGAACTGCTGACTCTCGGAAGCCATCAAGAACACCGTCTCGATATCCGGATCGAGCCGTGCGTTCATCCCCACCATTTGGAATTCAAAGTCGAAATCCGACACCGCGCGGAGGCCGCGAATAATCATCCCCGCATTCTGCTCGGCCGCGAAATGCATGAGGAGGTTCTTGAATGGCAAGATTTCAATCTTGACGTCGTCCCGGTTCGCCTCCGAGGCGATTTCCTCGCGCACCATCCGCAGCCGCTCCTCGAGGGTAAAAAACGGCGCCTTGCCGATGTTGGAACCCAGCACGCCCACCACGAGGTGGTCCACCAGGCGCATGGCGCGGTTGATGATGTCCATGTGGCCATTGGTAATGGGATCGAAAGTTCCCGGATAAACGGCGATGCGCATCTTCGGCAAAATCAGGTTCCTTCGCTCGGACCGAATCCGCCGCTACGCGGCGGGCGCCTCGGCGGCAGCCGCACCACCGTCGTCCTCACCACCGTCGTCCGTCGCGCCGTTTGCACCGGGGTCGGGCACCCAGGCGACCGACACCACTTTCTCACCTTCCGCCGTATTAAACAATGTAACGCCTTGGGTATTGCGCGACGCAACACGGATGCCATGAACCGGGCTGCGGATCAGTTTGCCGCCGTCCGTAACGAGCATCATCTGGTCCTGGTCCGACACGGGACCGGAGGCGATGACATTGCCGTTCCGGCTCGAGGTTTCGATATTGATAATGCCCTGCCCGCCCCGCGACGTGATGCGGTATTCGTAGGCTGACGTGCGCTTGCCATAGCCATTCTCCGTCACGGAGAGAATGAACTCTTCCTCCGCGGCCAACTCGGCCATCTTGTCGGGCCCGAACGGCGGTTCCGGCATTTTCCCCGACTCGTTTTCGGCCCGCCGCTTGGCGTTGGCATATCGAATGTAGGCGTCCCGGTCCTCGACGCCGACCGCGACGTGGCGCAGGATCGACACGCTGATGACCGTATCGCCCTTGGCGAGTTTCATGCCGCGCACGCCCGTCGAGGCGCGGCTCTTGAAGACACGGACCGCTTCGACGGGGAACCGGACGCACTTTCCCCCCCGCGCGGCCAGCAAGACATCGTCGTCCTTGGTACAGACCTGAACGCCGACGATGCGGTCCCCCGGGTCGAGCTTCATGGCGATCTTGCCGTTCGTCAGGACGTGAGAGAAATCGGACAGGGCGTTACGCCGCACATTGCCTTGCGCCGTGGCGAACATAAGCGTCAGGTCGGCCCACTTGCTCTCGTCCTCGGGCAGGGGCAACAGGGTCTCGATGGACTCGCCCTCCGCCAAGGGAAGAAGGTTCACCATGGCCTTGCCCCGCGCCGTCGGTGTGCCGAGCGGCAGGCGGTAGGTCTTCATCTTATAGACCTTGCCCGTCGTCGAAAAGAACAGCACCGGCGTATGGGTGTTCACCACGAAGACGTTCGACACGAAGTCGTTCTGACGCGTGCTCATGCCCGCACGGCCCTTGCCGCCGCGGCGCTGCGCGCGGTAGGTCGAGAGCGGCACGCGCTTGAGGTAGCCGGTGTTGCTGAACGTTATGACCATCTCCTCGCGCTGGATCAGGTCTTCTTCCTCGTGCTCGACATAGCCGGCGACGATCTCGGTGCGCCGCGGCGTGCCGAATTTCTCCTTCATCTCGACGAGTTCGTCGCGCAGGATCTTCATCAGGCGATCCCGGCTGCGCAGGATGTCGAGGTAATCGAGGATCTTCCCCGCAAGCCCCTTGAGTTCGTCGCCGATCTCGTCGCGGCCCAGCGCGGTGAGCCTTTGTAAGCGCAAATCAAGGATGGCCTTGGCCTGATCCTCCGACAGACTGTACTTGCCGTCGATCACGCCGCGTCCGGGCTCGTCGATCAGGTCGATGAGCGGTTCGACGTCGGTGGCCGGCCAATCCCGCGCCAGCAACTGTTCGCGGGCCGCCGCCGGATCCTTCGCTTTGCGGATCAGCGTGATCACTTCGTCGATGTTCGCGACGGCGATGGCCATGCCCACCAGGACCTGCGCCCGCGCCCGCGCCTTGCCGAGCTCGAATTTGGTGCGCCGCGTGATGACTTCCTGGCGGAATTCGAGAAAGGCTTCGATGAGCTGAAGCAGGTTGTGAACGCCCGGCCGGCCGCCGTCGAGCGCCAGCATATTGACGCTGAAGTTCGTCTGCAGTTGCGTGTAGCGGTAAAGCTGGTTGAGAACGACGTCCTGATTGACGTCCCGCTTGATCTCAATGACGACGCGAACACCGTCCCGGTCCGATTCGTCGCGCAGATCGACGATCCCCTCGATCCGCCGGCTGCGCGCGAGTTCGGCCATCTGCTCGACCATGCGCGATTTGTTGACCTGGTACGGAATTTCCGTCACCACGATGGCGGTGCGTTCGCGCTGGGCCTCTTCGAAGTGCACGCGGCCGCGCAGGGTGACGGAGCCACGCCCCGTCGCCAAAGCCTGGCGCGCTCCCTGCGTGCCAAGAATGAGCGCGCCGGTCGGAAAGTCAGGCGCAATCACGTGCGCCATCACACCCGGAAGGCCGATCTCCGGGTCGTCGATCAGCGCGCAGCAGGCGTCGATCACCTCGCCCAAATTGTGTGGCGGGATGTTGGTGGCCATGCCGACCGCAATACCGCCCGCCCCGTTGACCAGCAGGTTGGGAAACCGCGCCGGCAGCACCACGGGCTCCCGCGCCGACCCATCGTAGTTCTCCTGGAAGTCGACGGTGTCCTTGTGGAGGTCCTCCAGGAGGGCGTGCGCGGTTTTCGCCATGCGGGTTTCGGTGTAGCGCATGGCGGCCGGCGGATCGCCGTCCATCGAGCCGAAGTTGCCCTGGCCATCCAGCAGCGGCAGGCGCAGGGAAAAAACCTGCACCATGCGCACCATGGCTTCGTAGATGGCTTGATCGCCGTGCGGATGATACTTGCCCATGACTTCGCCGACGATGCGCGCCGATTTGCGGTAGGGCTTGTTCCAGTCGAAGCCGCTTTCGTTCATCGAATGGAGGATGCGCCGGTGCACCGGCTTCAGGCCGTCGCGCACGTCGGGCAGCGCGCGGCTCACGATGACGCTCATCGCGTAATCGAGGTACGAGCGCCGCATCTCCTCCTCGATGGTCACCGGGACGACTCCTTTGCCCGGCGGCGGCGGCGGTGGTGCTTCCGATTCGACTGTGCTCAAGGCTTAGGTTCTTTGCCGTCTAATTGCTTCCGCGCAGGCCACGCGCATCCGCGGGTTGGCCGGAGTGCGCCGGCGCGGGACCGGAGTGCGTCGGTGCGGGATACGTCTCGCCCGGCGCCCGAAAGGGACTATGTGTGTAAGGACATTCGCATAATAGATATTAAGGCCCGCGGGTCCCTGGTGGGCGACCGCGGCAGTGTTAAGTATACCCGATTCCGGCCCCGCAACCTAAGCGAAAAATTCGTTTTTATTCCTTCGTTTTCAATCGCTTACAGCGTGCTTTTCGCACCCGGTCCGGCCCGCCCGAAAAGGCGGAATTCAGGGCCCCATCCTAGAGTTATTCTAAAACGGAATCTCGTCGTCCAGGTCGGCGGTAACGGCCGCGCCACCGCCGCCGGTCCCGGCCCCCGCCCCCGCCATTTCGGGTTCGCCCGCCGGCGCCGCGCCCTGCGTGCCGCGGGAATCGAGGATCTGGAGCTCGCCCCGAAAACGCCCCAACACCACCTCGGTGGTGTATTTGTCCTGCCCCGATTGGTCCTGCCATTTGCGGGTCTGGAGCTGGCCCTCGATGTAGACCTTGCGGCCCTTGGTCAGGAAGTCCTGCGCCACCTTGCAAAGGTTCTCGTTGAAGATCACCACGCGGTGCCATTCGGTGCGTTCGCGCCGCTCCCCCGAATTCTTGTCGCGCCAGGTCTCGGAGGTCGCGATGGACAACTGCACGATGGGCCGCCCGTCCTGCGTCTGGCGGACCTCGGGATCGCGCCCAAGGTTACCCACGAGTATGACCTTGTTGATGCTGCCTGCCATGCCCCTACCCCATCGTGCTCTTGTGGTTCAAAGGCCAGTGTAGGCGCTAAGCGCGCCCGCCGCCACCGGCCAATTGTCCCTATTCACTCCGAGAAAGTGCTCCCGGCAGGCCGATTGAAATTGCAATTTCGGCCCGCCGGTGGCCTATACTGATCCGTTCGCCCGAGCCCATGTCGTTGCCAATGCCCGCCAGTAAAATCCGGCCCAGCAAGAAAAACCGCGTTTCACCGAACCCTGCGTCCAGCAAGTCGATTAGCATTCGCGGCGCGCGCGAGCACAATCTCAAGGGCTTCGATCTCGACATCCCGCGCGATCAACTGGTCGTGCTGACCGGCCTGAGCGGGTCGGGCAAATCCTCGCTCGCCTTCGATACGATCTATGCCGAGGGGCAACGGCGCTATGTCGAGAGCCTGTCGGCCTATGCCCGCCAGTTCCTCGAACTGATGCAAAAGCCGGACGTGGAGTCGATCGAGGGGCTGTCGCCGGCCATCTCCATCGAACAAAAGACCACCTCGCGCAACCCGCGCTCGACGGTCGGCACGGTCACCGAGATATACGACTACCTGCGCCTTCTATATGCGCGCATCGGCGTCCCCTATTCACCGGCCACGGGATTGCCCATCGAGAGCCAGACCGTCAGCCAGATGGTGGACCGTATCCTGGCCATGCCCGAGGGCATGCGCCTTTACCTGTTGGCGCCGATCGTTCGCGGCCGTAAGGGCGAGTACCGCAAGGAGCTCGCGGACCTTCTCAAGCGCGGCTTCCAGCGCGTCAAGGTGGACGGCACCTTGTACGAAATCGAGGAGGTCCCGGCGCTCAACAAGAAGGTCAAGCACGACATCGAAGTGGTGGTGGACCGGCTGGTCGTCCGGCCCGACCTGGGCACCCGCCTGGCCGACAGCGTGGAAACGGCGCTTGCCGCCGCGGACGGCCTGGCCATCGTCGAGGACGCGGATTCGGGCGAGCGCACGATCTTTTCCTCCAAATTCGCCTGCCCGGTCTCGGGTTTCACCATCGAGGAGATCGAACCGCGCCTGTTCTCCTTCAACAACCCCTTTGGCGCCTGCCCCTCGTGCGACGGCCTGGGCACGGAGATCTATTTCGACCCGGACCTGGTAGTGCCCGACCGGACGCTGGGCTTGCGCAAGGGGGCAATCGCACCCTGGTCGAGATCGAGCTCGCCCTATTACGGCCAAACCCTCGATTCGCTCGCACGTCATTACAAGGTCAGCACGAACGATGCCTTCGAGGACCTTCCCGGCAAGGTGAGAGACGCGATTCTCTATGGCTCGAACGACGAGCGCATCACCTTTACCTATGACGACGGCGACCGCAGCTATTCCACGACCAAGACCTTCGAGGGCGTCATCCCGAACATGGACCGGCGCTGGCGCGACACCGATTCATCGTGGATCCGCGACGATCTGGCGCGCTATCAGAGCCAGACCCAGTGCGAGGATTGCGGCGGCCACCGCCTGAAGCCCGAAGCCCTGGCCGTCAAGATCGCCGGCCTGCACATCAGCGAAGTGGCCCTCATGTCCATCGACGAGGCGGCCCGATGGTTCACCCACTTACCCAATGAGCTGACGGCGAAGCATCAGGAGATCGCCGAACGCATCCTCAGGGAGATCAACGAGCGCCTGGGCTTCCTGGTGAACGTGGGGCTCGAATATCTAACCCTGTCGCGCAAGGCGGGCACCCTGTCGGGCGGCGAGAGCCAGCGCATCCGGCTCGCGTCGCAGATCGGCTCGGGCCTCACCGGCGTGCTCTATGTGCTCGACGAGCCCTCCATCGGCCTGCATCAGCGCGACAACCGGCGCCTCCTTGATACCCTGGAGAACCTGCGCGACCTCGGCAACACCGTCATCGTCGTCGAGCATGACGAGGAAGCGATCCTGGCCGCCGACTACGTGATCGACATGGGGCCCGGCGCCGGCGTCCACGGCGGCGAAGTGGTCGCCAAGGGAACTCCGGAACAGATCATGCAATGCGCCGCCAGCCTGACCGGCCAGTACTTATCGGGCACACGTCAGATTCCGGTGCCGGAGGGGCGCCGCCCCGGAAAGCTCGCCCAGAAGCTGACCATAAAGGGCGCGGAGGCGAACAACCTCAAGAAACTCGATGTCGAATTTCCGCTGGGCACCTTCATCTGCATCACCGGGGTCTCGGGCGGCGGCAAATCGACCTTGATCGTCGAAACCCTCTACAAGGCCGTGGCGCGCCGCCTGCACAATTCGCGGACCACGCCGGGCGCCCACCGGTCCATCGAGGGCCTCGAGTTTCTGGATAAGGTGGTCGACATCGACCAGTCGCCCATTGGCCGCACGCCGCGCTCGAACCCGGCGACCTACACGGGGGCCTTCACGCCGATCCGCGACTGGTTCGCCAACCTGCCCGAATCGGGCGCGCGCGGCTACAAGCCGGGCCGCTTCTCCTTCAACGTCAAGGGCGGGCGCTGCGAGGCCTGCCAGGGCGACGGCCTGATCAAAATCGAGATGCATTTCCTGCCCGACATCTTCGTCCAGTGCGATGTCTGCAAGGGCCGCCGCTATAATCGCGAGACACTTGAAATAACCTTCAAGGGCAATTCCATAGCCGACGTCCTTGATATGACGGTCGATCAGGGAGCCGAATTATTCAGCGCCGTGCCCTCGATCCGCGACAAGCTCGTGACTCTGCAACGCGTCGGCCTGGGCTACGTCCACGTGGGTCAACAGGCGACCACCCTGTCGGGCGGCGAAGCACAGCGCGTCAAGCTCGCCAAGGAGCTCTCGCGCCGCGCCACAGGCCAAACGCTTTACATCCTGGATGAGCCGACCACGGGCCTGCACTACGAGGACGTGCGCAAGCTCCTCGAAGTGCTGCACGCCCTTGTCGATACCGGAAATACCGTTGTCGTCATCGAGCACAACCTGGAAGTCATCAAGACCGCCGACTGGATTATCGACCTGGGCCCCGAGGGCGGCGACAAGGGTGGCCGTATCGTCGCCCTGGGCACGCCCGAGGATGTGGCCAAGACCAAGGGAAGTTTCACCGGCGAGTACCTGCGCCGGGTCCTGGCGCGCCCGCGCCTTGCGGCGCCGCCGCCGAAGCAGGGGACGCTGAAAATCCTGGCCAAGCCGAAAAAGCCCCCGAAGCGGAAAACGCCGAAGAAAAAAGCCCCGCCCAAAAGAAAGCCTTCGACCCACGGAACGGCCGCACCCCGCAAAAAGGCCGCCGCCGCCCGGCGTAAACCGGCGACCAAGGCAAAGACGACGGCCAGGGCAACGCGGCGCAAGCGGGGCTAGGACCTCACTCGCCCCGGCTTCTGAAGCGTAGGACCCAAGCGTAGAGATAGAGGGCGAGCCCCGACACGCCGATAATCTTACCGGGGGTCTCGTAAGTCGGGTTGGTTATGACCAGAATGAAGCCACCGAACAGTAAAACGAGGCTGACGCTGCGCAGAATTCTGGCGCGCTTGCGGGCCGGGCCGGCGGACCGTTCGCCGCGGCGCTCCGAATAGGGCTCGAAGTCGGGCTGCTCGCTCATTAGGCTAACCTAGCACACCGGGCCGCCCATGGATTTGCAGGAATGACCATCCCCAACCCCATCCACGTCATCGGCGGCGGCCTCGCCGGGTCGGAGGCGGCCTGGCAGATCGCGCGCGCGGACGTGCCCGTGGTTCTGCACGAGATGCGGCCGGAGCGCGGTACGGAAGCGCACGTGACGGACGGGCTCGCGGAGCTCGTCTGCTCCAACTCCTTCCGCTCGGACGAC
Source organism: Pseudomonadota bacterium (assembly GCA_022566715.1). Lineage (GTDB taxonomy): Bacteria > Pseudomonadota > Alphaproteobacteria > SHVP01 > SHVP01 > JADFIH01. The sequence goes on along the minus strand of JADFIH010000070.1, from coordinate 3,279 downwards.
GCCCAATCAAGCGCCGTCGGCCTGCTACACGAAGAGATGCGGCGCTGCGGCTCCCTCATCCTGCGGGCGGGGGATGCGAACCGCGTTCCCGCGGGTGGCGCGCTGGCGGTGGACCGGGACGGCTTCTCGGCGGCCGTCCAGGGCGCCCTTGAGGCCGACCCCCTCATCGATATCGAGCGCCGCGAGGTCGCGGGCTTGCCGCCCGAAGACTGGGACTCCGTCATCATCGCCACGGGCCCCCTCACCTCGGCGGCGCTGGCGGACGCCATTCGGGAACTTACCGGAGAGGACTCGTTGGCCTTCTTCGACGCCATCGCCCCCATCGTTCACCTTGACAGCATCGATATGTCGAAGGCGTGGTTGCAGTCGCGCTACGACAAATCGTCTTTTGGCGGCGACGGCAAGGACTACATCAACTGCGCCCTCACACATGCCCAATACGACGCCTTCATCGACGCGTTGCTCGAAGGGGAGAAAACCGAATTCCATGATTGGGAAAAGGACACACCCTACTTCGAGGGTTGCCTGCCCATCGAGGTCATGGCGGCGCGCGGCCGCCAGACCTTGGCCTTTGGCCCCATGAAACCGGTCGGCCTGACCAACCCGCATCGCCCCGAGAAGCCCCATGCCGTCGTCCAACTGCGCCAGGACAATGCGCTCGGCACGATCTACAACATGGTCGGCTTCCAGACCAAGCTGACCCACGGCGAGCAGGTGCGGATTTTCCGCACCATCCCCGGCCTGGAGCAGGCGCGGTTCGCGCGTCTCGGCGGCATCCACCGCAACACCTTCATCAATGCGCCCGCGCTGCTCGACGGCTCCTTGCGCTTGCGGGCCCAGCCGCGCCTGCGCTTCGCGGGCCAGATCAGCGGCGTGGAAGGATACGTGGAAAGCGCCGCCATCGGCCTGTTGGCGGGACGCATGGCCGCGGCGGAGCGCCTCGGCCGGAGCTTCGCCGCCCCACCCGCGACGACGGCGCTGGGGGCCCTCATCGGGCACATCACCGGCGGTGCGGACAGCGAGATATTCCAGCCCATGAATATCAACTTCGGCTTGTTCCCGCCGCTCGAGGGCCGTGTCAAACGGAAAGAGCGCAAGCCCGCCAGGGCGCGCCGCGCCTTGGCCGACCTCGACGCCTGGCTCGCCCCGGAGATGGCGGCGGCGGAGTAAGCGCCGGTCAGGTCCACCGAAACAGCGCCGCGGCGGTCAGGCGTAATTGCCGGCGCAGGGGGCTTATCGTCAGGCCGTCGGCGAACGGGTTGCCGCCGGCGCGGCGCAAGCGCCGCAGGTACATGGCGGCAAGCGCCGCGGGGAGCAATGCGGACGTGGCGCGGCGCGGGACCCGCCGGCGCAGGCGATGCGCCTCGCGGAGATGATGCTCGGCGCGATCAAGAACGTTCAAGACGACACGCGCCAACGCGGGCGTGAAGCGCCCCGCCAAGACGTCGTTCACATCCACGCCCGCATCCCGGACCAAATCGGACGGCAGATAGAGGCGGCCACGCGCCGCGTGAAAGGGTGTCGCTCGCATCAAGCCCACCATCGCGAAGGCGACACCGGCATGGTCAACCGCCCGCGTGGCGCCATCGCCGGTTTCGCCCAGGGCTTCGCGCCAAAGATGATGGAGCTCCGCCGCCGTTGCCCGGGCGAGAGCTTCGAGGGCGGCCAAGTCATTGGGCGCGGCGGCGCCGAGATCCGCGATGCGTGCGTCGATGATCCGCTCGAACCGCTGACGCGAAAGCAGACCCCGCTCGATGGCGGGCGCCAAGGCCAGGACGACCGGATGGCCGCGTGTTTTACCATCGTAGAGGTCCGCGATGGCGTCGCGCCACCACTGCAATCTGATCTCGCCCAGCATGGGCTCGCTGACGGCGTCCGCGACCCGGGCGACTTCCAAGTTGAACGCCGTCAGCGCCAGCAGCGCCGGGCGCACGCCGCGCGGGGCGAGGAGCACACAAAGGTAGCGGTCGTAATCGTGGGCGCGCACTTCGCTCGCGCAATGGGCCGTCTGTTCGTCCACTCTGCTCAGGGGATTGGGCGCGGGGCGCCGCCGGGTTTCATTAGTTTAGAATTAATCCAATTAAATTCCTACAGGTTGCGCCACGGTTGCATTCAGCCACCATATCTTGTAGAAGCACCGGGATATTTTGGGAACACTCAGGATGCCGTGACAGTTGGGGCTGATTTGTATGCGTCAAATAACCTTCCGGTCCAAATCTCGGCCGATCCAAATCCCGGTCCTGCCCGTGGCGGGACCGGCCCAACCCATAACAGCCGTCCGTGCCGTCGACGCCGATGCGGACTTGGGGTCACTCCGGCCCGCACGCCGCGGGAACGGAGATGGCCGGCCCCCGATGCTCATGTCCTAACCATGGCTTCGGACCCAAACCTCCCTTAATGCGTCGCTTCATGCACTTGGACAATCGGGGGCCCCTTTGGCCCCCGATTCATGTCCGCGAGGCGATACGAGCCATGACTGACCGGCTGGTTGTAGGTACCCGGGCCGGGCTAGTCACGCCTTGCATTCCAGTCTATAGAAGTTCTAATGGGCCGCGGCGCGGCTCCGCCATCACACCAATCTCGGATTTCGAACGACATTAGGCGCCGGTCGCACGACCAAATATTTTTATAGAAACCTCAATAACAAAGAGGGGCGAAGAACATCATGAGCGGAATTCTTACCAACCTGCGGAACACTGTCATCGCGGGAGTCGTTTTGACGATCGTCATGATCGTCATCGTGATGGTTTGGCATTCGAACCCAGGGATTTATCTCGATCTTGGCAGCCAGGAGTGGTGGAAGTTCTTTTTCCGGTGGCTCCACGTCCTTAACGCCGTCATGTGGGTGGGCCTGCTCTGGTATTTCAACTTCGTTCAAATCCCAAATATGCCGAAAATCCCCGACGAGCAGAAACCGGCGATCAGCAAGGTCATCGCCCCCGCAGCGCTGTTCTGGTTCCGCTGGGCCGCCATGGGGACGATCGCCACCGGAATTATCCTGGCGCTCCTGAACGAATACTTCGGCGGCGCCGTGCTGATCGGCATCGTCAGCGGCAATCCAAGGGACACCGCCATCGGCATTGGCATGTGGCTGGGCACCATCATGTGGTTCAACGTCTGGTTCGTGATCTGGCCGAACCAGAAAAAGGCTTTGGGCATGGTCGAGGTGGATGCCGACGCCAAGGCCAAGGCGGCGCGAACGGCGATGCTGTTTTCGCGCGCCAATACCTTGCTCTCGATCCCGATGCTCTATGCGATGGTGTCGGCACAGAACATCCT
>JADFIH010000240.1 GCA_022566715.1 Pseudomonadota bacterium | reverse complement strand
GACTCGACGGCCGCGCGCCCCAAGCCGTGGCCGTAGCCTTGATAGGCCATGGTCGAATCGGCGAAGCGGTCGCTGACCACCCATTTGCCGATCTCCAAGGCCGGACGGACCGTGGCCACGAGATGCTCGCGCCGCGCCGCCGAATGAAGGAGCAATTCGGACAGCGGGTCCCAGCGGTCGACCGCGCCCTCGACGAGAAGGCGCCTCACCTCCAGCGCCGCCTCGGACCCGCCCGGCTCGCGCGTGGCGACGACCTCGAGACCACGGTCCCGCAGGCGCGTGCACAGGCGTGCAACCTGGGTCGACTTGCCGGCGCCCTCCCCGCCTTCAATGGTGATGAATTTGCCGCGGCTCAAGCGCTGGCTCCGTCCGGCCGTTTAGTTGGTGGCCGGCCCGAATACGAGATGGCTGATGGCGGCGGTCACGCGCCCGATAAGGCCGCGGCGGTCCACGTCCTGCGCCGCGAACAGGGGCTTTTCAATCGTCGTGCTATCCTTGGCGGTGATGACAAGGGTGGCCACCCGGTCCCCCTTCTTGACGGGCGCGGGAATCGGCCGGTCCATTTGCACCACGACCTTCATGTTCCGCCGCGCCTTGCGCTGCATGGTAATGGTCAGGGGCGCCTCGAGCACGAGCGGCACCGTGTCCGCCTCGCCCAGCCATACCGGCGCCTCATCCACGGTTTCGCCGTCACCGAACAACTCGTAGTTCTTGAACTCGCGGAATCCGAAGTCGAGCAGGCGCTCGGCCTCCCGCGAGCGCGCGTTCACGCTGTCGAGCCCATTGACCACCAGGATCAGCCGGCGGCCGTTGCGCTCGGCCGAGGCAACCAGACCGTAGCCCGACTGCTCGGTATGACCGGTCTTCAAACCATCCGCTCCGGCGCCGCGATACAAAAGCGGGTTGCGGTTGCCCTGCTTGATCTTGTTGTAGGTAAACGTCCTCTCCGCGAAGTAGGGATAATATTCCGGGTAGTCGCGAATGACGTGTTGCGCCAGCGTCGCCATGTCACGCGACGTGACGAGGTGTTCTGGATCCGGCCACCCCGTGGCGTTCTTGAACACGCTGTCGTTCATGCCGAGTTCGCGGGCGCGGCGGGTCATCGCCTCGGCGAACGCTTCCTCGCTGCTGGCCAGCCCTTCGGCGAGAACGATGCTGGCGTCGTTGCCGGACTGAATGATGACGCCGCGCAGCAAATCCTCGACGGTGACCAGGGTATCGACCCGGACGAACATTTTCGAGCCACCCATGCGCCAGGCTTTTTCGCTGACCCGCATGGTGTCGTCGAGCTTGAGCGAGCCGTCCCGCAGCCGTTCGAACACCATGTAGACCGTCATCAGCTTGCTCATCGACGCGGGGTGCATCAACTCGTCAGACGCTTTCTCCATCAGGACGGCCCCGGTTTCAGCGTCGACCAGGATGGCCTGCTTGGCCGAGGTTTCGTATCCAAGGACTTGCCCGTTCGCAACGCCGATCAGGAAAATGCTTGGCAGGAGGACGCTTGCGATCAGGGCGCATGCCGTGCCCAGTCCGGGAAGTGCCTTGCCAAAAATACCAACGCGTCTCATGGCGATGCCCTCGTTCGAGTTCTTGGAGTTCGAGTACTTTGGGTTCGAGTACTTGGGGTTCGAGTTCTTTGGGTTCGAGTTCTTGGGGTTCGAGTACTTGGAGGCCGTATTTATAAACCGGAAATGCGACGTATTTGTGTTGGCCGGCGTCCGATCGGTCCCGGATCAATCTATGACGATTCGTGCTTCCGGGTGCCCTTTCCGAATAACCCGGGCGAGCACGATGTCCGCCTGTTCCACGGTCTCGAGGGGACCGTATCGGACACGATACAACTCGCGTCCGCGAACCACCACCGATGTGATCCGCCAGCGTTGACTCGTGGACAGTTTGGCGCTGAGGCGGTTCGCGTTGGCGAAGGATTCGAAGGCCCCGGCCTGCACGTACATGCTGGTCGGCTGAACGGCCCCCACCAACACCCGCGGCTGGAGCACCGGCCCGCGGCGGCGTGGCGCCTCGGCGATCCCTTCTGGAGGCGCCAAGTCGTCGGTCTCGACGGGGCCCACCGGCACGGCGACGGCCACCCGGGTCCCCTTCGGGGTTTCCGCCTTCGCCGCGACAAAGCCGCCGTCCAATGGCGCCGCCACCACGCGAACCCGAACGCGCGCCGTACCTTTCCCCCTGAATCCGAGGAGTTGGGCCGAGCGGCGCGAAACGTCGATGATGCGGCCGGCCACGAACGGGCCGCGGTCGTTCACGCGTAAAACCAGGGTGCGGCCATTCTCGAGGTTCGTGACCCGCACATAGCTCGGCAACGGCAAGGTCTTGTGCGCCGCCGTCAGGGCATTCATGTCGAAAATTTCGCCGTTCGCCGTTCTCAGGCCGTTGAAATCCTTTCCGTACCACGACGCAATGCCGGTTTCGTCGTAGTCGGGGTCGACGCGCGGCGTGTAGGTCCGGCCAGCCACCTGGTAGGAGTCGCCAACCTTGTAGACGCCGCCCGGGCCGATGGGGACGCCCTCGGGCGAGATCGTCGCCTCGGCGCCCGGAGTCCCGCCCCGGTTGCCGATCTGTTTCACCGCGTGTATCGCCAGCCGCGTCTGCGCGCATGCGCCCACAAGCAGCATGAATCCGACGACCCACGCCACCTTCGTTCTCTGTCCACGGAACATCATTTTGTGCCCACTCACGAAACGATCTCTGAACCTAGTACGCTAGCGGCCGGCGATTCCGTCGGCAAGGAGGCCGACGGTGAGCGCGAAGTAATTCGACCGGTTCCATTTCAAGATGTTGCGAAAGTTCTCATAGACAAGGAAGGCCCGGCCACTTTCTTCATCGGGAACGACGATCGAGGCCTCGAGCTGCCGCGCCGGCAGGTCGGCGCCGCCGATGCGGCGGACGCCGAGGGCTTGCCACTCGCCCATCCGCTTCACCACCTTCAGGCTGGCCAGGGATGGATCGAACCCCGCCGGA
>JADFIH010000239.1 GCA_022566715.1 Pseudomonadota bacterium | reverse complement strand
TCACTGGTCCGCCACCAGTTGGCGCAACACGCGGCCCATCAGGACGCGCGCGAGATGCAACTTGAATTCGGGGCTTCCGACCAGGTCGTTCGGCGGGTCGAGATCGGCCGCGAGCGCGTCCTGCGCGGCCTTGATGCTGGCATCACTGACGCCGCCGCCGTTAAGCCCCGCCGCCGCGGTGCGCGCGGCGACGGGCCGGTCGCCGATGCCGAAAAAGACAAGTTGCGGATCAATGAGCGCCCCCCGTTCCACGGAAGCCTGCGCCGCCAAGCCGACGATGGCGTAGTCGCCGTGGCGGCGGGCAAGCTCCGCGAACGCCGAGCGGCTGTTCCCATTCGCGCGCGGAAACTCCGCCGCGACGAGAACGTCGCCGTCTTCGATGCTCGTCTCGAACATGCCGTGGAAGAACTCGTCCGCCGCGACCACGCGACGGCCCGTGCGACTCGCGATCTCGAATCGCGCCCCGAGCGCGCAGGCGCAAGCCGGCAACTCCGCCGCCGGATCGGCGAGCGCGATGCTGCCCCCAAAAGTTCCCCGGTTGCGAATCGCCGGGTGGGCGACGAACTTGATAGCCTCGGCGATGAGCGGCAGATGCCGCGCCACCTCGGCCGAGCGTTCGACCTCGGCATGCCGCGTCAAGGCGCCAATCCGGATATGACGGTCGGTCACGGAAATGCCGCGCAATTCGCCGATCGGGTTGATGTCGACCAGGGCCTCGGGGGCCGACAGACGCATGGCGAGCGCCGGCACAAGGCTCTGGCCACCGGCCAGAATCCTGGCGTCCTGCCCGAACTCCTCGAGGCGGTCGAAGGTCTCGCCAAGGGTGGCGACGCGAAAATATGAGAACGGCGCCGGCTTCAATTTCGGTCTACTACGTGGACGGGTGCGGGGAAACTCGGCCCGATTATCACGTTTGCGTCAGGTTGCGCCACCCCTTTTTGTCGGGCCCGCTCCTGGGGTACAATTGGTGATCACGGCGCGATCCATCGGGCCGCACGGCCGGTTTTGGCCTTCCATCCGATCACCAACGATCCGGTCACCAACCGTCGATCAATTGAGGGAAAATTTATGGTTGCCGTCACGCCCAAGAACATTGTCACCATGAAACTCCATGGGGAAAGCCGTTCGCACGCGCGCATGGATATCAAGGTGCGCGATATCGAAACCATCGTGGACGAACCGACGGAACGCGGCGGCACGAACCTCGGCCCGACGCCCACGGAGTCCCTACTCGCCGCGCTCGTGAGTTGCACCAACGTCGTCGGCCATCGGGTCGCCAAGAAGAACGGGGTCGAGATTCTAAGCATGAGTATCGACGCGGAAGCCCTATTCGACCGGCGCGGCGCCGCCGTGATCGAGCCGGTGGATATCCCCTTCAAGGAAATCAAGCTGACGATCACCATGACGGCGACAGGGGACGACGCGGGCATCGCCAAAATGCAAGCGGAGCTTGGCGATTACTGCCCGATCGAGAAAACCCTCACGAACTCCGGCACCAAGGTCGAGAAAATTTGGCACGTCACCGCGCCCGCCTCGGCGTAGCTCTTTTTGGTGGAGCTGCGAAACAACCCTCATACTTCGACAAGCTCAGCATGAGGGTTGTTTCAGGTCCTCACCCTGAGCCTGTCGAAGGGGGAGGAACCATGGCCGGCCCTGACAAAACACGGCCTCCCCACGCCCCCCATCGAACAAAGGGAAGCTGGATTTTGTTCGGCGGGTTTTTCGCTAAGGTCTCCATCAAGGGGGAGGGGTTACGTTTATTGTCGCGCGGAGTTTCGGCGGGAGCGCCGCACCTCTATTCTCACCTCCGGCGTAAAGCGCTTTGATCAAAACGCCGGTCTACGCCATCGCCCTCATGGCGGTGGGCGCCTTGATCGTTTCCTTTCAGATCTACTATCCGATTCCGCTGCTTCCGCTTTTGGCGGACCATTACGATGTCAGCCTATCGGCCGCGGGGTGGATCTCCGGGGCCTTCGGGCTCTCCTACGCGCTGGGCTTTCTGATCTTCGGCCCCCTGTCGGGCAGTTTCGGCCGGCGGCGGATGATGATTTGGGGCATGGCCGCACTGGTCGCCGCGACGGCGGCCCTGTGGCGGGTCAACGGCTTCGAGGGCGTCATCGCCCTGCGTATCGTGCAAGGCTTGACGGCCGCCACGTTTTCGCCGGTGGCCGTCGTCTATATCGCGGAAACGGTGCCGGAGAAGCTCCGCCCGACGGCCCTTGCGGTGGTCGGGGGCAGCTTCCTGCTGTCCGCCCTGCTCGGCCAAATCTTCGGTTCGGCGTTCGGCGGCTCCGGCGACCTCACGGTCATATTCGCCCTCAGCGCGTTGGCCTACGTCGCGTTCGGCATCTTGCTCGTCCTCTTACCGGCCGAGCCGCGCGCACCCGGGGGCATTACGCCGGCCCAGGTCTACCGGGCCTTGCCCGGCCTACTGCGTAATCCGTTCCTCGCGCGCGCCTTTGTCATTGGCTTTACGATTCTCGGCACCTTCGTGGGGTACTACGCCGCGATCTCGATTCATTTGGGCGACCTGGTTCGAAACGCGGGGTTCGGCATGATCGAAGTCCGCTACTTCGGCCTGCCGGGCTTGATCCTCACCTTCTTCGCCGGACCCATCATCCGGCGCTGGACCGCGGCGCGGGTTGCGCGCGCCGGATTCATCATCGCCGCCACGGGGCTCGTGATTTCCGGCGCCGCGCCGACCCTCGCCATCGTTCTTGCGGGAAACGTTATTTTTGTTGCAGGAATAGCGCTTTGCGTGCCCGCGATGATCTTCTACATCACCGCCCTGTCGCCAGCAAACAACGGCCTGATCATCGCGGTCTACTCCTTCAACATGTTCATCGGCGCGAGCCTCGGCCCGCAGCTTGTGGTGGCCATGCGATCCCTGGGCTTCTTCGCCGTTTGCCTGGTGTTCGCCGCCATCCTGCTCGCCATGGGCGCGGTGATCCGCGCCGCGCCCGCGCCAAGCGACGGCATGGGGTCCGCCGCGAACGCTTAG
>JADFIH010000069.1 GCA_022566715.1 Pseudomonadota bacterium | reverse complement strand
GAGGCGACCACAGCCCGGCGCCCGCGTGTGCCGCTTCCACCGCGTTCCGCACGTCCTTGCGGTTCCCGCGGGGCACCTCGCCGATGATGCTCTCGTCGCGGCCGCGGATCAGCAGGCTGTGGGCGCCGTCCGCGCGCACCTGCTTCCCGCCCACGTAGAGCTTGGTGGTACGGTCGACGGGAGGCATGCCTCCTTTTTTTCGGCCGCGCTCGGCCGCCTCCGACGGGCCCGCGTCCGCCGGATTCAGCAGCCCGGACCCGTCCGACGTCTTGGGCCCGTACGCCTGCGCTCGGCCGGCGTCCTTCTGCCATGCGGGTTTCAGGTATTCCCAGAGGCCTTCCTTGCCACCCTCTCTCCCGAAGCCGCTCTCCCGGTATCCGCCGAAACCGGAGGCCGCGTCGAAGACGTTGGTGCAGTTCACCCAGACCGTGCCCGCCTTGAGCTTTGGAGCCACGTCCAGCGCCAGGTTGACGCTCTCGGTCCACACGCTGGCGGCCAGCCCGTACCGCGTGTCGTTGGCCAGCACCACGGACTCCGCGGGCGTGCGGAAGCTCATCATCACGACGACCGGGCCGAAGATCTCTACCCGCGCGATGGTCGAGGAGGGGCTGACTTCCGTGCACAGGGTCGGCGGGTAGAAGCAGCCGTCCCGCGGGGTGCTCCACGAGGGTTGCCAGATGTGGGCTCCCTCCGACCTCCCTTGCTCTACGAGGGACCGGATCCGCTCGAGTTGGACGGGATCGACGATGGCGCCCATGTCGACCGACTTGTCCAGGGGATCGCCCATGCGGAGCGTCTCCATGCGTGCTCGCAACTTCCGCTCCAGCGTCTCGGCGATGCCTTCCTGGGCCAGGATGCGGGAGCCGGCGCAGCAGACCTCCCCCTGGTTGAACCAGATGGCGTCGACCACGCCCTCGACGGCGCTGTCGAGGTCGGCGTCGTCGAACACGATGAAGGGCGACTTGCCGCCGAGTTCGAGGGTGAGCTTCTTGCCCGTTCCCGCCGTCGCCTGGCGGATCAGGCGCCCCACCTCGGTGGAGCCGGTGAAGGCGATCTTATCGACGCCCGCGTGATGCACGATCAGTTCGCCCACCGCCCCGTCGCCCGTCACGATGTTGAGGACGCCCGGCGGCAGGGCCGCTTCCTGAGACAATTCGGCGAACAAAAGGGCCGTCAGGCTGGTGAACTCGGCCGGCTTGAGCACCACCGTGTTGCCCGCCGCCAACGCGGGCGCCACTTTCCAGGCCAACATCAGAAGTGGGAAGTTCCAGGGAATGATCTGTCCGGCGACGCCGATGGGCTCGTGATCGGGGAACTCGGTTTCGATGAGCTGCGCCCAGCCGGCGTGGTGATAGAAGTGCCGCGCCACCAGGGGAATGTCGATGTCGCGGGACTCGCGGATGGGCTTGCCGTTGTCCATGCTTTCGAGAACCGCGAGCAGCCGCGAATGGCGCTGCACGAGACGCGCGAGCGCGTAAAGATATTTCGCGCGGCCATGTCCGCCCAGCTTGGCCCAACGACCTTGCGCGTCGCGGGCCGCCGCCACCGCCGCATCCACATCCGTCGGACCGGCCTGGGCGATCCGTGCGATCGGCTTTGCCGTGGCCGGATTGACCGACTCGAACCACTCGCCCGCCGCCGGTTCGCGCCAGGCGCCCGCGATGAACAGCCCGAACTTGCCGTCATGCCGGGCGATCCAATCTTCGGCTTGCGCCGGGCCTTCGGGCGCGGGCCCGTAGTCCATCGAATGGAATATCTCGGCAACGCTCATACGCTCACCCCATGGGATGGCGGCGGGAGGCGGAATAGCGGCCCGTCACGTGGTGTTCGAGTTGGCGTTCGATGTCGCCGAGCAGGCTGGAGGCGCCGATGCGGAACAGGCCGGGTTCGAGCCAGGGCCGGCCAAGCTCTTCCTTCATCAGGGTTAGATAATCGAGCGCGTCCTTGGCCGTGGAGATGCCGCCCGCCGCCTTGAAGCCGATGCGGATGCCGGTGCGCTCCCGGTAGGTGCGGATGGCCCGCACCATGACGAGGCTCACGGGCAGGGTGGCGTTGACGGCCTCCTTGCCGGTCGAGGTCTTGATGAAATCGGCGCCCGCCATCATGCAAACAAGACTTGCCTTGGCGGTGTTGCGCAGGATCGCAAGGTCGCCGGTGGCGATGATCGTTTTCAGGTGCGCCTCGCCGCAGGCCGCGCGGAACGCCCGCACCTCGTCGTACAGCGCCTGCCAATCGCCGGTCAGTACATGACCGCGCTGGATCACGATGTCGATCTCCTGCGCTCCCGCCGCGACCGAGGCTTCGACCTCGCGCACGCGTTCCTCCAACGGCGACAAACCGGCGGGAAAGCCCGCCGAGACCGCGGCCACCGGGATCCCCGACCCCTCGAGGGCTTCCAGGGCCGCGGGCAGCATGGCGTGATAGACGCAGATCGCACCGACATGGAGCCCGAGGTTCTGCGCCCCCAACGCCTCGAGAACATCGCGGCGCACGGGCAAGCGGCCCTTTGCGCACAACCGCCGCACACGGCCCGGCGTGTCATCGCCGCTCAGGGTCGTCAGGTCGATGCACGTGATCGCCTTGAGCAGCCACGCCGCCTGCCAGTCCTTCTTGACGCTACGGCGGGCGGGGATGGTCGCCGCGCGGCGCTCGACGGCGCTGCGGTTGACCCGCACCTCGCGCAGCCAGTCGAGCTCCAACGCCATGCCCGGGTTGCGGGCGGCGCCGCCCTCCGCCCACGGCCCCGCCTCCACGTTGCTCTGCGTGGCCGGGCCACGATCGTCAACGCCGGAGTCAACAATGGATGTCATGCCGCGTCCTCCAGTCCCTCCAGAAAGGCGACGATCAGGCGGGACAAATCCCCCGCCGCGAGATTGGCGTAGTGGAGCGTTTGCTCATGGCTCAACTCCTCATAGGACAGACCCGCCGCAAGGTTGGTCAGGACCGAGATCGCCGCGACCCGCATGCCGCAATGGCGCGCCACGATCACCTCGGGCGCCACCGACATGCCCACCGAATCGGCGCCGAGCACCTTGAAGGCGCGAATCTCCGCCGGAGTCTCGAAATAGGGTCCCAACAGGGCGACGAACACCCCTTCATGCAGGGTAATGCCCAGCCGCGCCGCCACGGCCTTAAACCGATCGCGGAATTTTTCGTCATAAGCCCCTGACATCGGTGGAAATCTCGGACCGAAGGAGTCGTCGTTTGGGCCGGTCAGCGGGTTCATCGGTTGCAGGTTGATGTGATCGGAAATCAGCATCAGGCTGCCCGCCTCGACGTCGGTGCGCAGGCTACCGGCGGCGTTGGTGACGATAAGCGTTTCGCACCCGGCCACTTTCAGGGTCCTCACCAGGGTTTGCACGACCTGCGGCGCATGGCCCTCGTACAGGTGGACGCGTCCTTGTAGGCAGGCAACCGCAACACCGCCCAGGGTCCCCAAGATCAGTCGCCCGGCGTGGCCCTCGACAGTGGGCTCGGGGAAGCCGGGGAGATCGGCATAAGAGATGGCGTGTGCATCGGCAATCTGGTCGCCCAGACCGCCCAGACCGGAGCCCAGGATCAGGCCCACCTTCGGCGTGAAACCGGGCGCGCGCTCGGCGATGATCGCGGCGGCCTCGCGGGCCTCGGCGGTCACGGGCCGCCGTCCAGGTTGTCGGGCCCGAAGCTGTGCGGAAGCAGGTCGCCGAGTTTGAAGGTTTCGCGCACGCCTTCGGGGCCGCACACATGCACGGGCGTGTCGGGGGCGGCGAATTCGTTCAAGCGTTGGCGGCAGCCCCCGCAGGGGGTGCACAATTCGTCGCCGTCGCCGACCACGACCACCTCGACGATGCGCCGCTCGCCGTTCGCGGCCATGATGCCGATGGCGCTCGCCTCGGCGCATTGGCCTTGGGGATAGGCCGCGTTCTCCACATTGCAGGCGGCATAAAGCTTGCCCGTGTCCGTACGCAGGCAGGCGCCGACCTTGAACTTGGAGTAGGGGGCGTAGGCGTTTTCGCGGACCGCCAGCGCCTTTGCGATCATGTCGTCGAGTGTGCTCATCGCTCCTTCACATAGGGTATGCCGCCGGACTTGGGGGCCACCGACTTGCCGATGAAGCCGGCCAGGACGACGACCGTGAGAACGAAGGGTAGCGCATCCACGAACTGGACGGGAATGACCCCGACGATGGGCAGGTCGACCCCCTGAAGGCGCGCCTGCACGGCGTCCGCGAAGGCGAACATGAAGCAGGCCAGCATCGTCGGCACGGGTCTCCATTTGCCGAAGATGAGCGCGGCCAGGGCGATGAACCCCTGACCCGCGGTCATGTTCCGGATGAAGGCCGCGTTCTGGCCGGTGGACAGGTAGGCGCCGGCCACGCCGCACAGGATGCCGGTGACGATCAGCGCCTGATAGCGCATCCAATACACGTTGATGCCGGCGGTATCGACCGCTTCGGGGTTTTCGCCGACGGCGCGCAAGCGTAAGCCGAACCGGCTGCGGTAGAGGAACCAGGCCGTGATCGGCACCGCCGCCAACGTTATATAGACGAAGATGTTGTGGCCGCTGATGATCTCGGAATAGATCTCGCCCAGAATCGGAACGTCCGCCAGGGCGTCGGCGAAGGGCAAGGTGATGGGCCGGAAGCGCGCGCCGTCGCCAAGCGCGGGAGTCTGGCCGCCCAGGCTGAACCAGGCCAGCCCAAGGGTGGGCGCAAGCCCGGCGATGAGAATATTCATGGCCATCCCGGAGATGATCTGGTTGCCCTGGTGGGTGACGCAGGCATAGGCGTGGACCATGGCCAGCGCCACCGAGGCCAATACCGCCGCGCCCAGTCCGAGCCAGGCGGAGCCGGTCGCCGCCGCGACGGCGCCCGCCGCGAAGGCGCCCCCCAGCATCTTTCCCTCGAGCGCGATGTCGAAGACGCCCGAACGTTCGGCGAACAACCCGGCCAGGGCCGCCAATATGAGCGGCGTGGACACGCGCAGGGTGGCGTCGATGATCAGGACGAAGAGCGAGAGAAATTCCAGCATGGTCTACTCCGCCGGGGCTGCAATGGCGGTGCGGGTGCGCACGAACAGCCGGATGATGTGGGGCCGGAACACGCTTTCCATGGCGCCACTGAAGAGAATCACCAATCCCTGGATGACAACGACCATATCGCGGTTGACCTTTGGCATATCGAAGGACAATTCCGTGCCGCCCTGAAAGAGGACGCCGAACAAAAGCGCCGCCAAAAATATCCCGAAGGGATGGTTGCGTCCCATCAAGGCGACCGCGATGCCGACAAAACCGAACCCGGAGGTGAAATCGAGCAGCAGGCGGTGATGGATGCCCATGATCTCGTTGATGCCGACGCCGCCCGCAACCGCGCCCGAGAGGAACATGGCCAGGATGATATTGCGCGAGGTCGAAATGCCGGCATAGACCGCCGCGGTCGGGTTTTGGCCCACGGTCCGCATCTCGTAGCCCCACCGCGTGTGCCAGATCAGGCCCCAGGTCAGGACGGACACGATGATGGCGAAGATGAACGACAGGTTCAGCGGCGTGGACAGCATATTGATGCCAAACCAGTTCATCACGTCGTGCGCGTAGGGGAGCCAGATGTTGGGCGCGAACTCCCGGCTCTCGGGCGACTGCTGCCCCGGCTTGATGAGCACTTCGACCAGCAGATAGGTCATCAGCGCGGCGGCGATGAAATTGAACATGATCGTCGTGATGACGACGTGGCTGCCGCGTTTCGCCTGTAGGTAGCCGGGGATAACGCCCCAGATGCCGCCGAACAGCGCCGCCGCCATTATGCCCAGGGGGATCACGATGAGGACCGGCAAGTGGCCGAGGTACAGGCCGACCAGCGCGACGCCGAGCCCGCTCACGTAGGCTTGGCCCTCGCCGCCGATGTTGAACAGCCCGCAGTGAAAGGCGATGGAAACGGCCAACCCGGTAAACATGAAATTGGTCGTGTAGTAGAGGGTGAAGCCGAGCGAATCGCCGTAGATGAAGGCGCCCTTGATCAACAGGCTAAGCGCGCGAAAGGGATTTTCGCCGATGACCGCGATCAGTATCCCGGAAAGCACGAAGGCAAGGAGGAGATTGAACCCGGGCACCACGATGTGGGTCAACCAGCCCGGAATGTCCTCCCGTCTCGCGCTTTGGTTCACTTCGCGGCCTCCGCCGGGAGGCGCTCGCCCGCCATCATGAGGCCGAGCTGCGTTTCCGTGGCGCTCGCTTGCGGAAGCTCGCCGACGATTTCGCCGTTGAACATGACGAGGATTCTGTCCGACAGGGATAGGATCTCGTCGAGCTCCACCGACACCAGCAAGATCGCCTTTCCCTCGTCGCGCATCTCGATGAGGCGGCGGTGGATGAATTCGATGGCCCCGATGTCGACGCCGCGCGTCGGTTGGCCGACCAGCAGGATGTCGGGGTTGGGATCGATTTCGCGGACCAGAACGATTTTCTGCTGGTTGCCCCCCGAGAATTTAGAGGTGAGCAGGCTCGGGTCCGGCGGCCGCACGTCGAACGCCTTCATTTGGCGGGCGACGTCGTCCAGGATCGCGCGGCCGCGCGTGAGGATCCGCCCGGTGTATTTTTCCTCGTGGTGATGGCCGAGGATGCCGCTTTCGCTGGCCAGAAAGGACTCCACGAGACCCATCTTCAGGCGCTCTTCCGGGACATGGGCGAGGCCGAGTTGGCGCATGGACTTTGGCGTGCGGACGGCGCCGGGCCTGGTCAGGTCCTCGCCCCTCAGAAGGATGCGCCCGGACTCGACGGCGCGAATGCCCGCCAGCGCCTCCAAGAGCTCGGACTGCCCGTTGCCCGCGACGCCCGCGATGCCGAGGATTTCGCCCTCGCGGACCTGGAAGCTCACGCCGTTGACGCGCCGCACATTAAGGCCGTCGCGCACGTGCAGGTTCTCCACCTCCAGAACCGCCGCCCCCGGTTCGGCCTTTTTCTTCTCGACGCGCAGCAGGACGGACCGGCCGACCATCATTTCCGCCAGTTGCTCGCGCGAGGTCTCGGCCGTCTCCACGTGTCCCACCACCGCACCTTGGCGCATAATCGTGACGTGGTCCGTCAGGGCCATGATCTCGCGCAGTTTGTGGGTGATGAGGATGATGGTGTTGCCCTGGTCGCGCAGGGCCCGCAGGATGCGGAACAATTGATCCACTTCTTGAGGCGTGAGCACGCTCGTGGGTTCGTCGAGGATGAGAATTTCGGCGCCGCGGTAGAGCGCCTTGAGGATCTCCACCCGTTGTTGCAGCCCGACGGGCAAATCCTCTATCAGGGCGTCGGGGTCGACCTCCAGGCTGTATTCGCGTTCGAGGCGGTTGAGTTCGGTGCGCGCCTTTTCCAGACTTCGGGTGAGAACGAAGTCGTCCTCGACACCAAGAATCACGTTCTCCAGAACCGTGAAAGTATTTACCAGCATGAAATGCTGGTGGACCATGCCGATGCCGTGCGCGATCGCAACTTCCGGCCCGCGAATGTCGGCGGGTTCCCCATTGATCAGGATTTCGCCGGCGTCGGCTTGATAGTAGCCGTAGACGATGCTCATCAGCGTCGACTTACCGGCGCCGTTTTCTCCGATGATGCCGTGGATCGTGCCGCGTTCGATCTTGCAGGACACGTCCGTGTTCGCGTGGACGTTCCCGAACCACTTTTCGATGCCGCGGAGTTCAAGCGCGGGTGGAACGGGGACCGCCGGAACCTCGCGGGCGGCGTTCATAGGCTCAACGCAACGTGGTCAACCACAATGAACGCTCCCGCGATACCGGCAGCCCCCGGACCGCTTGCTCCCGACCCGAGTTACGGCCGGGCCTGACCTAGTTGCTGTACCCGGTCACGGTGATTTTGCCCGAGATGATGTCCGCGCGCGCGGCCTCCAGGCGCTTCTCCATATCGGCGGTGATCAGGGAGCGATTGTGCTCGTCGATCGAGTACCCGACGCCGTCCTCGGCGAGACCAAGAACTTGCGTGCCGCCCTTCCAGGTGCCGTCCTTCGCCGTCGCGAACGCATTGAAAACGGCCACATCGACGCGTTTGATCATCGAGGTGAGCATGGTGCCCGGATGCAGGTAGTTCTGATTCGAATCGACGCCGATCGCCAGTTTTCCGCTGTCCTTTGCAGCTTGGTAAACGCCGATACCTGTGCCGCCGGCCGCCGCATAAACGACATCGGCGCCCCGGTCGAACTGACTGCGCGCGAGCTCATTGCCCTTGCCGGGATTGTTCCAGGCGGCGGGCGTCGTGCCCGTCATGTTCTGGTAAACCGTGATGTCGGGATTGACGAATTTTGCGCCCTCGACATAACCCGCCGCGAAGTTGCGGATCAGTGGAATGTCCATGCCGCCGACGAAACCGACCTTGCCGGTCTTAGACGCCATGGCGGCGGCCATGCCGACGAGGAACGAGCCTTCGTGCTCCTTGAAAACCACCGACTGGACGTTCGGAAGATCGACGACGGCGTCAATGATCGTGAACTTGACGTCGGGGAATTCCTTGGCGACTTTCTCGACCGCGGTCGCTTGGGCGAAGCCCATGGCAACAACGACGGTGGCGCCGCGCCGCGCCATATTGCGGAGGGCTTGCTCACGCTGCGCCGAACTCGTGATTTCGAACTCGCGATAAGCGATGCCGGTCTCGCTCGTGAATCGCTCGGCGCCGTTGAAAGCCGCCTCGTTGAACGATTTGTCGAACTTGCCGCCCATGTCGAAGACGATGGCGGGCGAGAAGTCCTGTGCGCTGGCCTGGGCGGCAAGCGTCAGGCCAAGGGCCGCGACGGCGGCGACAAACAGTTGTTTCATGATGACGATATCCTCCCTAAATGTTTCCTTGACCAAAGAATACGGACTTGGGGCCAGGAAACCAGCCGTAAATTGAAATTCTAGCCCTGCGGTAGGGCTTATTCGAGGCCGCGCAGGGGCATCTCGGGGCCGCGCTGGAGCCAGTTGTCGGCCGGGTAGTGGCAGGCCCCGTCAATAATGTGCAGGGTATAGGCGTGACGCGACACCTCGGATCGGTTCGGAGCGCTGCCGTGCGGCAATGCGCCATGCAGGACGACAAGCGTCCCCGCGGGCACTTCGAGGGGTAGAAACTTGTCCTCCGGCCACGGTGAGGGGTCGAGCGTGACGGTTTCCACGCCGCCGCCCTCCCTGCGCCGGAAGCGCGCCTTGATCCCGTTGGCGTGGCCCCCGGGGAGAGCCCATAGGCAGCCATTTTCCTTGTTGGCGTCCTCCAGGGCGAACCACAACCCAATGACGCTCGCCGGCTCGGTATAGAGAAAGGTCGTATCCTGATGGTAGACGACCTCGCCGCCGATGCGCGGCTGCTTGAAGATGTACATGGACTGCAGCGCCAAGGGCTCGGCGAAGCCGAGTTGCCCGACCAGGTCCGCGATCGCCGGGGTGCGCGAGAAGCGCCCGAACTCCGGATCGAGATCGTGCATGGCATGGCCGATCTTGTTGATCGACAGCGCCTTGTCCTGGCGCAGCGCGCCCGAGGGATCGAAGGCGTCCTCCTCGAAGAAGAAGCGGATCTTGCCGCCCGACTCGAGAAAGTACTCGTCGGTCAGGTGCTCCTGGTCGGTGGTGGAAAAAATCGAGGCGACCTCTTGCGGCTCGAAGGCATCGACCAATTCTTGGGCGCGGCGGCGCAGGCGGGCGCACGCCCTGCGGTCGACGAAATCCTCGATGACGAGAAATCCGTCGCGGCGGAAGGTCTCGAGTTGAGCGGCGGTAAGCGGCATGCGGGAGTCCCCTAGCGGAAGGCGGGCTCGTCGAAGCTGCGCAGTTTGCGCGAATGCACCTGATCCACCCCGCCGTCGCGGAGAATTCTGACCGCCTCCAGGGCGATCTTCAAGTGCTGGCTGATGCTCTCGCGGTACATGACATTGGCCATGGAGCGCATCTTGATCTCGCCGTGGGCCGGTTTGTCGGAGACGCACAGCAAAGTGCCGTAGGGCACGCGAAAGCGGAATCCGTTGGCCGCCACCGTCGCCGACTCCATGTCGACGGCGATGGTGCGGGCCTGATTGAGGCGCCGGAACAGCTCGTCGTAGCGCAGCTCCCAATTGCGGTTGTCGGTGCTGGCGACGGTGCCGGTGCGCATGCGCGTCTTGAGGTCGTTCCCATGCAGCCCGGTGACCTGCTCCACCGCCTGCTGCAGCGCGACCTGGATTTCCGCCAACGCCGGAATGGGGGCCCAAAGCGGCAAATCCTGGTACAGCACGCGGTCCTCGCGCACGTAAGCGTGGGCCAGCACATAGTCCCCCAGGCGCTGACTGCGGCGCAGGCCCGCGCAATGGCCGATCATCAGCCAGGCGTGGGGGCGTAGCACGGCGATGTGATCCGTCGCGGTTTTCGCGTTGCTCGGCCCGACGCCGATGTTCACGAGCGTAACCCCGAGCTTGTCCTCGCGCACAAGGTGATAGGCCGGCATCTGCGGCAGGTGCTGGGGCGCCGTACCGGAGGACCCGCCAGGGCCCAGGCGCGGATTGCGCGTGATCACCTCGCCCGGTTCGACGAACGCCGCGTACTCGTCGCCCGAGGCGACCGCCTCGAGCCCGTGGTCGACGAACTCGTCGACATAGCGCTGGTAGTTGGTGAACAGGACGAAACGCTGAAAATGCTCGACCGACGTGGCCGTGTAGTGGCTCAGGCGGTTCACGGAGTAATCCACCCGCGGCGCGGTGAACAGGGCAAGCGGTTTGGGCGTGCCCGGCGGCGGTGTGTAGGTCCCGTTGGCGATGGCGTCGTCGATCACGAACAGGTCCGGGAGGGTGAAGTACTTCTGTATCTCCTGCATCTCCTCCGGCGTCACTTCGGCGGTGCTGTCCTCGACGACGAAGGGGAGGGCGATCGGCTCGGCGCTCACGCCCACGACCACCGGCACGCCGTGGTTCTTCAAAAGATGCTCGAGCTGGCTTCGATAGTAGTCGCCAAACAGGTCCGGCCGGGTGAGGGTGGTGCCGTAGACCCCGGAATCGGCGATCGCCCCGTAGGCGATGCGCGAGTCGGTGTACGTCTCATCCGGTCCGATGCGAATGCCGACATAGGGGTAGCAGGCCTTGGTGACCTCCTTGGCCTTCGCGTCACCGCCGCGGGCCATGGCTTCGAAGGCCGTGCGGATGGTTTCAGCGCCCTGGTCATAGATTTCGGTGATGCGGGCCACCGCCGCGTCCGCATCCGTGAATTCCTCAAGGCCCTCAATATCGCCGTGGCTCAGTTCATCCATTCGCTTGCCCGATTCAGCGTGTGGTCCTTACCCGAAGGGACTGTAGGGCTCGGGTCAGCGGCCGTCGACCAGGAACAGGTCGCCGTGCGAGCCGGACTTTCGCGCCTCGATCCAGGGCGCGTAGTCATCTGAGTCGTACCATTTCTTTGCCTGCTCGACGGTTGGGAATTCGAGCACGACGGTGACGCTGGGCGCCGGCCCGCCTTCGAGTACATCGACCTCGGGTGTGTTCACGATGTATTTGCCGCCATATTTCTCCACAATTTTGGCCACGGCGGGAACGTACTTCTCGACCCACGATGGGTCCGTGACCGTGATATTGCCGATGACGTAAGCGGGCATGACAATCTTCTCCCTCGTTTTGTTGTTTGGCTGGTGTGCACCGGTTGGTGCCACGGCGGCGCGCCAAAATCAAGGTGTCGACGAATCAAGGCGTCAAAACGATTCACCGCGCGGCGTCTTGTAGAAATCGTCCCGGTCGCCGGACTTGAACCGGAACTCGAGGAGGTTCCCGTTGCGCAGGACCTCGACCCGTACCTCGTCGCCCGCTTCCCCCTGTGACCAAAGGGTGCGGTAAAATTCGGTGTGCTTCGTGATGCGCTGCCCGCCGATGCTGAAGACGACGTCGCCCCGCCTGATGCCGGCCCGGGCGGCGGGTCCGTCCTGCGCCACGCCGGTTATGACCACGAGGTCGAACAGTTCCCGGCTGAACACGCCGAGGTAGGGCCGGTTCGGCCCGCCGCCACGTCCGTTGGTCAACATGTCGGCCAGAATCGGCTTCAGCAGATTGATGGGAACGAACATGTTTCCAGTGAGCGGGCTGTTGTTCTCTTGGGCGTCGCGCACGCGGAGGGAGCCCACGCCGATCAGTTCGCCGGCGCTGTTGATCAGCGCGGCGCCGCCCCAATTGTCGTGCGCCGGCGCGGTGAAGATCGCATCCTCCAGCATGTACTCCCAATACCCGGCGTAGGGCCGGCGCGAGACCACGAGCGCCCCGATCGTCGCATGGCTGCCGCCGTTACCGACAACGAGAATCCGGTCGGACTCGCTTACCGTCGAGGAATCGCCAAAGGGAATGGCGCCGGCGCCGAGCGCGCCTAATGCCCGGACCAGGCCGAATCCCGTATTATAGTCGTAGGCGACGTATTCCGCCGGGACCGTCCGCCCGTCGGCTCGAACCAAGCTAATTCGCGTGGCTTCGAGCACCAGATAGCCGATCGTCAGAACGAGGCCATTGTCGTTGATGATGATCCCGTTGCCGCGCCGGAAGGTACCGAGACCCCGCGCCGTCCGCGCATCCGGAGGGATCACCGCGTTCAGTTCGACAACCGCATCGAGGATTTGCCGGGCGCGGTCCTGCGCCCGCGATGCTCCCACCGTGGACAGGACGGCGACGCCCATCAGGAGTAGAAAAACCGCAGCACGGTTCATGAGCGGCCGTAGCGTCATAGGGTTCCTCGTATGGGGCGGGCTCATTTAGCACCTATCCGCTTCGGGTTGCATCATCGCTAGTTAATCACGATTGGGTCCGGTTCACACATGCGGGCGGCCAATCCCCACAATAATGTGAGACGGCGTGGCGTGGCCCGGAAGATACCCATGGGGCCGGGGAAAGGCTGTATTCTTCGGGGGGCGGGGTCAAGTCCGGTTGTCCACCGCGAGGATAACGACGCGAATTGGTTTGGTGAGGTATGGCCATCAAGGTAACGCCCCTTACGGACGCGGTCGGCGCCGAGATCGAGGGCGTCGATCTGTCTCGGCACGTGGACGATGACGCCTTTGCACAAATCCATCGCGCGCACTTGGACCATGGCGTTTTGCTGTTTCGCGGCCAGGACATCACGCCGGAACAGCACATCGCCTTCAGCGGACGCTTCGGCGAGCACGAGATCCACGTCATGTCGCAGTTTCTTCTGCCGGGCCATCCCGAACTGCTGTTGATCTCCAGCCTCAAGAACGAGAAAGGCGAGGCGATCGGCATCGAGGACGCGGGCCGCTATTGGCACAGCGACCTTTCCTACAACGAGAGGCCCAGCATGGGCTCCATGCTCTACGCCATGGAGGTTCCGCCCGAGCGCGGCGACACGTCGTTCGCCGGGATGTGCGCGGCCTACGACGGTCTACCCGAAAACCGTAAGGCCGAACTCGGAAAGCTTCGCGCCACCCACCATTTCGGCTACCGCTGGAACAAGGAAGCGGCCAAATGGGGCTTACGTCCGGCGATGACGCAGGCGCAGCTGGACCAAACGCCGCCGAGCGTGCATCCGATGATCCGCACCCATCCGGAAACCAATCGCAAGCTGATCTTCGCCGGAGGGTTCTGCAGCGGCGTGATCGGCATGGACGAGAAGGAAGGCGAGGCGTTCATCGAAGAGCTCACCGCGTTCTCGACCCAGCCCGAGTTCGTCTATGTCCACAAGTGGCGGGCGGGCGATCTCGTTTTTTGGGACAACCGCTGCGCCATGCACCTGGCGAGCGACTACGATCCCAAGTACCGCCGTCATTTGCGCCGGACTACGCTCAAGGGCGAGAAGCCGTATTAGAGCGATTCCAATTCATTAGGAATCGCTCAAGGCTGCTGGAATCGCTCAAGGCCGCGAGGCGGCCCGCCGGACGATCCGTGCGGGCGAGGGACGGGTGGCACGCCCGTTGCGGAACTTCGTTCGACTAAGCCTCGGACGACGGTCCCTTCACA
>JADFIH010000068.1 GCA_022566715.1 Pseudomonadota bacterium | reverse complement strand
CTGAATAAATTATGGCCAGGGTTGCACCCTGCCGCGGCGCCACGCGCCAGTATCCGCCGGCGAGAATATCGTCCTTGATTGCCGCGGCGTCGCGTTCAGGCTGGTCGATGGAGCGGGTGGAAAGGCGCAGGTAGACGGAGCCCCCCTCGTCCGCCTGCATGTGCTCAAAGCCCCACAACATGATGATGGCCAACTCGTCGACAAAAGCCGGCTCGAAACTCGCGAGCTTGTCGAGGCCCATGCCGATGAGGGGCGTCAGGATCGATTGGTGCGCCCCGCCCTCGGGCGCGAGCGTGATCCCCGAGGGGGTCGCCACCACCATGAAGCGCGCATCCTGATAGCAGGCGTAATTCAGGGCATCGAGACCGCGCAGGATGAAGGGGTCGTAGAGCGTCCCGACGGGAAGCAGGCGCTGACCGAAAATCGGCGCCGACAGGCCCGCCGCGGCGAGAAACAGAAACAGATTGTGCTCGGCGATACCGAGTTCGAAATGCTGCCCGGCGTCGGACATGGACCACTTCAGCGGCGAAAGGACGTTCTCGTCCTTGAAGACATCACTCCGCGCGATGCGGTCGAAGATCCCGCGATGATTGACCCAGGCGCCGAGATTGGTCGAGACGGTGACGTCGGGCGAGGCCGTGACGATGCGCGACGCGAGTTCGCTGTCACCCCGTCCAAGTTCGTTCATCACCCGCCCAAAGGCGTCCTGGGTCGAAATCTTCCGCGCCTTGGGCAGGGGCACTTCCGCCGGTACGGGAACCGCCGCCGCATGGCGCACCCGCGAACCGCCCTTTAGGATCGGCGCGGCGGCGATGAAGCCCGCAAGGTCCTCGCGCGGCAGATCGAGGCCGGCGAAGGGATCCCACTCCGCGCCCTCGGGAATACTGAAGTCGTGCCGGAAGGTTTCCATTTGCTCGACGGTCATCAACCCCGCGTGGTTGTCCTTGTGTCCGGCAAACGGCAGGCCACGGCCCTTGACCGTATAGGCGATGAAACAGGTGGGCTCCTCCGATTGAGCCGCGGCGAATCCGTCCAGCACCGATTCGAGATCGTGCCCGGCGAGATCGGTCATGAGCTGGTAGAGCGAATCGTCGTCGTGCTCGTCCAACAGGGCGCGGATGCCGGCGGTGCGGCCGAGGTCGTTCTTGAGGTGTTCCCGAAATCCGGCCCCGCCCTTGTAGGTCAGCGCCGAGTAGAGGGAGTTGGGGCATTCGTCGATCCAGCGTTCCAGGGCATCGCCGCCCGGTTGCTGGAAGGCGCGTTCGAGTTTCTTGCCGTACTTGAGGATCACGACATTCCAGCCGGTGGTGCGGAAGATGTCGTCGAAGCGGCCGAAGAGACGGTCCGACACGGTGGAGTCGAGGCTCTGGCGGTTGTAATCGACGATCCACCAAAGGTTCCGCACGTCGTGCTTCCAACCTTCGAGCATGGCCTCGAAGACGTTGCCCTCGTCGAGTTCCGCGTCGCCGAGCAACGCAACCATGCGCCCCGGTTCCTTGCCCGGGGGCAGCATGTCGCGCGCCATCAGGTAATCCTGCACCAGCGAGGCGAATAGCGTGACGGCGACGCCCAGGCCCACCGACCCCGTGGAAAAATCCACCTCGTCCGCATCCTTGGTGCGCGAGGGATAGGACTGCGCCCCGCCAAACGCCCGGAAGTTCTCGAGCTGGTCCAGGCTTTGGCGGCCCATGAGATACTGGATGGCATGATAGACGGGGCTCGCGTGGGGCTTGACGGCGACGCGGTCGCTGGGCCGCAGCACGTGGAAATAGAGCGCCGTCATCAGCGTGACCAGGGACGCGCTGGAGGCCTGGTGGCCGCCGACCTTCAAGCCATCGCGGCTCGGGCGGATGTGGTTGGCGTGGTGGATCATCCAGGTGGACAACCACAACACCTTCTTCTCCAGCTCCAACAGGCAGGCGAAAGTCTCGGGGCTGACGCCGCCCGGTTGGGGCGGTTCGTTCAACGGGACGATCTTGTTCGGGCGCGTCATGGATGCGATTCCGGGATGCCTTTCCGAGTTCCATCAGATGGGCCGCCGCACGACTTCGCCAAGCGCGGCGCCGACGCCGGACCATGAAGCGCAGAATAACAAAGGGCCCGAAGCGATTGTTGCGGAAGTCGCGTCATTATGGTGTTAATTAGAGAGAATATTCGAATATTTGCCCTATATTCACAAGATCATGCCGAATAACGACCTAGATGCGATTGATCTTAAAATCCTGGCCGCGTTGCAGGCGCGCGCGCGTCAGTCGAATGTCGACCTCGCCGAAGGCGTCGGCCTGTCCCAATCCGCGAGCCTGCGCCGGGTCAAGGAGCTCGAGGACACGGGCGTCATCACCGGCTATGTCGCCACGGTGGACCCGGCGGCGCTCGGCCTCGGCGTCA
Source organism: Pseudomonadota bacterium (assembly GCA_022566715.1). GTDB lineage: Bacteria > Pseudomonadota > Alphaproteobacteria > SHVP01 > SHVP01 > JADFIH01. The sequence goes on along the minus strand of JADFIH010000068.1, from coordinate 11,566 downwards.
GCGTCTTCGTCAGCGTCACCCTGGAGCGCCAGATCGAAACGGCACTCGACGTGTTCGCGAGCGCAATCCGGCGGTGGCCCGAGGTGATGGAGTGCTACCTGATGACCGGCGACGCCGACTACATGATGCGGGTGGTGGTGGCCGACCTACCGGCCTACGAGCGCTTCCTCATGGACCGGCTCACCCGCATCGAAGGCATCGCCAGCATCAAGTCGAGCTTCTCGCTCAAGCAAATCGTGCACCGCACCGCACTGCCCATGGGGCATTTGGGTTTCGGCGCCGCTCAACCAATGGCTTAGGTGGCGGCTTAGGCGACGGCTCAGGCCGCGACCGTTTCCTTCAGCGCCGTTTCCAAGCTCTGGGCGTAGCAGATCAGGCGTTCGTCCTGGCCGCCGGTGGCGGAAAACAATATGCCCGTCGGCAGGCCCTTCCCATCCACCCCCGAGGGCATGGTAAATCCGCAGAGGTCGAAGAAATTGCCGATCATGGTGTTCCTGAGGGCCCTCATGTTGGTCCGATGAAAGACCTCGTCGTCGGATTCCAGCGGGGCGATCTCCGGCGCGGTGATCGGGGTCGAGGGCACGGCCATGAACGTCGGGCCCTCCATTTCAGCCGCCAACTCGGCGATCAAACGGGCGCGGCCCTCGCGGATGGCGATGAAGTCGTAAGCGGTCATCGGCTTGCCCATTTCAATGCGCGACACGACGCGCTGGTCGACGCGCTCGCGTTCCGGCGAGTTCATCAGGTCGTGGTGCACGTAGTAGGCCTCGCCCGTGACCAGGGTCCCGTGTTTCGCCGACAACTCGAGCATGCCGTCGAGCACCGCGAGCTTGCGCCGCACGATCTTCACGCCCTGCGACGACAATCGCGACAGGGCGCGCTCGAAGTTCGCGACGACGGCGTCGTCCGCATCGTCGAGGACGAGGTTCTCGGGAACCAGCAGCGTGCAGTCGGACAGGCCCGCGGGCCGGGGCACGACGATCAGGCCGCCGCGCATGACGCGCTCGATCAGCACACAGTCGACGACGCTGCGGCCCAGCGGCCCGACGGTATCGAGTGTCAACGACAGGGCCTGCACGCCCGACTTGTCGATGTGCCTTTCCGAGGTCTTGTAGCCGACCAGGCCGTTGAAGGAGGCCGGAATGCGGACCGAGCCGCCGGTGTCGGTGCCCATGGCGATGGGCGCGAGGCCCGACGCCACGGCGACGGCGGACCCCGAGGACGAGCCCCCGGGCGCGCGCGGCGTGTCCCCCGAATGGGGGTTGCGCGGCGTGCCGTAGTGGGGGTTGAGGCCGAGGCCGGAAAAGGCGAACTCGGTCAGGTTGACCTTGCCGAGCGTCACCATGCCCGCCGCGGCGCAGGCCGCAACCACGGGAGCGTCGGCGCCGGCATTGGCGCGGCCGCGGTGGATTTCGGCGCCGCACGTGGTCGGGCTGCCCGCCACATCGAACAGGTCCTTCCAGGCGATGGGCACGCCGTCGAGCGGCCCGGCCGGCCGGTCCTCCTTGTAGCGTTTGCGGCTCGCCTCCGCTTCGGCGCGGGCGCGATCCGCCATGACGGTGATGTAGACGTTTTGATCGGCGTTGTTCGCGATGCGGTCGAGGTAATCGTCCGCGACCTCGACGGGGTCGAGCGCCCCCGCGGCGAGCCCTTGACTGAGTTCGAAGACCGTTGCGCCTGCAATATCCACTCTTTCGTCTCCTTGCCGCTTAGGCCGCAACCGAATTGGCCAGCCCGTTGAAGGCCAGCAGCGAGGCCTCGATGTCCTCGGGATTCAACCCTTGCACGATGAACACGAGACGCGAGCGCCGGTCGGCGTCGGGCCAGGCGTCGAGATGCACGGGCGGATGCACGATGTGCTGGACGCCGTGCACGGCGACCGGCGCGTCGGCCCCGAGAACGTTCAGCAGCCCCTTCACGCGCAGCACGTCCTGGCCGTGGCATTGTAGCAGCATGGTGAGCCAGACGCCGAAGGCCGTCCAATCGAGCGGCTCGTCGAAGGTCAGGCAAAAGGCCGATATGCCGTCGCCGTGGCGGTTCACGTCGTGGGCGTGGCCGCCGGGCGCGGCGAACGCCTCGGCGTCGATCCAGCGCGCCACCTCCGCCGACTTGGACTTGGGGTCGTAGACATCGCGCGTGAGCAGCGCCTCGGCGCTGATCGGGTCGGTCGCCGCCTCCAGCAGGGGCGCGGACGGATTGAGCGCCTTGAGCTTGGCCCGCAGGGAGGCGGTTTTGCGTTCGCTCGCAAGGTCCGTCTTGGTGATGACCAGGCGGTCGGCCATGGCCGCCTGCTTCAAGGATTCCCCGTGGCGGCGCAGTTGCGCGCGGCCGTTGACAGCATCGACGGTCGTGATCACGTTGCCGAGCCGGAAGTGGTGCCGGATCACATCTTCGGCCATGAGGGTGTAGATGATGGGCGCCGGGTCGGCGAGGCCGGTGGTTTCAATAACGAGGCGCCGGAAGCGGGGGATCTCGCCGCGTTCGCGCCGCCCGTAGAGATCGCGCATGGCGTCCGACAGATCGCCCCGGATGGTGCAGCACAGACAGCCCGATTTCAGCAGCACCGTTTGTTCGTCGACCCGTTGCAGCAGGTGGTGATCGAGGCCGATCTCGCCGAACTCGTTGATCAGCACCGCCGTGTCGGCCATGCCGGGATCGTCCAGCAGGCGTTGCAGCAGGGTGGTCTTGCCGCTGCCGAGAAAGCCCGTGATGACGTTGACCGGGATGTGGTCCTCGTAGGTCATGGCGCGCTTTCGAGGCCGGCGATCAGGGCCGCATCGAGGGGGTCGCAGGGGCGCTTGGCCATGCGCGCGGCGCTGGGCCAGAGCGCGCCGAAGTGGCCGATGATCTCCGACGCGCCGGTCCGGTTCGACAGCACGAAGGACGACCCCTGCCAATCGGCCAGGGTCAAGCCGTAGTGCGCCAGCACCTTATTGGCGAGGCGCACCTGATTAGCGCGCTCGCGCCGCCGGGTCTCGGCCACGCTCCGCCCGTTCGGCCCCTCGCCGGCTTGCCCCCCGTCGGTCCAATGCTCCCTCGGCGACAGAACGCCGCATAACCCGCACATGTCTCAGCTGATCTCCTTCGCCCGTGTCCCATCATAGCGCCATCCGGCCCTTTCGCGGCCGGGCCACTCATAGGTACATAACGAACATTTTCCAATCCAAACCGGACTATTTTCCTTGACATATAGGAATATTTACTCCATGAGCCGGATTAGCAGCCAAGACCAGAGGGTTCGCCCACCCCAGCCGAACCGGCCAGCCGCAAACGACTAACCGCTAATGAGATGACCCAAACCATGAACCAACCCTTCTCCATCGAGCGCCCCGTCGGCGAGCGCGAGACCAACCGCTCGGACGACCTGGAGGCGGTCCGCGACGCGCTGGCGGAGCGCGGCTTGTGCCAGCGCACCGTGACGGGCCAGCGAAACGCCAAGTTCAAGCCCGACCTGACGGCGGGCATCCGCATCTTCCAGCGCCAGGCCGGCCTCGACCCCGACGGCCTCGTCATCCCGGGTGGCCCCACCGCGATGGGCCTCGGCCTTGGGGGCGAAGCTCAGGTAAGGGCCCCCGCGGAGGCCAAACAACGTTCCGCAGCCTGCCGTAAACATGAAAGACAAATTGAGGATGTGCAGAGGCAGATACGCGACTCACAAAGAGAGGCTGATAATCTGCAAAGGCAGCTTGATAGGCTTGAGCCGGAGCGCGATGGCCTAAGAGCGAGGCTCGAAAATTTGCTTGGACCCCTCGGTCTGGGTTTCGTGCCCAGCGATGAGAACTTGGCGGGGCTCTTTCGCGATCTCGATAACGTACCCGAAGAGTTCCGGCCCGAGGCGCAGCGGGCCTCCGAACTGGTTAAGAAGCTAATCGGGTTGGCCGACAGAATTAATGATCTCAGTGCCCGATTGCTCGCGCGGCAAGCCACCCTGGCACTCCTATCACCAACGATTGCAAGGCTTCTAGCGCAGCTGCCGGTCGTGTGTGGCGTCTAAACCACCACGACTACCGCGCATCGAGCGGGTAGTAGGTTCCCGTCTCGGCCTCGGCGCGCGCGGTCTTGCGATCCTCGTTCGATAGCCGCGCGCCGACTTCCTCGCGTAACGCGGCGACATCTGCGCCGTTCTCCTCAGCCATTAGCAGCCAGACGTAGGCGGCGTGGTCCCACTGCTGTACCTGATCCCCGTTCGCATACCTGCGTCCCAACTCAACCTGCGCCGGGACGAAACCGTCGCGTCCGGCCCTGGCGAGATGTATCACCCCGCGCTCAGGGTGAATAGGATAGAGGGGTGCATCCAAAAGTGTCCGGCCAAGATCGTAATAAGCCTCCGGTACGCCACGTTTTCCAGCCCGAGAGAGCCACACTTCTGCTGCATACCGAACCCGCGGAAGCCCGTCGCCGTCACGCACGCGAAGGGCCGTCTCATGTAGTATTTTCGGATCGCCGTCCTCGATCTCCGCCAGCCAGTCGAACTCGGCTACTAGTTCGGGCGGCAACTCGCGGGGAAGATAGGGGTCGGGCGGCATGTTATTGCTGGCATATTCGGTCCGCTCGCCGCGATTTCCGGGAGCGCCAACAAGGGTCAACGCGGCGGCCTTGAACCAATACCGGGCCAAAGCGGGGTCCCTGGCCGTACCGCGGCCATCGTAATAGAGAAGGCCGAGACGAAACGCGGAACGCAAATGGCCGCCGTTGAGCGCCGCGTTGTAGTGATCGAACGCCTTGGTGGCATCCTGTTCGACACAGTTTCCCTCTTCGTACAAAACTGCCAGCTCATGATCGGCTTCCGGGTCGCCGGTCTGCCGAGCATCGTCGAGCACCGCGAGAGCCCGCCCGCACTTCTCCCAACGCAGCGCGATACGCAGATCCTCCTGCCATAGCTCCCTCGCCCCGACATCTTCTTCAAACGGCCAGGCCAAAGAAAGCAAGTCTTTGCCGGCGGCCTTTTTGACACTCGATCGAACGTATTGAATTGACTCGCTGGACAGAGCCGCCGCAGCCTCGGCGAGCGCAGCGGCATCCACCTCCGCGCCGTTCGCCTGGGCCAGCAGGAGCCACCGGTAACCCCGGTCATAAGCTCCGTTTCGGGGGCCGGCTGCAATCTCCCGCATACCCAGATCCTTCTGCGCCGCTGCAACGCCCTTGCGCGCGGCTTGCCAGAGTAGAACTTTGCCCAGCGATTGACCGCCGGGCAGATCTGGGCCGTCCAGCAGCATACCGGCGGCTGCGTAGGATCCTTCGGGGACGCCGTGGTCCCCGGCGCGTTCGAGCCAGGTCAGGGCGGCCCGGCGGTGTTGCGGCAGGCCGTCGCCGTCGCGCAGACGCAGCGCCATCTCGTACATAAGTCGGGGATCGCCCTGCTCGATCTCCTCGATCCATGCGATCTGTGCCTCGAGTCGCCGTGCAGACTGGGTGCCGCTCAGCAACGAAGCAATTTCGCGCGCGCGCCGGTCTGTTCTCAATATGACGAGGTCGAGCACGTCCAGACCAATCTGTATTTGCCCGGCCTCGCGTTCGGACGAAACCGCAGGGTCGCCGGTGGATTGCGCCGCCGCGTGGTGTGTGGGCGGAGCCACCGCCAAAAGGACCGCGCCCGCCAAACTCATGGCGCCGCGACGAAGGGATTTTAGTTGCATTTCACCGCCTCCCCGACAACCGCCCGCTTACAACTTAGGGGCGCGGGCGCCGCGGCGCAAGATCGCCTCGCCCTGCATAGCTTCACGTCGTGGAGGGCCGGAAGCAAAATATTCACTCCCAACCCTTCGGTATGCTTAAGCGGCGCCACCGGCGCCTCTACTTCCGGCCGTTGCACCCGAGTCGGCGGAGTCGGCGGAGTGGGTTCGGCGGGCGAAGGGTGGAGCCCTCAGTGCCGAGCCCCTCGGAGTACGAGGGTTGGACCCGAACGAAGCGCTAAGGCTACGCGTCGCGGCGTAGGCCGCGCACGAAATCGGCGAGCCAGGTCTGCCGGGTCCGGCGCAACCGTTCCACTTCGATGATCTTTTTCAGTTGCGCCGCGCAGGTCTCGATATCGTTGTTGACGAGCACATAGTCGTACTCCGCCCAGTGGCTGATCTCGCCGGCGGCCTTCGACATGCGCCCGGCAACCACGTCGTCGCTGTCCTGGGCGCGCGACCGCAGGCGCTGGTGGAGCTCGCTCATCGAGGGCGGCAGGATAAAAACGCTGACCAGATCCTCTTGGACGAGTTGCTGCGTGCCCTGCCAATCGACGTCGAACAACACGTCCTTGCCGTCTTCGAGCGCGGCCCGCACGGGCGCCGCCGGGGTCCCGTAACGATGCCCGAATACGGTGGCGTGCTCCAAGAGCTCGCCCCCCGCCACCATGGCATCGAACGCGGCGTCATCGACGAAGGTATAGTCCCGGCCGTCGACCTCGCCCTGGCGCGGCGGCCGCGTCGTCGCCGAGACCGAGAGGGTAAAGCCAAGGTCGCTGGCCAAGAGGCGTTTCGCCAAGGTGGTCTTGCCCGCCCCCGAGGGGGAGGACAGCACGAAGACGAAGCCACGGCGGCGCGGTTTGTCGGCCATGCGCCCGCCTACTCCCGCCTACTCATTAGCCCGCCTACTCAATGTTCTGCACTTGCTCTCGCACGCGGTCGATCAGCACCTTCAGATCGAGTCCGATGCGGGTGAGGTCCACGTCGCCCGCCTTGGAACAGATGGTGTTGGCTTCACGGTTGAACTCCTGACACAGGAAATCCAGCCGCCGCCCAACGGCGCCACCGGCCGACAGCAACTCGCGGGCCGATTCGACATGCGCGTTCAGACGGTCGATCTCCTCGCTCACATCGGCCTTGACCACCAAGAAGGCCAGTTCCTGGGCGAGGCGCTCCTCCGGCACCGCGGAGGTCTCGGCGAGAACGGTCTTGACTTGATCGGCCAAGCGCTCGCGCATTTTCCCGGCGCGGACCGCCGCCGCCTTTGCCGCCCGCGCGCTGAGTTCGGAGATTTCCTCGATCTGCGCCTCGAGGACTTTCCCGATGCGCGCGCCTTCCTCGCGGCGCGCGGCGTCGAGGGCGGCCAGCGCCTCATCGAAGCTGGCCCGGAGCGCCACACCGCGCTTGGCCTTTTCGTCTTCCGTCTCCTCGGGCTCCGCGAGCTCCAGGACGCCGCGCAATCCGAGCAGCCCATCGAGCCGCGCGGGTTGCGTTCCCGGTGTCGTTCCCAGGTCCTGAACGATCCGGGCGATCTGATCGAAGACCTCGCGGTTGAGACGCACGGATTGCGCCATGGCGCCGCGATCGGTCTGTAGGGTGATCGAAAAGTGGCCGCGGGCGAAGCGTCCGGTCAGGGCCGTCCGCAGGTCGGCCTCAAGGCCATCGAAGCTATTGGGCAGGCGAATACGCGCGTCGAGGTTGCGGCCGTTGACGCTTCGGGCCTCCCAGCTCCAGGCGTACCCATCGACTTCTCCCGAAGTCCGGGCGAAACCTGTCATGCTCGATATGGTCACGAATGGTCCAAAGAGGGGGGCTTCCGCCTTGGCGAATTCCAAGATGCGCTGGGCGCAGACTATAATGGGCGGGCCCGGACAATGACAATCGAGTAAACACGGCATGCGATCTCCGAAGTCCATTCTCATCACCGGCGGCAGCAGCGGCATCGGCGAGGCGCTCGCCCTGGAGTATGCGGCGTCCGGAATACACCTGGCCTTGACCGGACGGGATCAGGCGCGGCTCGAAGCCGTGGCCGGCGCCTGCCGCGCCAAGGGCGCCGGGGTCGTGACGGGCTTGGTCGACGTGCGGGACGCGGCCGCCATGCGCCAGTGGATCGAGGCCGAAGACGACAAGACGCCGTTCGATCTGGTCATCGCCAACGCCGGCGTATCCCGCGAAGGGCTACAGGATTTGGATCGGGAAGCCCGGCTGCGCCGCGTCCTCGCAACCAATATCGACGGCGTCATCAACACGGTGCAGCCGGCGCTCGACCGCATGCGCGTCCGCGAACGGGGGCAGGTGGCGGTGATGAGTTCGATCGCGTCGTTCCTCGGCATGCCGCGCGCGATCGCCTACAGCACCAGCAAGGCCGCGGTGCGCATCTATGGCGAAGGTCTTCGCGGAGAGGCGCGCCGCGACGGCATCGAGGTCTCGGTCATCTGTCCCGGCTACATCCGCAGCCCTCTGACCAAAAACAACACCTTTCCCATGCCCTTTCTGATGGACGCGGACCGCGCCGCCAAGATCATCCGGCGTGGGCTCGCGCGCGACGCCGCGCGGATCGCCTTCCCGTTTCCCATGTACGCCTTGGTCTGGTTCATGGCGGCCCTGCCGGCCTTCGTCTCCGACAGGCTGTCCCGCATCGCCTCGGGCAACGCCTAAAACTTACTTCTTTTTTTCGCGTTGCACCTTGCGCCAGCGGGCGACGTTGCGCTGGTGCTCCCGGAGGGTCTTGGCGAAGGCGTGCCCACCGTCGCCATCGGCGACGAAGTAAAGCTCATCGGTCTCCAGGGGATGCAGCACCGCTTCGATGGCGGCGCGCCCGGGATTGGCGATGGGACCCGGCGGAAGGCCGCCGTTGACGTAGGTGTTGTAAGGATTATCCGTCTTCAGGTCGCGCCGGGTCAGGGCGCGGCCGAGCGGCTTGGCGCCCTGGGTCAGACTATAGACGACGGTGGGGCCCGATTGCAGGCGCATGCCTCGGCGCAGCCGGTTGATGAACACGGCGGCGACGCGCGCGCGCTCGGCCGACACGGCGGTTTCCTTCTCGACGATGGAGGCCAACGAGAGCGCCTCTTCAGGCGACTCGAAGGGAAGGCCCTCGGCGCGGCGGGACCAAAGCTCGTTCAGCGTCTCGCGCATGGAGTCGGCCATGCGGGTCAGCAACTCCGCCCGGCTGTCACCGAGTGAGAAATAGTAGGTCTCGGGCAGCAATACCCCCTCGGGGGGCCGCTCCAAGACCTCCCCGTCCAGCCCTTCGACGGCATGGACGGCGGCGAAAACCTCGGCCACCGTCAGGCCTTCGGCGATGGTCAGCCGGTGCAGCACCGTCCGCCCGGCCAGCAACAACTCCATGACGCCGCGCGGACTGGTGCGGCGCGGGATCAGGTACTCCCCGGCCTTGAGGCCGCGCGAGTTGCCGGTGATGCGCACGCCGGAGCGGAAAACGAACGGGTTCGAAATCACGCCCGCGTCTTCCAGGGCCGCCGCGATCGTTTTGACGCCGGCCCCGCGGGGCAGCACGACCGTTTTCTCGTCGGCGCTCGGCCCCTGCCCGTAAAAACTCGCCGTGGCCCAACCGGCGAAAGACAACACCGCAACGACCGGCACAACCAGCAGACGCGAGATCAGGCGCCGGCGATAATCGACCATGCGGATGCCGCTTTAACGCGCCTTGGTGAAGATGAGCGTCGCGTTGGTGCCGCCGAAACCAAACGAGTTGGACAGGACCGTGTTGACTTCCTTGCGCTTGGCCTCGAGGGGAACGAGGTCGAGATCGCAATCGTCCGAGGGGTTTTCGAGGTTGAGGGTGGGTGGCACGATGCCGTCCCGCATGGCCAGAATGCAAAAAATTGCCTCGACGCTTCCGGCCGCGCCGAGCAGGTGGCCGATCGCTGACTTGGTCGACGACATCGACATTTTCCCGGCGGCGTCCCCGAACAGGCGCTTGACCGTCCGGTGCTCGATCACATCGCCCAGGGGCGTCGACGTACCGTGCGCATTGACGTAGTCGATGTCGGCCGGTGTCAAGCCCGCGCGCTTCAGCGCCGCTTTCATGGAGCGGTAGCCGCCGCTGCCGTCCTCGGCGGGCGCCGTGATGTGATAGGCGTCGCCAGACATGCCGTAGCCGACGACTTCGGCGTAGAGCTTCGCGCCGCGCGCCTTGGCGTGCTCCAGTTCCTCGAGAACCACGATGCCGGCGCCCTCCCCCATCACGAATCCATCGCGATCCTTATCCCATGGGCGCGACGCCTTCTCCGGCTCATCATTGAAGTTGGTCGAAAGGGCGCGCGCCGAGGCGAACCCGGCGATGCCCAGCCTGCACGTCGCCGCTTCGCTGCCACCCGCGACCATCACGTCCGCGTCGTCCAGGGCAATAAAGCGCGCTGCGTCGCCGATGGCATGGGCGCCGGTCGAGCAGGCCGTCACCACGGAATGATTGGGGCCGCGGAAGCCGAACCGGATCGAAACATGTCCCGAGATAAGATTGATCAGCGCCGCCGGAATAAAGAAGGGGCTCAGCCTGCGCGGACCGCGCTCTTCCAGGACCTTTGCGCCGTCGACAATCGATTGCAGGCCACCGATTCCGGAACCGATGAGCACGCCCGTCCGGTCCCGATCTTCCTCCGCGTCGGGGTTCCAGCCCGAATCGGCGACCGCTTGCTGTGCGGCGGCGAGGCCAAACACGACGAAGTCCGCCATCCTGCGGCGATCCTTCGAGGGTACCCAATCATCGGGATTGAAATCGCCGTCGCCGTCGCCGCGCGGAACAACGCCTGCAATCTTCGACGGCAGATCGCTAACATCGAAGCTTTGGATACCGCGAATGCCCGACCGTCCGGCAATCAATTTTTCCCAGGTCTGTTCAACGCCACACCCCAGGGGCGTGACAAGTCCCAAGCCCGTGACAACCACACGTCTCATGTGTTAAGCGCCCAACCGGCGCCCGTTCCTCTTGAGTGGTTAGCTTGCCGCCTGTTCGAGGAAGGTGACCGCGTCCTTGACCGTGACGATCTTTTCCGCCGCATCGTCTGGAATTTCGCAGCCGAACTCCTCCTCGAAGGCCATAACGAGTTCCACTGTATCCAAGCTATCGGCCCCAAGGTCGTCGATGAAACTAGCAGCTTCGGTAACCTTGTCTTCTTCAACGCCCAGGTGCTCCACGACGATTTTTTTCACACGATCCGAGATGTCACTCATTAATCGATCCCTCGAGGTCCTTGCCTAGTTGATTGCGAACGCGGTTTCATTCGGGGCTGGCACCAAGGCGACAAAGTCGCCAAAACCCACTGTTTCTGCGGCTTGCCGCCACATCGCGTGCTTCCTAACACACTTTCCGCGCCATGACCAGCGGCGCAAGGCGCGCGCCGCGGTGGGTCAAAACATGGCCATTCCACCGTTTACGTGCAAGGTTTGGCCCGTCACATAGGCCGCCTCGGGGCCGGCCAGGAAGATGACGCAGGCGGCCACATCGGCGGCCGAACCAAGGCGTTTGCTGGGAATGGCCTGGATCAGTTTTTCGCGCTGATCTTCACTCAGGGTGTCGGTCATGGGCGTCTCGATAAACCCGGGCGCCACGCAGTTCACCGTGATGCCGCGCGAGGCGACCTCCTGGGCCAGCGATTTCGCCATGCCGATCACGCCCGCTTTCGACGCCGCGTAGTTGGCCTGCCCCGGATTGCCGGTGTGTCCCACGATCGACGTGATGTTGATGATCCGTCCCCAGCGCTGCTTCATCATGGGACGCAGGGCATCCCGCGAAAGCCGGAAGGCCGCCGTCAAATTTACGTCGAGAACGGTTTGCCAGTCCTCATTCTTGAGGCGCAGGGCCAGGTTGTCGCGCGTGAGTCCGGCGTTGTTGACGAGAATATCGATGCCGCCGGCGGCCGCGGCCGCCG
>JADFIH010000067.1 GCA_022566715.1 Pseudomonadota bacterium | reverse complement strand
GCCATGCGGGCTACGCCGTCAGCCAGCGTTGCCGAAAACGTATCGAGGAGGTGTTCGGCTGGATCAAGTCGAGCGCCGGGCAGGCCAAGACCAAGTTCAGGGGGCGCGACAGGGTGGCATCCCAGTTCATCCTGGCGCTGGCAGCCTACAACCTGATCCGATTGCCCAGGCTGCTGGCGCAGGCACCCACATGACGACGCCCGCCATGCGGCCAGACCACCCCATACCTGCCTCCACCAACCGACAACGACACCACCAAAGCACAACGACACCACCAAAGCAGCCGCGCCAAAAGTCAAAGAGCAAACCTTGGCGGGTTTTTCAGCAGCCTGCTAGGGGACGCCGTTCTTCTAACCAGCGCCCCGGCCGCTTGTCAATCGGCCAGCGATTTGGGCGGCCTGCAATTTGGGCGGCCTGCAATTTAGGCGGCCTGCGATTTGGGCGGTCAGCGATTTGGGCGGCCAGCGATTTGGGCGGCCACCAATCCGGGCGAACCGCCAAATTTGAGAAGAATTGCGCCTAGATCGTGGCGGGTCCGCACGGCCCGCCGTCTTTGGCCCACAAACCTTAACAAATGGTAACCCATTCAGCCGCTCGTTTAACCAGTCTTTAAGTTTGCCCGGCCTACCATTCACTGTTCGATGCCCCCGATCTCCGCTTGGTTGCGTGGCGGGTGCATCCCTTTGGACCTGGAGAGGATAATGTTGAAAGTCCTTAAGGGCCTCGCCGTCTTGGCGCCACTGACCGCAATGGCCGGGGCCATGTTGCCTAGCCCCAGTCATGCGCAAACCGTGTGCAGCACGCGGAGCAACTTCCTCAATGAGTTGCTCTCGCAGCACAAAGAGAATCCGATCGCCATGGGGTTGGCGGCCAACGGGAGTGTGCTCGAAGTCCTCGCGTCCAAGGATGGGACGTGGACGATTTTGATCACCTCGCCGAATGGCACGTCTTGCGTGGTCGCGGTGGGTGATAGCTGGGAAGCGTTGAAGGTCAATAAAACCGCCGATAGCGGTCCCGCGGCCTAGTCGCCGCGCCAGATGAACGCCCCGGGTCGGGGGCATTTCCGTGCTGGCGTCATGGGCGCCGCGGCAGGGTAAATGATCCGAGTCCTTGAAGGGCCATGAGCGGCGGACCGCCGCTTCACTTCGTATCCCGAAATCGCTGGGGGCCTTCGGGGCCCGAGGTCTGCGCCTGCGCGGGCGCGCCGGATAACCGGCGGGACGCCTTGCGGCCCTGAGCGATTCCGGCAGCCTTGAGCGATTCCGGCAGCCTTGAGCGATTCCGGCAGCCTTGAGCGATTCCGGATGAACCGGAAACGCCTCGGCCTTAAGCGACGAGGCTGGGCTCGACGGTGATGCGCTCACGCGCAAGGCGCTGCGCTTCGGCGATCTCCGTCTGCGACATGTCGAGCGCGAGTTCCTTGCGGTCTTCCTTGGCGCGCTCGCCGCCGTGAATCGCCGCGATATTGAACCACATGTGGGCAAGGACATTGTCCTGCCCCACGCCATGCCCCGTGGCATACATCAGTCCAAGCTTGTATTGGCTTTCCACACAGCCGCTCTCGGATTTGGAGAGGCAATTGTTGAAAGCGGTCGTATCGAATCGTCCCATCCTGGCCTCCGTACTCCCCGCCGGCGGGATGCGGTCCGTGAACCGCCGGTCCCACTCACAAACAGGAAACCAACTCTCAGTGGATGGGAGTCTCGCGCCGTCAACGTTAATGTTTGGTGTAGAGCCAACAAAAGACGCGAACGCCCGTTAACCCTGCGCTAAGGGTCTGCGGCGACAGGCTATCCAGGAGCCTTGGAAACCGCGGCCGACAGGCGGCCGCCGCTGACGCGGACCAGTTCGTCAAGCTTAACCGCGAACACGCAATGCGGATGTCCGGCCGCGGCATACACCGGATCGAAGCGGCCCAGACTTTCGTCGATCAGAATCGGCAGCGCCCCTTCGTGCGCGAGCGGCGCGACGCCGCCGATGGAGAATCCGGTGGCGCGCTTCACCGCCTCTGCGTCGGCGCGTTCCACCTTGCCGGGCAGACCGAGCTCGGCGCGCAAGGCGCCGGTGTCACACCGCCGGTCCCCGGCGACGAGCGCCATCACGGGCGCGCCGCCAATCGTAAACACCAGGGATTTGACGATGGCGCCGAGGTCGCAGCCCAGGCTGGCGGCGGCGTCCCGCGCGGACCGCGCGGTGGCGGCAAGCTCGATAACTTGCGCGTCCGACCCCGCCGCCGCCAAGGCATCGATGACGCGGCGAACCGAGGGACGATCGAGAGTGCTGGTCACGTGGCTCGCGCCAGCCCTAGGCGGCGGCGCGGCGCTTCCCGGCCTTCATTTGCGTGTCGCCGTAGAGCTTTTCCTTGGCGGCGGCGTCCATCTTGATCTCTTCACCCGGCGCCTGCCGGTCGGCCAGTATCTTGAGGCCGCGCTGCACCGCGGGGCGTTTCTCGATGGTGCGGAACCAGCGTTCGACGTGGCGGTACTCCGCGAGCTTGACGCCCTGAAAATAGGGCATGATCCAGGGCCACACGGCGATGTCGGCGATGGAATAACCGCCCGCGAGGTATTCGTGCCGGGCCAGGCGGTGGTCGAGCACGTTGTAAAGGCGCGCCGCCTCGTTCGTGTAGTGCTTGATGGCGTAGGGCACCTTCACCGGGCAGTACTTGCGGAAGAAATTCGCCTGCCCCAGCAGGGGCCCCACTGCAGCCATCTGGAACATCAGCCACTGGATAACCTCGTAGCGGCGGCGCGTTTGCTTGGGCAGGAACTTGCCCGTCTTCTCCGCCAGATACATCAGGATGGCCCCGGATTCGAACACGGACATCGGTTTTCCGCCGGGGCCGGTCTCGTCGATGATCGCCGGCATCTTGTTGTTGGGGCTGATCTTCAGGAACGAGGGCTTGAACTGATCGCCCTTGGTGATGTCGATGCCGGTCACCCGGTAGGCAAGACCCGTCTCCTCCAGCATCGTATGAATCTTGATGCCGTTCGGCGTCGGCCAAGTGAACAGATGGATCACGCGCCGCTGCCTCAGGCCGCGCGGCGGCGCTTGTATTGGGTGGCGCCGAACAGCATCTCGCGCGTTTTCGCGTCCATGGGTCCGGAGCTACGCGCCTCGGACAGCACTTGGAGTCCCCGCTGCACCGCCGGCCGGTTCTCGATCGTGTAATACCACTTCTTGAGGCGCGGGTAGTCGTCGAGGTTCTGGCCCTGCCCCTCGTGCGAGCGCAACCAGGGATAGATCGCCATGTCGGCGATCGAATATTTGTCGTTGGCGATGAATTTCGACGTCTTGAGCTGACGGTCGATCACGCCATAGATGCGCGTCGCCTCGTTGGTATAGCGGTCGTAGGCGTATTGGATCTTGCGCTTGGTGTAGCGCCGGAAGTGGTGCGCCTGACCCAGCATGGGCCCCACCGAGCCCATCTGGAACATCAGCCACTGGATGACCTCATAGCGGCCGCGCGTTTGCTTGGGCATGAACTTGCCGTGCTTTTCGGCCAGGTACATGAGGATGGCGCCCGATTCGAAAATCGAGATCGGTTTGCCGCTCGGGCCCTTCGGGTCGACGATCGCCGGCATCTTGTTGTTGGGGCTGATCTTCAGGAACGAGGGCTTGAACTGGTCGCCCTGGCCGATGTTGATCGGGATGACCTTGTAGGGGAGCTTCAGCTCCTCGAGCATGATGTGGATTTTATGGCCATTGGGCGTGGGCCACGTGTACAGATCAATCATTCCTGATCTCCCTCCCATGAGAGTACTTATAGAATTAAGCGGTTCGATTGATGTACCGCGAAAACCCGCGGCTATTCAAGCCCCCGGACCGCGCCACGGCCGCACCGGCAAACCGTTCCGCCGTCGATCAACGGGCGTCTTGTTGCCCTCACGTGATGCCGGGCAGCACTTATAGGCCGATCATCTGCTTGAATGTTTGCGCTGATTTGCTCGGCCGCACGCGATCCGAGAGGAGTACGCCGTCGATGCCCCAGCGATCATTGCAGATCACCTGGACGTTCTTGATGCGCGGGTTCCGCACGTGCGCCACCTGAATAAGGAAGCGTTCCAGCAGCCGGATCGAGTTCAGATTCGCCCGGCCGCGCGACGCCTTCAGCACGACAAAAAACATCACGGGCCGGCCCGCCCGGACGAGGCATTGGTTGTAACGCAGAAGTTTATTGTCGGTGAAACATTCGGCCCGGAAGACCTGCCTGCCGGTCTTGCCGACATACCAGGGCAGTATCCCGCGGCCCGTCCGCATGGCAAAGACGTAGCCTCCTCGCTTTTGGCTGATCCCTGCCTGAGACCAAAATTCGTTTAGGCCCGTCTTCTCGACGAACCGGGATTTGCGCTCCGTTGTGACCGGGACTTCGAACGGACCCGTGACAAAAAAATCGGACATGCAAATCCCCCAATTGCGTCGAACGCTGCAACAGCCTGAGAACCTATCGCAGTGACGCTATGGGGTACTTGTGGCAACAATGTGACAACCCGGCGTTGCACGGCGGGCTATCCCTAATCGCCCAGCTTGCCCCGCAGGATTTCGTTGACGATCTTGGGGTTGGCCTTGCCGCCCGACTTTTTCATCACCTGACCGACGAAGAAACCGAACAGCTTTTCCTTGCCGTCCTTGTATTCGGCGACTTTGCCGGTGTTCTCGTCCAGGACCTCGTCGATCACCGATTCGATGGCGCCCGTGTCGGTGACCTGCTTGAGGCCCTTCTCTTCAACGATCTCAGCCGCCACCTTGCCCGTCGCGAACATTTCCTCGAACACGTCCTTGGCGATGCGCCCGGAAATCGTGTCATCGCTCAGGAGATCGAGCAGGCCGCCCAACGCCTCGGCCGAGACCGGCGTTTCCGAAATACCCCGCCCGGCCTTGTTGAGCGCACCGACGAGATCGCGCACGACCCAGTTGGCGGCGAGCTTCGCGTTCCGCCCCTGGGCCACCGCCTCGAAATACTCTGCGCGCTCCCGCTCCGCCACGAGGACGCCGGCGTCATCCTCCGGCAACGAAAATTCGCTCACGAAGCGCGCTTTCTTTTCGTCGGGCAGCTCGGGCAGGCTCTTGGCGATCTCATCGACATAGTCCTGCGTCAGCGTCAACGGCAACAGGTCGGGATCCGGGAAATAGCGGTAGTCGTGCGAGTCCTCCTTGGTGCGCATGGTGCGCGTCGTGCCCTTGTTCGAATCGAACAGCCGGGTCTCCTGCACGATGGTCCCGCCGTCCTCGAGAATGTCCACCTGGCGTTGGGCCTCGTACTCGATGGCCTGCTGCACGAAACGCACCGAGTTGACGTTCTTGATCTCACAGCGCGTGCCGTAGTCCTCGCCGGGCCGGCGCATCGACACGTTCACGTCGGCGCGCATGCTGCCCTCGTCCATGTTGCCGTCGCAAGTGCCGAGATAGCGCAGGATGGCGCGCAGCTTGCGCAAATAGACGCCCGCCTCCTCGGGCGAGCGGATGTCGGGATCGGACACGATCTCCATCAGCGCGATGCCCGATCGGTTGAGGTCGACATAGGTTTGGGTGGGATGCTGGTCGTGCAGGCTCTTGCCCGCGTCCTGTTCCAGGTGCAGGCGCGTGATGCCGATCTCACGCCTTTCGCCACCGGGCATATCCAGAGTGACGACCCCCTTCCCGACGATTGGCTGGGTGAACTGCGAGATCTGATAGCCCTGCGGCAGGTCGGGGTAGAAATAGTTCTTGCGGTCGAACACTGACGTGAGGTTGATCTTGGCCTTCAGGCCGAGCCCCGTGCGCACGGCTTGGGCCACCGCCTGCTCGTTGATCACCGGCAGCATGCCGGGCATCGCCGCGTCGACCAGGCTGACCTGGGTGTTGGGCTCGGCCCCAAACGCCGTCGCCGCGCCCGAGAAGAGCTTCGCCTCGGAGGTGACCTGGGCGTGGACCTCCAGGCCGATCACCATTTCCCACTCGCCCGTCGCGCCTTGGATGGTGGCCATCAGTCCGCCCTCCACCAGGGGTCGGGGCGGGCGTCGAACGCCGCAGCGCCCTCAAGGACGTGGCCCACGCGCAGAACCGTTTCCTCGTCGAACGCCTTGCCCAGCACCTGCAGGCCCAAGGGCAGCCCGTCATCGGACAGCCCGGCGGGAACGGAAATCCCGGGCAGGCCCGCCATGTTGGCCGGCACCGTGAGAATGTCGTTGAGGTACATGGCGATGGGGTCGTCCACGCGCTCGCCCACGGCGAAGGCCGGGGTCGGCGTGGTCGGCGTGAGGATCGCGTCGACCTTTTCGAAGGCCTCGATGAAGTCCCGCTTGATCAGGGTACGCACCTTCTGCGCCTTGAGGTAATAGGCGTCGTAGTACCCGGCCGACAGAACGTAGGTGCCCATCAGCACGCGGCGCTTCACCTCGGCGCCGAACCCGGCGGCGCGGGTCTTTTCATACATGTCGTCCAGGCGCTCACCCGGCACGCGCAGGCCGTAGCGCACGCCGTCGTAACGCGCCAGGTTCGAGGAGGCCTCCGCCGGCGCAACGATGTAATAAGTCGGCAGGGCATAGCGCGTGTGCGGCAGGCTGATGTCCACGATCTCCGCGCCCGCGCCGCGCAGCCAATCGACGCCCTGTTGCCACAGGCGCTCGACCTCCCCCGGCATGCCGTCCACCTTGTATTCCGCGGGGATGCCGATCTTCAGGCCCGTCACCTCGCCGGTCAGAGCCGCCTCGTAGTCCGGCACCGGCGTATCCACCGACGTCGAATCCTTCGCATCGAACCCGGCCATGGCGCGCAGCAGGATGGCGCAGTCGCGGACCGAGCGCGCCATCGGTCCGGCCTGGTCGAGGGAGGAGGCGAAGGCCACGATGCCCCAGCGCGAACAGCGGCCGTAAGTCGGCTTGAGCCCCACGGTGCCGGTGAAGGCGGCGGGTTGACGGATCGAGCCCCCGGTGTCGGTGCCGATGGCCGCCGGGACGATCCGCGCCGCCACCGCCGCGGCCGAGCCCCCCGAGGAGCCGCCGGGCACCAGGGAGCGGTTGTCGCCGGGCCGGCGCCACGGGTTCAGCACCGGGCCGTAGTAGCTGGTCTCGTTGGACGAGCCCATGGCGAACTCGTCCATGTTGGTCTTGCCGAGCATGACCGCGCCCTCGCGCCACAGGTTGGCGGTGACGGTCGAGTCGTACGGGGGCTCGAAGCCGTCGAGGATGTGCGAGCCCGCCGTCGTGAGGACGCCCTCGGTGCAGAACAGGTCCTTGACGCCGATGGGGATACCCTCCATCAGACCGGCCTCGCCCGACGCCCGGCGTTTGTCCGACAGGGCCGCCCGTTCCCGCGCAAGGTCCGGGGTCTTGGAGACAAAGGCGTTGAGCCCGTCCGCCGCGTCGATGGCCGCGATATGCGCCTCGGTCAGCTCCAGGGAGGTAAAGTCGCCCTTGGCCAGTCCCTCGCGGGCGCCGCTGACCGAAAGGCCGGTCAGGTCAGACATTGTTCCCTGGATTCTCTGGATTCTCCGGCATTACTCGACGACCTTGGGCACGGCGAAGAAGCCGTCCGCGTCGACCGGCACGTTGGCCAGCACCTTGTCCCGGCAGTTGCCGTCGGTGACTTTGTCGGCGCGGCGCCGCAGGGTCATCTGCACGGCGCTGGTCATCGGCTCGACGCCTTCGGTATCGACCTCGCTTAGCTGCTCGATCCACTTCAGGATGCCGGATAGCTCGCCCGTGAGGGCCTCGAGATCGGCGTCACCAATTTCGATGCGGGCGAGTTTGGCGATGTGTGCCACGGTGGCTTTATCCAGCGGCATATGCCACCTTTTACCAGGTTCGGCCGTGTGTGGACACGCGCCCAATGCCCCGAACGGCCTAGAATTCTGCGGAAAAGCGAGCGGACCCTATCACTCGCCATGAAACGAGGCAAGCTCACCGACATTGCCGGCCTGTCCTCGCATCTGGGGCCGCGGCAGCGGATTCTGGGGCTCGATGTGGGCTCGAAAACCATCGGCCTTGCACTGTCGGATCCCGCGCTGGGCTTGGCGACCCCGCTCTCGACGATCCGGCGAACCAAGCTCGCCGCCGACACCCAGGCCCTGCTCGGCGTGATCGGCGAATTCCAGGTGGGCGCGCTGGTCGTGGGCCTGCCCATCAATATGGACGGCAGCGAAGGCCCGCGCTGCCAGTCGGTGCGTCAGTTCGTGGCGAACATCGAGCAGGCCGTGGACCTGCCCGTCACCCTGTGGGACGAACGTCTCTCGACCGCCGCCGTCACGCGCGAATTGATCGACGCCGATGTCTCCCGCAAGCGCCGCAGCCAGGTGGTCGACAAGCTCGCGGCAAGCTTTATCCTTCAGGGAGCCCTTGACCGCATACAGAATTTGGAGCGGGATACGGGGTTATAGCTTTACGCCAGCGGGGCCGCCGTGGTGGAGTCGCCCCGACGGTGGTTTGCGTGCTAGGGGCGAGTCATGGGAACGATCCTCGGCGTTACGATTCCGGCCTTTTTGGCGATCCTGCTCGGACGGGCCCTGGCCGACCGCGGTTTCGTTCCGGCCGACTTCTGGTCGAATATCCAGCGGCTGTCCTACTTCGTCTTTTTGCCGCTCTTGATCGTCCACACCCTGGCGACCGCCGATTTTTCGGAGTTCCAGGTCGTCGGGCTGGTCCTCACCATCATCGTGACGCTCGTCGCGGGCGGCGGCGCCGTCTGGCTCTGGCGGCGCTGGAGCGGCGAGCGGCCCGAGATGACGTTGAGCCTGGGCGAAGGCGCGGTGCGCGCCAATATTCCCCTCGGGCTCGCCATCGCCTTCGCCCTATCGGGCCAGGCCGGGCTCACCCTGTTCGTGCTCGCCACCGTCGTTTATTTGCCGACCGTCGTGATCCTGGGGGCCTACCTGTCGGACCACACCCAGGCCGAGCTACGCGAGGCGGGCCTGTCCCCCGAACCGGGGCCGCGGCAGGCCCAGGACTCGTCCGAGGCGACCACTGGAGCCACCCCCGGGGCCTCGACCGAGGCCAACACCACGACGTCTGGCGAGCCCTCAACAGTGTCTGGTGACGGCGGGGCCCCGCCCCAGACCGGTCCCTACGCCGGCGGCTGGGAGGGCACGCTCCGGCGCGCGCTCAGCGTGCTGATCCGCGATCCCATCGTGATCGGGGCCATCGTCGGCATTATTCTCAACGCCACGGGCGTCGGCCTGGCGAGCGGTTTGGGCGGCGTGATCCAGATGCTCGGTTTCGCCGCCATCCCGGCGGGCCTCTTGGCGACGGGCGCCGCCATCGACATCGACAAGTTGCGCGACGCCTATGAGGAGTTCCGCGGTGAAATCCGCATAGCGCTTATCCTCAAATTGATCGCCATGCCGGTCATCGCGCTGGTCATCGGCGCGATCTTCGGTCTAGGGGGCATTACCGCGGCGACGGTGATCCTGCTCGCCGCCCTGCCCAACGTAATTCCCCGCTTCACGGCCCAGGCGCCCGACGCCAGCCAGGATTTGCTGCTGCCCGGCATCACCGCGGCCTCGACCATCGCGGCCTTTGTCAGCGTGCCTCTCGCCCTGTGGATTCTGACCTGAGTCGGCCGCGCGCGTCTTGCGCCCGGCGGGGTGGCGGCCCTATATTGCCGCTTTAATGACTGCCCTGCGGCCCACCGATTTTCCGCACCGCCACCTGCTGGACATCGAGGGCCTATCGAGCCGCGACATCACCACGCTGCTTGATCTTGCGGAACAATATGTCGATCTAAACCGCGGTTTCGAAAAGAAACTTTCGCGCCTCCACGGTCGCACCCAGATCAATCTATTCTTTGAGACGTCGACCCGCACGCGCACGTCCTTCGAGCTCGCGGGTAAGCGGCTCGGCGCCGATGTGATCAACATGTCGGTCGAGGGCTCGTCCATCAAAAAGGGCGAAACCCTGATCGACACGGCGATGACCCTGAACGCCATGCAGCCCGACGTGATGGTGGTGCGGCACCACGATTCGGGGGCGGTCGATCTGCTGGCCCAGAAGGTCGACGGCGCGGTGATCAATGCGGGCGACGGAAGCCACGCCCATCCCACTCAGGCCCTGCTGGACGCCCTGACCATACGGCGGCGCAAGAAGACCTTGAGCGGGCTGATCGTCGCCATCTGCGGCGACATCATGCACAGCCGGGTGGCGCGCTCGAACATCCAGCTGCTCGCGATCATGGGCGCGCTGGTCCGCGTGGTGGCGCCGCCCACCCTGCTGCCCCCCGCCATCGACCGGCTCGGCGTCGAGGTTCACCAGAACATGCGGGAGGGTCTGCGCGATGCCGACATCGTCATGATGCTGCGGCTACAGACCGAACGGATGCAGGGCTCCTTCGTCCCCTCGGTGCGCGAGTACTTCCATTTCTACGGGCTCGACCGCAAGAAGCTCGCCCTGGCCAAGCCCGACGCCCTCATCATGCATCCCGGCCCGATGAACCGCGGCGTCGAGATCGATACCGAGGTGGCCGACGACATCCACCGCAGCGCCATTCGCGAGCAGGTGGAGATGGGCGTCGCGGTGCGCATGGCGTCCCTCGAGCTTCTGACCCATTCGAGCGCCGCGCGGGCGCACCGCGCCGCATGAGCGCCGCGCGCACGGCCTCAACGCGCACGGCCTACATCAATGCACGGCTGCTCGACCCGGCAAGCGGGCTCGATGCGCCGGGCGCCCTTCTGGTGGAGGACGGGCGGATCGCCGATCTGGGCCCGCGCCTGTTCGCCGACGGCGTGCCCGAGGGCGTGGAAGCGATCGACTGCGAGGAACACTGCCTGGCCCCGGGCCTCGTGGATGTCCGCGCCTTCCTCGGCGAGCCCGGCGCGGAGCACAAGGAAACCATCGCCACCGGGACCGAAGCGGCGGCGGCGGGCGGCGTCACCACGGTGATTTCGACGCCCGACACCAACCCCGTCATCGACAACGTGCCCCTGGTCGAGTTCCTGGCCCGTCAGGCCGACGAGTCGGCGCGGGTTCGGGTCCGTCCCATGGCGGCCGTCACCAAAGGGCTGAAGGGCCAGGAGATGACCGAAATGGGCATGCTGGCCGAGGCCGGCGCGGTCGCCCTTTCGGACGGCTTTCACACCATTCGCAGCAGCCGCGTGATGCGCCGGGCCCTGGCCTATGCCGGCAACTTCGGCGTGCTGATCTGCCATCACACCGAAGACCCGGACCTGGCGGCGGACGGCTGCATGAACGAGGGGGAGGTGGCGACGCGCCTCGGCCTCGCCGGCATCCCGTGCGCCGCCGAAACCATCATGATCGACCGCGACGTGCGCTTGGTCGAGCTGACGGACGGGCGCTACCACGCGGCCGGTGTGTCCACGCCGGCGGCGGCGGCAACTATTCGAGCGGCTAAAGCCAGGGGCCTCGACGTGTCGTGCGCCGTGGCGCCGCCCCATTTCGCCCTCAACGAGACCGAGGTCGGCGACTACCGGACCTTCGCCAAAATCTCGCCGCCCTTGCGCAGCGAGGCCGACCGGCAGGGCATGGTCGAGGCCCTGCGGGACGGCGCCATCGACATCATTTCCTCGGCCCACGCCCCGGAAGACCCCGAGAGCAAGCGCCAGCCCTTCGCTCAGGCGGCCTTTGGCTCGGTGGGCCTGGAGACGCTCCTGCCCATCACCCTTGGGCTCTATCACAACGGGAACCTCGGTCTGCTGGAGGCGCTCGCCAAGGTCACCTGCAACCCGGCGCGGCGCTTTGGCCTCGAGGCCGGGACCCTGGAGAAAGGGGCGCCGGCGGACCTGGTCCTCTTCGACCTCGGGGTGCCGTGGAAAATCGACGCCGAGAAACTGCACAGCAAGGCCAAGAACTCCGCCTTCGACGGGCGCCCGGTGCAAGGCCGGGCCACACGGACCGTTGTGGGGGGCCACACCATCTACCGCTGGACGAACGGCGCATAATCCGCGACCCTTAACGCTAGGGCCCCTGGGCCGCTCAGGAACGCCGCAATGCCGGACCCCCTAGGCGCGTTATCCGTCACCTGGCCGCTCTACGCCGCGTTCCTCATCGGCTACGCTGTGGGGTCGGTTCCCTTCGGCTGGCTACTGACGCGCGCGGTTGGGCTTGGCGACATCCGCAATATCGGCTCGGGAAATATCGGCGCCACCAACGTCCTGCGCACCGGCCGGAAGGGGCTCGCCGCCCTCACCCTGCTGCTCGACGCTCTCAAGGGGGCCCTGCCGGTGCTGATCGCCCTCAATCAGTACGGCATCGACATCGCCGTCGTCATCGGCGCCGGGGCTGTCATGGGCCACGCCCTGCCCTTGTGGCTGCGCATCGCCACCCTGCGTGGCGCCGCGATTGCCGCGGCCGTCCTGGCCATCATGGTCGGGGCCCTGGCCATCGGCCTGACCGGCAAGGGTCTTACCAGCGTGCTCGGTTGGCTTATCCTGATCGGCATGGGCGCGTTCGCCTGGGGCGGCAAGGGCGTGGCGACGGGCCTTGGCGTCCTCTTGGCGATCAACCCCGCCGTGGGCGCGCTCGCCTGCTTGACCTGGCTCATTGCCCTGGCGATCTTCCGCTATTCGTCCCTGGCCGCGCTGATCGCCTTTCTGGCCGCGCCGATCTACGCCTACCTCCTTCCCGACATCGAGTTTGTTGGCCTCTTTTTTCTGTCGGGCCTGCAACTCACGGAATTTGCCGCCGGACTCTTTCTGCTCATCCTGCTGCGCCACGCGGGCAACATCGCGCGCCTGATCCGGGGCGACGAGCCCAAGGTCGGCGGCGCCCGGCCGCCCGCCTCGGCGGAGAGCCAGGGCCGATGACCTTCGATCTCGACCTTGCCCCGTACGGCGGCTTGGAAGAACCGCGCACCCTGAGCGAGGGCGAGCGGCTCGACTGGCTCCAGTTGATCCGCAGTCAGGCGGTGTAGGAACGCCACGAGAACATATGAAACGTGGCGCAACACCCCATCGTCGATAAATCCCTGTCAGATAAGAGAAAAGCTGTGTTATGCTGTTTCGGCGTGTTTCACACAGTCACCTTAATATTGCTACCCCAAATGGCTCTGGGGTAGCGGGGTAGCAACAATGGCGACCTGGAAGCGATTCACCGACAAGCAAATCGCGGCCTTCAAGCCCAAGGCAAAGCGCTACACGGAGTGGGAGGCCAGTGGCCTCGGCATCAGGATTACGCCACGAAGCGTGAAGTCGTGGGGCTGGCTCTATCGTTACGACCGGGTGTCTACACGTATGACCTTCGGCCAGTACCCGGTCATGAGCCTGCGTGATGCACGGCTGGCCCTTGCCCAGGCACAGAAGATCTTTGCGAATGGCCAGAATCCCGGAAAACTAGCGGTTCAGAAACGCCACGCCGAGCAACACGCCGAGACGGTCGAAGAGCTGGTGGAGGCCTATCTCAAGGGCCATGCCCGGCCTAAGAAGCGAACGGCGGCCGAGGACGAACGCAGTCTCAAAAAGGACGTTGTGTCTCGATGGGGCCAGCGAAAGGCGCGGTCCATAACAACGCAGGAGATCGTCAATCTGTTGGACGACGTTGTTGACCGCGGAAGCCCCTACGCGGCAAACCGCCTGGGCTCCACCGTTCGGAAGATGTTCCAATGGGCCAAACGACGGGGCATCGTCGATATCAACCCGGCAGCCGATATTGAGCTTCCTGGCAAGGAGACCCCGCGCCAACGCATCCTGAACACCGAGGAAATCCGCAAGTTCTGGACAGGTCTCGACAACACCACCATCACCCCGACCGTACAGTTGGCGCTCAAGCTTCTGCTGGCCACCGCCACACGCCGAAGCGAAGTCACGCAGGCGTTGGTGAGCGAGTTCGATCTAGCCGAACAGGTCTGGATTATACCGGCAGCGCGCTCCAAAAATGGCAAGGCGCACTCGGTTCCGCTCTCACCGCTG
The DNA here is from genome assembly GCA_022566715.1 of Pseudomonadota bacterium. Classification (GTDB taxonomy): domain Bacteria; phylum Pseudomonadota; class Alphaproteobacteria; order SHVP01; family SHVP01; genus JADFIH01. The sequence continues at coordinate 268 of JADFIH010000067.1, read as the reverse complement.
GCTGTCGCCCTCTTCAAGGAGGCGAAGGTCATAGCTGGTGACTCCGGCTACTTGTTCCCCTCTCCTCGAAACCCGGACGTGCCGTTGAGCCGCGATACGGTGACGCGCGCTCTTCAGGTGAACGGCGAGAGGCTGGGCCTCAAGGATGTCAGGGTTCATGACCTGCGGAGGACAGCCAGCTCCAACATGTCGGCCCTTGGGGTGCCCAGGCACGTTCGCGAACGCGTCTTGAACCACTCCGTGGGCAGGCTCGATCAGAGTTATGACC
>JADFIH010000238.1 GCA_022566715.1 Pseudomonadota bacterium | reverse complement strand
GCTTTCGATACGCTGCTCGGCGAGGGGCGCCAGGAGGGCTTCGGCCCGTGGCGGCGCCAGGGGTCCCGCCGCCGCGGCCACGGCGACCCGGCTGCTGGGCGTCATGCGCATCTGGGCGAGGAACGATTGAAAGCGCGCGCGCTCGAAATCCGAGGGAGCCGCTTGGCCCGTGGTGAAGCTCACGTCGTGGCGGAAATTCACCCACTCGACCTTGATCTCCTTGGAAGACTCGGCGCCGCTCCATTGCGCCGCCTGGGGCGCGCAGGCCGCCAGAAGGAGGGCGAGGACGGGTGCGATGATGGCGGGGCGGATGTGCATGTCCACTACTCCAACTCGAAGCCAACGGGGCCGATCAGACGCGCCCCCGTCCCGCCCAGGGGAGCGGAGCGGGCCGCCGACGGCTGCTGCCGATAGATGTCGCCGTTGAGAAGCCGCTCGGTATCGCTCGGCTGGACCAGACCATCCGTCGGGGCCGCGAGCGCCACCGACACCGGCCGCACGATGTAGGGCGTCACGATAATGACGAGTTCGGTCTCGTTCCTCTGGAATTCCGTGGAGCGGAACAAACTGCCGATGATGGGCAAATCGCCGAGCCCCGGGAACTTACGGATGTCGTTGTTCGACGTGCTTTGCAACAAGCCCGCGATGGCGAAGCTCTGGCCGCTGGCGAGTTCCACCGATGTCTCGGCCCGGCGGACCGACAGGGCCGGGATCTGAATGTTCTGAATGGTGACCGCACCCACCGACGAGAGCGAGCTGACTTCAGGCTTGACCCGCATGCTGATCCGGTTGCCCGAAAGCACGGTCGGGGTGAAGGACAGGGCGACACCGAACTTCTTGAACTCGATCGTCAGGGTTCCGTCCTTCTGGGGCACCGGAATCGGAAACTCCCCGCCTGCCAGGAAACTCGCCGTCTCGCCCGACATCGCGGTCAGGTTCGGCTCGGCCAGGATCGAAATGAGGCCTTCGGTTTCAAGCGCGTCGATCAAGAGGTTGAGATCGCCTGAGTTGCCGTTGACGCCGCCAAACATGTTGAAGCTGCCGTTGTTCCGGGTGGCGAAGGTGCCGCCGGCGACCCCGGCAACGCCCGCGACGTTGCCGGTGGCGACGCCGAACACAATGTCGCCCGCGGTTTGCAGGAAGTCGATATTCAACCCGAAACGCTTCAGCGTGGAGCGCGAAACCTCGGCCACCCGAACCCGTAGATTGACCTGGTTCGGTCCGGTGATCTGGATTTGATTGATGATGAGGGCGTCCTCGGGGACGAACTGCCGGGCCAGACGTTCGGCGTTCGCGGCCGAGACCACGTCTGCGACGCTTCCCGTAAGCACGATCCCGCCCGCGATGGAGCGCGCCAAGATGGTGCTTTGGGGATCGACCTCCTTCAGGAACCCGTTCAGCCGCGTCAAATTGAGGGTGACGACGACACTTTGGTCGAGCACGACATTTTCGTCGGCGTCCACGGCGAAAAGCGTGGTTTCCCCCGGCGCCTTACCGAAAATGTAGACCAGGGTGGGCGATTTCACGTCGATGTCGGCGATCTCGGGGTTGGCGATGAATACCGTGGTGGCCGGCCGGCCGAGGCGGATGAGATTGCCCTTGTTGACCTCGATCGACAGCTTGCCGGACCCGTCGGCCAGCGACTCGGCTGCCCGCGGCGCCGCGCCCGGCGTTGCCACAAGCATTGCCAGGGCGGCGAATACCGATACAAGACGGCGGACGCGGGCGGGGGATGTGGTCGCGGTGTTCATCACGGGCCTCAAAATTCGACGATCACGGTCTCGCCGCCCTTGACGACTTTGACCTGGGTTCCTTTGTGCGCCCGCCGGTTCTGCTGATCCAGCAGGCGGCTGGCGTCGCTGTCCCACGTGTACGTGCGGCCATTGGTCTCGACGAAATCCGGATCGTCACTCTTCGTGAGGCTTCGCAGGCTCAGCGACAGGCGGCCCAACTCCTGAATCAGGGCGACGATCTCGGCTTGCCTGGGCGAAAGCTCGAGGGTGACCGTCTTGGCGATGGCCGCCTTCCCGTTCTGATCGTCGGTCTGCTGATCGACGGCGAGAACGCGAACGTTGGTCAAGACCGTTTCGCTGGCGCGCCGCGTGCGGTCGCCGTCGCCCCGCTTGTCGATCGCGTGAGTGAGGATCAGATCGACGCGGTCGCCGGGGAAGATGAAGCCGGCGATGCCCGTGGTCGCGGTGACCGGGACCGAGACGGCGCGCTGGCCTGGCGACAGGACGGCGGCAAGGAAGCCCCGCTCGCCCGACTTGACGACGCGCTCGTCGGTTACGGGCTCGCCGCTTGCGACGCCCGTACGAACCACCGTTCCCTCGAAGTCGGCGATTGTCACGCCGCGGTTCCGAACGATGTAGCTTTCGGCGATGGCGTCCTTGGGCCAAGCCTGCCAGCGCAAATGGGAGCGCTTGACCAATAGGCCCGCCGGCAGGCTGGTGTTGGCGACCAGCACCTCGTCCGTATTGGTGTCCGGTTGAGTGCGCTGCGCGGCCGCCGCGTAATCGGCGCGCTGGCCTTCGATCCAGCCCCGCAGGGACAGAACCGTGCTGCCGGCCGCAACGACGGCGATGAGGAGGAGGGCGAACAGGCGCCGGTTCATGACGCCCTCACCCGGCCAGGAGCTGAACGATGACGAACAGGCCGCCGAACCCGATGGCCGCGCCGTACGGCAGGCGTTCCTTGCGCAGGCTGCTCAGGGTGAGCAGGCCCGTGCCGCGGTTCACCCAAACACTGGTTCCCAGCGCAACCGCGCCGAGGACGCCGCCCGCCAACACCGTGACCAGGATCATCGGCAGAGCGAGGCCGCTGCCCGCCCAAATCGTAACGGCGGCAAGGAGCTTGACGTCGCCGCCGCCGACGAACTTCATTCGGAAAAGGGCGGCGCCAACGAAAAACACCACGGCGCCGACCAAAACGTCGGTCAGCCAGTTTACCGGGACGTCGCTTAGCGAGGCGTGGACCGGATAAAGAAGCAGCATGGCGCCGACGATCCGGTTCGGAATAATAAAATCTCGGATGTCGGAGAGGGCGGCC
>JADFIH010000237.1 GCA_022566715.1 Pseudomonadota bacterium | reverse complement strand
GATGGCAGGCAGACAAATCCAAACGCCGTTTCCGAAAAAACCTTGCCTCCTTCGCGGTGAAAAGCTCATCGCCGGCGGCGGTGAAGGAACCGCTGGTGGCCCGGATGAGGTAAAAAGGAGGGACACCCATCTCGGGTTAGACAAAGACGCGCCGCTGGGGCGGCCAGTTCAAGACCATGGCAAGATCACACCGATGCCCAAACTCGGCGGACTCCACCATGCCTATATCCGGATCTGATTTTTGGTAGGGACAGGTTAATTCGCAGGAGGCGGGCCGAGGCTGACCGCTACGCAGCTCGAGTTTTCTAGCTCACTTCAGTGTTGAATCATAGTCGGTCGCCTGAAGGCGTGTCCGTCCATGCTCTCCATATTTTGGCCGAGCGCGGGGGGGGGGCGTGGCTTGAGAAGGGAAAAGCTGTTGCCACACGGAATGGAGTAGCAGACGCATCGCCTTGATCCCGAAACGGGCCAAAACGCCGATGCTGAGAGGGCCCCACAGAAGAAACCAGAGGGGGCCGCGAAAGTGGGTCCAGAAATAGCGTAAGAAGCCGCGGGTTTTGTGCCATTCTACCGAAACCGGATTGGCACGGCTGCTACTCACGTGATGGACCACCTCCACGTGCGGGGCGTAATACACGGGGATCCCGGCCCTATCCAGCCGAAGGCAGAGGTCGAGGTCGTCGACGTGTAGAAAATAGCCTTCGTCCAGCCCGCCCATGGCGTGGAAGGTCGCGGCCGGCAGCATCATGCATGCGCCGCTGATGGCGGGTATGCGGGCGGTCCCGTTAGGGGGCGGATCATCATGGTGGTTGAGCCGGTGGCGGCGGAACAGCCGCGGAGCCAACATGTCGAGCCGGAATGCCTCGACCAGAGCCGTGTACGGCGTGAGCAAGGCCCGCCGCGATCCGCGCTGTTCGCTCCCGTCAGGATTGACCACGCGGCAGCCGAGCATCCAGTGATCGCCAAGCACTGAGGCCTCGGCCAGCAAGGCGGGGATCGCGCCGGGGCCAAGGCAACAATCGGGATTCAACAGCAGCAGGTAGCGACCGACCGCCCGGCGCGCCCCGATGTTGCAGCCGCGCGTAAACCCAATATTGCCGTGACCGCTGACAAGCCTCAACCGCGGCTCGGTCTTTGCGCGACGCGCGAGTTCCTTGGTGACCGCGGGCGGATTGCCGTTGTCAACCATTATGAGCTCGACCACGCCTTCCTGATTCTGGGCGAGCACCGCCTCGATGGCCGCGAACAGCACGGGGCCGGTCCAATACGAGACCATGACGACGCTGACGCCTTCTGCTGGAGCGTTCCAGGAAGATGTCAGAGCTTTCGCCGGCGTCTTTGCTGCTGCGATCATCCTTCCCAAAGATACAACCCCCGATTATGCTTCTTTTACCTATTCTTACCTGTTCGCGGCTCGGTGGCAAGCATTTATCTTGCGGGGCCCACGCTCTCACGGCGGCAAGCATCGTTTCGTGGCGGAACCGGCAGGACATGTGCCGCCCGCCTGAACAGGGCGAACGGCGACCAGGCGATGACGCGTGCGATATGCCAGGCGGATACCCGCCGACGGCGCTGAAGCTCGCGTCGGGCCTGCCAGATCGGTCCGATGCCGATCACAGCCTCCCCCAATCCCTGCCAAGCGGGCCTTCCTCTGCCACGGGCGACGGCTATGACGAGAGCGCCAAGGTTCGCCGCAATATGCACGGGCAATAGCGGCCAAAACAACGGGCCGGGCATGTTCTTGACGAAGGTCCAGAGACGGTTGCGCACGCCGTGACGCACCGAGAAGGCGCTGCCTCGGCCGGTGCTGCCCGAGCCCACGTGATGGACAACGGCATCCGCCACCTGGATGCAGCGCCCGCCGGCGAGCCGGATCCGGAAGGCGAGGTCGACGTCCTCCGAGAAGCAGAAGAAGCGCTCGTCGAAGCCGCCCTGGGCGTGAAACGTGCGCGCGCGGTAAAGCGCCGCGGCCGCACACGGTGCGAACACCTCTCCTTCCGGCGGCAAGAGCGCCGCCGGTCGCCCATGCAGGCCGCGCCAGTGGATGCCGCTCGCGTGATAGACGTCCCCGGCGCCATCGAGGCGCGACGGATCGTCGGCGAGGAGCTGCGTCGATCCGAACATGTCGGCGTCTGGATGGCGCTCGACGGCGGCCATGAGCCGGGCGAGCCAGTCGGGGGCGGGAAAGGCGTCCGGGTTGAGCGTGGCGATCCAGGGGGCGCGCGTCTCGGCCGCCGCGCGGTTGTTGCCGCCGGCGAAGCCGAGGTTGCGCTTCGAACGGACGATACGGAACCCCTCGGGCAGCGGGCCGAGCGCGTCGACCGCGCCGTCGTGCGAGGCGTTGTCGAAGACGATCGCCTCGAAGTCGCGCCAGCTCTGGCGCGCGAGCGCGGCGATGCAGCGGCCCAGATGGGCGCCGCTGTCGTAGGCGACAACGATGACACAGACTGTGGGAACCCGCTCGCTCATCCTCGCCACCACGTCGGCCCGCCGCGGCGGCTATGCCGCGAATTGTGGTATTGTAGCGGCGGTACAGCGACTTATCCAGCGGGCACCGGGGCATCGCGTGTCCGCCGTGCCCACAAATGTGCCCCACAAATGTTGCGCCGAGCCCACAGTTCCGCTACTTAAGGCAAGTTACGAAGGGGGCCGAGGGGGCCTGCTTGTCTTGCATCCGCAGCTGACGGGAAACACCGGGCGCTCTTAAAGTTCCACGGTGGCGCTCACACGAGGTGGCGAAGGAGATGCCGTTGCAGACGTTGCGCGTTGATACGGACGCTATTCCGGCCGCGGTCGGGGACGACGAGGCGCCGGCAGCCGGCGAGGACGCGCCCGCCTCGCAGGCCGTGCTCGCCCTCCTCGACGTCGTCGAGGGAGCGCGCGCGTCGTATCTGTGGGGCCGGCGCGGCTGGCAGGACATCCGCCAGCGTTTGAAGTTCAGGGACATCTGATCTAATCTTGTCCGCTGCTTGGTCCGGCTCAAGGGTTCCCTTGCGGGCATCTTCCAGTATGGCAACAAGACGATTCACCTGGGCTTCAGAGACGCTGCCAGTTGAAAACGCCAGAGCAGTGG